>NZ_CP048419.1 GCF_010450875.1 Sphingomonas insulae
GCGTAGGGTGTTTTTTAGGAGATCGATCACCTCGCCGATTGTGCCATCAGCACGAAGCGCAATAAGTTGATCCATCTGCGCTCGCCACTCCGCCTTGTCGGCAGATTTTCGGATCGTGGGCAGGCCGCCCATAAACCGGAACATTTCGCCATAATTACCGGCGATATAGGCTAGGCAGATCGGCTCAACGGTGTCGGCAAGGAAGGAGATGGTCGCGTCTTCCTTTTTGGAAAAGGCTTCCTTGTGCTCGAAGATATTGGCGAGGTTCGGATAGCCGCGCTCAGCCGCGATCGCGTTATGAGTAAGCATTAGAATTTTGGTTTTTGCGGGAGCCAGGTCCCACCCCTCGGCTTCCAACTGCGCCTTGAGACTGTTGATGAAGCTCACGGATAGCTCAGCGGGCAGCTCTGCCTTTCCGTTTCGTGAGTCCACTCGTTCGCCCGTGTAGGCATTGCAGTGGAAGAACCGCGCCTCGCCCTGCGCGGTTTCGTCATCTACGTGTTGCACCAGTTCCGGGCGAAGCTTGTTCAGCACGTCCACGATATCCGGGACGGAACGGAAATTGGAACCCTTGTCGATCGGCTCGACGTTGGGAAACTCCGCGAGTTGATAGTCCTTGCGATAGATCGTCTGCCAGTGATCCCCGAAGAGGCCGATGATCGGTCCCGTGCCGGTCGCAAAAAACTGGTCCGAGAGCGCGCTCATGACGAGCGGGTCGGTGTCCTGATATTCATCGATAAACAGCACAGGGTGCAGGCTGCTGAAAATTTTTTGAAACTTCGGATTTGCGAGCAGCGCGGCGAGATATTTCGGGATATCGTCGTGATGGAGCGTGATCCGCTTATCATCGATGCCAAAAAAACCGAGATTGTATTCGACCGTTTGGTTGTGGATTCCCCCGGCGGCCTCGATCGCTTCCTGACGATTCTCCTGAGCGGCGACGAGATCCCGAAGCTGCTTCTGAAACGGTGCGATGAAGGACCACCCAAACCCGTGGATAGTATTCACAAGAATGGCGGGATGCTGCTCAATTTCTTGAGCGATTTCGTTGCGAGCCACCTCGGTATAGGTGATGCACGCTACTCTCTGCCCAGCATTCAACAAAGCGGTACCCCGCTCGGCAATCAGCTTCCGAAGTGCCGCGACCAGCGAATAGGTTTTCCCCGCGCCTGCGCCAGCTTCGAGACGAAAGTTCGCTTCCGCCTCTAGACATGCCTCGAGTTTTTCTTGTGCTTGCTGGGCCGCAACAATCGCAGGCGATGGAGGCTGGATCGTCATGCTGCTGGTTGCTCCGGCTCGACATCGGGAACTATGGGCGGGGGAGCGTCGGGCGGTGGCGGCGGTTCGGACAGCCAGATCAGCCCCTCGCGGATATACCGGGGCACGTTCCAATTCTCTTCGCGGACGGCGAATTTGATCGCCTCCTCGGACTTCTTGAAATCCTGCGCGGTCTCCCACGCATTCTTAGCTGCCTCGGCATCATCGGCAATCTCGAAGTCCGCAAGATTTGCGAGAATAAGCGCGTCTTCATAGCTTCTCGCGCAATGAGCCGATCCATCTTCCGGCATCTGATAGGCGATGCGGCAAAAGCCCTTCGTCTTGTCGGCAGTGGTCTTCGCCATCAGGTCTTGAACTGAGATGTGAGGCTCGTCGAACCATGCCCTGAGCGCCGAGTTCGACGTGCGCTCACCCTCTGCGCAAAGGCACTTGCGCCATTTAGAATCCAAAAGGCGTACGGCGTCCAGATCGGAGATGACGAGCGTCTTAAGCTCCAGAAATTCAAGAAGTGGATAGAAAACCTGCGCATGCGCGCCACCGGCCTCGACGGTGGTGATATACTGACGGCTGAGCTTGCTGTCTGCGGGTAGATCAGCGTCCACAATCTTGGAAATGCGCGGCATCAAAATACGTTCGGTGGCTCCTTCCACGAGGATGGCCTTATCCGCGAAGTACAGATCGCACTTCGTGAGCGTCATATACTGTTGAAGAAAGCGGCGGTCCTCGGGGCTGATTGCCTCGGCGCCGCGACGGAAATCCTTCACCTTGGTGCGGCGGACGCCGGCCTGCGCTGTGGGTTCGTTCAGAAAGTAGCGGATCGCGTCGAACTGAGCCGCATTGGCGAGGTGTGAGGAATGAGTAGAGACGATAAACTGCACCTGCCAGGCTGGTTCGCCGGGATATTTCTGTGAAAGGGTGGCGACGGCCGCATTGAGCTGGCTGATAAACACCTTCTGCATTTGCGGGTGGAGGTGCGCCTCGGGTTCCTCGATAAATATGAGATGAGTTGCGGGCCGCATCGCGGAGCTACGATAGGCTTTGTGCAGAGCCTCCAGCTGGAGCAGAATATAGATAAGGTTGCGTGTGCCGAGCCCGTTGTATCCCTCGGGCAGGTGAACGCCGTCGGCTCCGGTATAAAGGATGCGGGTGTTGTCGGTGAGAAGGCTCTCAACATCGATTGTCGTATGCGGCCGCAACTCGGTATCGTTGATGCTGGGGAAACCGAAGGTGTTAAGCGCGGGCAGCAATGCTTTCAGCCGCTCGTCAAAATCCCCCTGCATCGCCTGTTCGAGATCGGCCACGGATGCCTTGAGCCCTTGGGCGATTTCCTGATCATCGACTGATGCGGTCAAGGTGTTGGCGGTCTTAAATAGCTTGTTCAGGAGCTTGCCGATCACGTCAGTGTCGCCACGCTTGCCGAGATCGAGCGTCCGTTGGGCCTTGACGAAGCCAGTATGGATCAACGCCGAAAGCTCGGTGGTTTTATCAAACGCGCGCCGGTTGGTGTCGTCGGTGGGATCGATCGCAAAGCAGCGGATAGCGTAAGTCTTGGGAATGGCATCACGTAGATGTCGGAAGAGGCTCTCGTTCGGGTTAGCCCCCTCTTCCAGTTCGGGCAGATCAAGCAACATCGGGACGGTGTTGAGCACGGGCGAATATTCGATCCGAGCGATGGCTGTGTTGCAATCTGGATCGAGATCGATGACGAACGGCGACAGCGCGCCGAGATCGTCGGCGGCCGGATTGTAGGTGAAGGTTAGCGTAAGCGCGATGACCGGCAACTCCGCGAGCACGGCCTCTGGGGCGACGTCCCCACTGTCTCTCAGCCCTTTCGCCGAAAAAAACCTCGGCCTGACGACAGCAGCGAAATCTTCAAGACGGAACTTGCCGGCCTGCTCGCCGAGGAAACGATCAAACACCTCTGTGAGCGAGGTCTTACCGCTATTGTTGCGCCCGACAACAACCGTCGCGCCAGCTTCCACGGCGATCTCGATATTGTCCAGCAGACGAAAACCATCAACACGCGCATTTGTGAGTTTGATCATGCCGCCCCCCTAAGCGGCATCATCGTATCGGCGGAACCATCAGCTCCCAAGTGGGAATTGGTTCAATTCCAGATTGATAACCGACATACGGACCGTCGAGCATAATTGAGCAAGCGGCTGCGTTCGTGAACCCCCAAGGGTGTGCTGACACGTCCGCTTCTCAATCTACCTTGGTGTCACAACCGGACGGTTTTGACGGGCGTGGTTGAGCCACGGTTTTCCACGTGCCTCCTGGTGTCAGAAATCAGTGTCAGAACGCGTCGGCCATGGTGGCCAGCACCATCTTGGACGGGCAAGGCCTGACGGAGCTGAGGTGCGCCACGTGGCACACCAGCGGATGCACGCTTGCGTGCAGTGAGGCTTGCTGGCGCCGCATCCCTCCCCCGGAGGCCTTTCGGCGCGGGGAACACCAAGGGCGGCTGCCCTTTCGTTCCCGAACGACAATCATGCCCCCCGTGTAATCCGCCAACCGCGGCACCCGACACCTTGTGGGTGTCGGCCGCGCTAGGCGGCTCGCCCGCACCAGGGGCACGATTCTCGCTCTCCCTCCCCATCCCGTTCCTCGCCGGAAAGGCAGACCCGGTTGCAGCAGCAACCGGCTTTCAGCCTGAAAAGGAAGGAAAAAGCGATGGGACGGATCACCGACAACCGGGCCGATATCTATCAGGAGATTACCGACCAGATGATCGCCATGATCGAGGCGGGCACCCGGCCTTGGTCCAAATCGTGGAACGGCAGCACCGCACCCAGTATCCCGCTCCGCTCGACCGGCGTTTCCTATCGCGGCATCAATGTCCTGACGCTGTGGGTTGCCGCCATGATGAAGGGCTATGTCTCCCCGCACTGGCTCACCTTCAAGCAGGCGCTTGCGCTCGGCGGTTGCGTCCGGAAGGGCGAGAAAGGCTCCACGGTCGTCTATGCCAACAAGATCGAGGTGGACGACACCGAGGGCGATCAGGGAGGCGACGAGGGCAAGCGCCAGGTCGCGTTCCTCAAGCGCTACACCGTCTTCAATGCCGAGCAGATCGACGGCATTGAGGCGAAATACCCGGCTCCTCCCCCGATCATCACCGCCACCAATCCCGACGAGCGCGACGCCGAGTTGGATGCGCTGTTCGCCCGCGTGCCCGTCACCGTCCGGCACCACGGTTTGCAGCCCTATTATCAACCGAGCGGCGATCATGTCGTCATGCCGGCCTTTGCCGACTTCCACGCCAGCGACGCCTACTATTCGACCCTAGCGCACGAGCTTTGCCATGCAACAGGCCATGTCGATCGGCTTGCCCGCCCGACCCTCGTGTCCACAAAGCGTGAGGACTATGCCCGTGAGGAACTGGTGGCCGAACTGGGTGCGGCGTTCGTCAGCGGCGCGATCGGTATCAAGCTCCACGATCGCGAGGACCATGCCGCCTATCTGGCGAGCTGGTTGCAGGCGCTGCGCAACGACAAGCGCTGTATCTTCACCGCCGCGACCCAGGCCCAGGCGGCAGCCGATTGGTTGCTGAGCCGGATGGGCGCGGAGAGCGCGCCGCAAGCCGCATAAGTACGTTTGGCGGTTCCGCTTCCAGGGCGGGACCGCCTTTGCGAACTGATCTGTTTAGCTAGGAGGTGAAAAATGCGTGGCACCCGCTCGCCCCACGAGCGGGCGCCACGGTGAGGAGAACCATTGATGAGCAGCACCCCGCCCCCTTCAACCGCCGGACGTGACCTCGCCCTGAAAGTGCTCGATTCTGCGTTGGTGATCGCTACCGCGCTTGCCGCCCTGTATTTCGCGGGCTGGACCTACCGACAAGCCTATTACGGGCGGTTTGCTATCGATCCCACAAATCTCGGCAGCTCCAATATAGCCGTCGCGGTCGAAGGTATCGGCGCGATCCTTACGACCACAGGAGCATGGTTGATGGCCATCCTGCCGCTATTAATCGGTGCCGCGCTTATCCTCCTCGCGGGCCGTGCGATTGACCGTGCCAGGGGCACTCGGCCGCCATTCTTCGATCCGCTTGCCGTGTTCATGGCGCGGATCGGCATCAGCACCATCGGCGTCCTGCTCATCATGGCGGCCGGTCAGGTTGCGGGCACAAGCCGAGCCAAGGACCGGCTTGCTAACGTGAAAAACGACCAAGTTTGGACATACCATGTCGGCACGCAAACCATTGCTGGCGTTACGCTCGCACAAGGCGGAGATACGACCTGGTTGCTGACGAAAGCCGGCGTCCGGCCTGTCAAAACGGCGGACATCCGTCTAATTGACGGCCCGCTGTTCACCCGAGTTGCCCATGGAGGCTGAGAAGCATTGGCCCTGATAAGGCGGGGGGCCGCGCCGCTCACTTGCGTGACCAGCGCCGGCGCTGTGGCGCCAGCGATCCGCTTGCATCGGATCGCGGCCCGGAGAGAGGTTCAGGAGGAGGTTGACCCTCTTTCAGGTTTTAATTGAATCCTCATGCGCCCACGCATATATCGGTCGCAACATGGCCGTCCCCGCTGTTGCCGCTGGCATCAAGGGGCGGCCTTCTTCATATCTGGGCCGGATGCTTCCGTCCTATACCAAACCCCACCTCAGTTTCGCCGACCAGCTCGCCCTCCTCGTGCAGCGCGGCTTGGTCGTGACCGATCCGGCCAGGGCAATCCTCCATCTTCAGCGGATCGGCTATGGGCGCCTCACGCCCTATTGGCAGCCGTTCCAGCAGCTCGTCCCCGATCCCGATGATGGAACGCGGGCCATCCGCACCGAGCAGTTCCAGACAGGCGCCGAGTTCCGCCACGCCGTCGATCTCTACCTATTCGACAAGCAGCTCCGCCTTCTCTTCCTCGACGCGATCGAACGGATCGAGGTCGCGCTGCGCGTGGATCTCGCGCACGCCATGGGCAAGCGCGATCCCTTTGTCCACCGCGCGACCGCCTTTCTCGACGCTCGTCGTGCCAACCAAGCGATGCCCGGAGGGGGCACCCGGCACCAGAATTGGCTCACCAAGGCCGATGGCGCGATCGCCCGTTCCAAGGACGACTGGATCAAGGAGTTCTACGCCACCTACAGTCCGCCCGTGCCGATCTGGATGGCGGTCGAGGCATGGGATTTCGGCACCTTGTCCTGGCTGCTGGAAATGGCGCACCCCAATGATCGTGCCGCCATCGCCAAGCGCTACGGCCTTCTTCCCAATACCCTGGTGAGCTGGATCAAGACGCTCGCGTTCGTGCGCAACATCAGCGCGCATCACGCCCGTCTGTGGAACGCGGGCATCATCAATCAGCCGCTGGTGCCCAAGCCCTATGAGGCACCGCAGCTCGTGCATATCGGGACCGACCTGGAGCGCCGGACGCGCGTCTATGGTGCCGCAGCGGTTGCGAGCTACTTCGTCGGGCGGATCAATCCCGGGACATCCTGGCCCGCCCGCATGAAAGGTCACTGGCAGGCGTTCCCGGCCATGCCGTTCGCAAGTCCCATCCAAGGCGGCTTTCTGCCGGGGTGGGACGCAGAAGCGATCTGGGCCTGATCTAAGCCACCGGCGGGCGCGACCCTGCCGGGCACGGCTCTATCGACGCTACGCGTCGACCGAGCCACCGTGCCGGCGTCTCGGCCCATATGGGTGACGATCCTCGCGTGAGGTGTGCCACGTGGCACACCTATGGCCCCGCGCCTTCGCGCGGGACGTAGCCGGTCAAGCGCTGCGGCCCTCCCCCGGAGGCCCGCCGACGCGGGGAACACCAAGGGCTGCTGCCCTTTCGTTCCCGAAGAAAAATCGACAGCCCCGTATGGTCCGCCGAGCGCGGCACCCGACGCCTTGTAGGCGTCGGCCGCGCTAGGGCGGCCTGCCCGCGCCAGGCCATCGATTTCGCTCCTCCCTCCCCGTCCCGATCCTCGCCGGAGAGGCAGACCCGGTTGCAGCGGCAACCGGCTGCGCCTTGAAAGAAGGAGAAAGGACAATGGCTTACACCCGATACACCGGCGACCCCTATTGGAAGCGGGCGAAGTCCCCCGGCACCAGCGCGGACGGCACCCCATACGCCAAGGGCGAGCGCGTGTTCTTCTATCCGCGCACCGGCGTCACCTACGCAGGCGGCAGCGCGCAACGCGCATCGGCCGAGTTCGACGAACTCGCGAGCCTCGAAGGCTGACCCCCCCAGCATCACCTCACATTCAGATCACGGAGCATCATCATGGCTATCATCCATCCCAAGCTCTCCCAGCTTCGTCTTTCCCCGCTCAACCAGCGCCGCGCGAAGCCATCTGCCGTCGAGGCGATGGCCGACGACATCGAGGCACACGGCCTGTTGCAGAACCTCGTCGCCTATGAGGACGACAGCCTGCTGTGGGTTTTCGCCGGAGGGCGGCGCTACCGCGAACTCAAAACCTTGGTGAAGCGCAAAGGCATCAGGAGCAGCGACACCTTTCCCGTCGAGTTGCGGACCAAGGAAGAAGCCATCGAACTGTCGCTGGCCGAGAACTTCCAACGCGAGGACATGCACCCCGCCGACAGCATCCGCGCGTTCGCGGCGCTCCGGGACACCGGCATGGACGCCGAGGACATCGCGGCCCGGTTCGGTCAGGCGGTGAGTTTCGTCTACAAGATGCTCCGCCTGTCCGCGCTCGCCCCGGCGCTGATCGACCTGATCGCCAAGGACCAGTTGAGCCTTGAGGCGGCGCGCGCGCTGACCCTCACCGACGATCACGATCAGCAGATCAAGGTCTGCAAGGCGGCGAACGGTCACGCCCACACCATCCGCCGGATGCTCACCACCGAGAAGGTGGACACCACGAGCGGCGTGTTCCTGTTCGTCGGGCACGACGCCTATGAAGCCAAGGGCGGCACCATCACCATCGACCTGTTCAGTCAAGGAGCCGAAGGCTTCGCGGACGACCCCGAACTTGTGCGGGAAATTGCGGAAGAGAAGCTGGACGCCATCGCGGACGAGTATCGCGCTATCGGATGGCATGAAGTCCGCGCAGGCTTGGACCGGCCCTACGACCTCTACATGAAGGGCAGCATGTACCCGGCGACCCGCGAGCCGACCGAGGCCGAGGCAGAGCGGCTTACCGCCATCGATGCCGAAATGGAGGCTATCGCACAGGCCGAAGGTGAGGACAGCGAGCGTATCGATGCACTGTCGAACGAGCGGGACGCGATCACCGAAGGCTTGCGCGCCTTCAATCGCGAGCAGGTCGCGGTGGGCGGTGTTGCCCTCTGGGTCGCGCACGACGGGACGCTCGGCAAGAGCTTCTATCGTGCGAAAGCCGAGCCGAAGCCCAAAGCGGGCAGCGGCGAGCCGCAACCGCTCTACAGCAACAGCCTTGTCGCCGACCTGTCGCGGATCAAGACCCGCATCGTGCAGGAGGCAGTCGCGGCCGACCCGGCGCTGGCGCTCGACGTGCTGCTGGACAGCCTTGCCGGTCAGTTGCTCCACGGCGCGCACAGCTTCCAGATGACGTTGGAAGTTCAGGCCAAGGCCGTGGCGACCGACATGCCAGACGAGTTGATGGCGACCAGCGACGTGCGTTCGGTCGAGGACATGATGGCAACCCGCTTCGCTGTTGTGCCCACCGAAGGGCGGTTCGAGGCGATCCGTGCCATGAGCCACGACGACAAGATGGCCCTGTTGGCGGGGTTGGTCGCGATGACGGTAGACGGCACGGTGTTCGCGGGCGGCTCCCCCGGTCAGCGCCATCATCACTTCGAGCAAATCGCGCGCGCGAGCGGAGTGGACATCGCCGCCCGTTGGTCCGCCCCCATCGGCCTGTTCGACAAGATGCGCCGTGCCGCCCTGATCGACCTGCTGCGTGACGAGGTGGGCGCGCCGAGTGCGGAGAACTGCGCCACCATCAAGAAGAAGACCGACCTTGCGGTAAACGTGTCCGAGCGGTTGCCGGCCCATTGGCTTCCCGCCCCGATGCGGATCGGCGCGTTCGACCGGGCCGAGAACGAACACGAGGAATTCGAGGCCGACATGGACGAGGACGGCAGCGAGCAGGAGGGATTGGCCGACGAGGAAATGGCCTAACAGCAAGGCGGGGGTTCGGTGACGATCGGACCCCTTCCTTATCCGGTTGCACCCCCAGCGGCCCCGTCGCCGGCGCGCCAGCCCTGATGGACTAGCGCGCCCGCAGCCCTTTCAGGTCCGCGCGGCACCGCCCGGCACAACGCCGGACGGCGCCGTGGCGACTTCACGCGGTTCGCGGCTCGTTCGAGGCAAACTCCATCGCACCCTTCGTCACCAGCATGACACGCGACGCGATGCCGTTCATCTTCAGGTAGCTGGCTATGTCCGAGGGCGTGACGGTTTCACCCGTCTTGTCGCTCACCATGCTGGCGATCGTGGCGTCGCTGTACCGCTCGGTCAGCTTCTTGATCTTGGCGTAATTCAGTTCGCGGAATGCCGGGCTCATCAGTCCCACTGTCGTCTCCTGTATGTAGTGGCGGATTCAGCCGACATGGGGAAGGTCGCCGTCGGTGCAAGGCAATGCCGCCCCCGTCGCGTCGACGATCTACTATGAGAGAACCGCCAGGAGGTCGCCGAGCGCGCGACGGCGATACGCGTTGAACCAGCGGCGCCGGCGATGTTCGGCCGCGTCGTGGATCATGCGGCACCGCTGGCAGAGCGCCGCGAGGTTGCGTGGGCCATTGTCGGTGGGATTGTGGTTCAGGTGCGCGCAGGCGATGTACACCCGGGTGAGGCGGACAATCGCGGCGATGTCGGCACCGGCAACGCGGATGCGGCGTCCCCGCCCGTCGCGCCATTGCCTGCGCTCGGCATCCCACCAACGCCCGTCGCCCAGGTGGAAGACGCGAGCACCGTGCGGACGCTGGCAATGCTCACACCGGCCCTTCGCACGCCCGAACCGGATCAGCCGCGACAGCTCGGGCCAATCGATCGGGTAGAGCCAGCGATGTTCGGCCATGATCGGCATGACGATTCTATGAGTCAGGCAAGCCGAGAACGAAAGCAGAAAATCGGGCGTTGTTCGCGCACCGCAAAAGAAGGGCTGCGCGGATCTGCGCAGCCCTGCGTAGCTTAGCCGTTCAGGGCATCCTTGACCGCCTTGGCCGGCACGAACGTCAGCTTCTTGGAGGCGGCGATCTGGATGGTCTCGCCGTTGGCGGGATTGCGTCCTTCTCGCGCCGGGCTGTCTTTCACCTTGAACTTGCCGAAGCCGGACAAGGACACCTCGTCGCCTTTCACCGCGGCCGCGACGATCGCCGCCATGACATCGTCGACGACCTTGCGGGCATCGGCCTTGCTCAGGTTGTGGTTCGCTACCAGCGTTTCGGCGAGTTCGGCATTGTTCATGGTGGTCTCCAAAAATATCGGTGCGCCTGATAGCCGCCCGATCTTCGATTGGCGACCGACCGCGTAACGACCGCCGAGGCAGATGCCCTTCGATGGCGGCTCTGCCGCGGGGAACGCCAAGGGCGCTGCCCTTTCGTTCCCGAACGACAATCGTGTCGCCCGTGTAATCCGCCAAGCGCGGCATCCGGCCCGTCGGTGCCGGCCGCGCTAGGGCGGCTCGCCCGCGCCAGCGGCAAGATTCTCGCTCCCCCTCCCCATCCCGTCCTCGCCGGACAGGCAGGGCCGTGAGGCCGAGCGGCCTTGCGGCCCATGCCAGAAGGAGGATCGACCATGCACACCCCGGAACAACTCGACGCTATCCGTCGCCTGAACGACGCGGCACGACAGCACCCCGGCACCGCTTCCATCGTCAATGTGACGAGGGGCTTCCATGCTCTCCCCGATGTGGACCGCTTTGCCGCGCTGGCGGGGATCATCGGGTTCACCAGGTTCGATCGCGACAACGACCCCTATGGCGAGCACGATTTCGGTGCGGTCTCTCGGCTCGCAACTGGCAGGTGGACCCAGGATCGGCCGAACGATGACAAGGCTATCGCGCAGACTGTGTTCTGGAAGGTCGACTATTACGACCCGAGCCTCACTTACGGCAGCGAAGCGCCATGGGATGCGGAGCGGACCAAGCGCGTGCTCACCATCATGCTGGCCAGCGAATACTAACCCTTACGGAGTAGCGATCCGCGCTTTTCCGGAGCGCGGATCGCCCGTGCCGGCACGTAGCTCACCAACGTGATTTGTTGAGGAATCACGGCGTTTGGCGTAGTGTACGAGGCAGAAAGGATGACGCGATGACCCAGATTGATCTCGACATGCTGCGCGAGCGCATCCGCTCGATGGATTTTCAACGCGGCACCCCCGATCAGGTCGCGCTCTGGCGCGAGGACGTCGCCGAGGCGCGCGCGAACCTCGTCATCGAGGACATGACGCCGACCGGCGATGAGGATGCGATGTTCGCCATGATGCTCGACGAAGGTGTTCCCCCCTCGCTCATGCCGTCCATCATTCTCGGCCTCTACAAACCCGGAACCCACCAGATCGCGGCCTGACCTTGGCAGACGATCCCTACACCTATCCGGGGACGGACACGCTCCGGAACCGGCTCGGGATCACGGACGACAAGACCCTTACGGAGGCCGAGCGAAGGCTGACGTTGGCGCGCGGCGCGGAAGCCGCGCGCCTGACCTTTCCGGCGACGGCGGACGGCTATCGTGCCCTCCACCACCATCTGTTCCAGGACCTCTATGACTGGGCAGGCCAGGACAGGAGCGTCAACATCGCCAAGGGCGGGTCAAGCTTCGCGCACGTGCCCTATATTGTCCGCGAGCTGGACAAACGCTTCGCCGACATCGGCGCAGGCGAGGCACTGCGCGGGCTTTCCCGTGACGAGTTCTTCGATCGGCTCGGCAACCACATCAATGAGATGAACGCCATCCACCCTTTCCGCGAAGGGAATGGGCGGACGATGCGCCATCACGCTGCGCAGCTCGCGCGCGAGGCCGGCCATCCGATCCGGATCGCCTCGATCGACAAGACCGCGTGGATGGACGCGTCCCGCCATGGCTTCCTCACCGGCGATCATCGCCTTATGGCAACGGTGCTCGCCGAGGCGGCAATCCGGCGGGACCTTGCGCCCGAGGCGCGCATCGGTCCCGCCGGGATCGCAATGCTCCCCCAGCGCGCGCCGCCCGAAGGGCAGCGCTACCGGGTGACGCTTGCCAAGGCCCGCGAGGAGCTCGAACGCTATCTCCCTGCGGCCCGCCAGCAGGCGGCTGATCGATTACGCGGCCTCATCAGGGAAGGAGCCCCCTCTCCTATGATCGCCAGCGCGCGCACCGAACTGGCCTATGTCCGCCATGCCAAGGGTCCGATCTACCAGTCGCACCTTCTCACCTATCTGGGCGTGCGGCAGGTTGATGCGGTTATCACTGCCCAGCAAACCCCGCTCGAACGTGTGCGGGAGATCGGCGCGGCCCTCGGCGTCCAGATCAACTCGCAGCAGCCGGCGCAGCTTCAGCGCGCGGTCCGCTCGCTGGAGCGGCCGATCCTGCCGCCCGGTGCCTCGCCGGGCCAGGAGCGGCTCGCCGAGCTGTTCTTGAAGAACACCGCCGAGAAGAACCACGCCGACCCACGTCTCGCCCCCGCCCAGGCGATCGTGGACGATGCCATGCAGAAGGCGCGTGAGCGCGGGGAAAGCGCGCGCATGGTCAACGCGGTCGGAGGGTCCACCCGCCAGCTCGTCGCGGACCGGATCAAGACCGGGGCTGCGCTCGAGGGGACGGCCGCCCCGCCGCCCGACCGGGGGACGCTGTCCCCGGATCGCGGCAAGGACCGGAGCCGCTAGGCGCAGCCTAGCGGCTCGTCGCGCCGGGTGGGGAAGACCGGCCCGCGCACGGTCATCTTGGCAGGGTCGTAAGGCTTCTGCAGGGCGACGATCTCGTCATAGGAGCCTTGCAGCCAGGTATCGATGTCCTCGGGCTCCAGGATCGTAATCATCGCCTTGGGATGGATCGGCGCAACGAGCGTGTTCGGGGCGCACGTCACCATCGTGAAGCCGTTCCCACCCTCGGTGCGCTGCCAAAACCCCGCGACCGCGAACACCGGCTGATCGGTGACGCCGAACCACATCTCCCCTTTCAGCGGCGGTTTGCCGTCGCCCAAGTCGTGCTTGTCGGGCGTGAACTCGCAGAATTCGGTGAGCGGCACGAGGCAGCGGTTTTCCGGTTTCTCCGCCAGCCTGCGCCATTGCGGGAGCCCGAGCTGGCGCACATTGGTCATCGGCCATGCCGCCTTCCCGCCGAGCACGTCCCAGGTCATCACGTCCCAGGCCCGCTCCCCGCCCTGTTCGCGGATGACATAGTTGCGGCTCTTGGGGCGCAGCTCGCGGGGGTCAAACCGATTGTCGCGGGGCCGCTCGCTGAACAGCTTCGCGGCCGATCCCCATAGGGTCTCGGGCTCGTTCGACATGCGAGCGCGATTACACATGCCGCCGCTTCAAACGACTATCCATCAGCCACCGGCAAGATGTTGCCGGTGGTGACGAACACCACCAGTCCTTTGGAAATACCGGTAACCGTCAGGTACCGGAGGACCTGGGAGCGATAATGATCCATCGCCGCAGCGGTAGGATTCACATCGCTTTTCCAATCTATTACCAGTTCTGGTCTGCCGTCCTCACCGATACAGAGTGCGTCGACGATACCGGAGGTGGCAAGTTCGATGCCATCATCTTCGTTCGTACCATAGACCGGCAGCTCGGGCACAAGCCTCGGTCGAATGCCTGCGATCTCTGGCAGGGTCAGCGTCCTTGCCACTGCTCCTGCCATCTCGTCCGCCGACAGGCCGAGCTCGGGATCAACCCCGCCCTCTCGGCCGAGATCCCGGATTAGATCCGCAGCTCGAGCCGCTAGCGCTTTGGCGTCGTCCGCCGTTTCACCCGTCAGTACTTCCTCAAGCAGCTTATGAATAATGAGCCCCCGTTCGCGTCCACCTTGGACAGCGACCGCCTGGTTTGCAGCCGGCTCGTCATCGACCCCAAGCACGATCTCGGTCATCGGCGCGACATCCAGCGGTCCTGTGGGATTTTCATCCCGGCTCGGTGTAACCCAGCGCAGCTTGGTGGTAGCCGCGACAACCGCCGCTGCCTCATTCGCGAATACGTCTCGCGTTTGCTCATTTACTGGATCTCTGTCGACCGTCTCGAATCCAGGTGGGTGCTGATCGATCTCGATCAGAGGTAGCCGGTCCAGATCGAGATCCATCAACGCATTCCAGCTGCTCTTCGCTGGTGTGACATCAAGTTTTGGCAGGACGAGTAGTTCGCGGGCTCGGGTTGCTGCCACATACCAGAGCCGAAGCCGTTCACGCTCTCGTTCCGCGGTCTCGGCGGCCTTGGCTTCCTCGTAACCGGGAGGGGCGATGCCAAAGATCGGCAGGAAGATGCGCCGCGTGTCGTTGTCGATGATCGGATCACGCACGTCGTTGCCGGTCGTCATCGTGTTGATCGGCACGACGATCGGCCACTCCAACCCTTTGGAAGCGTGCATCGTGACGAGCGAGACAGCCTCCTCCTGGGCGTCGGGACGCCCTTCAACCGACCCCGCCTTGCCCTCCCAGGCCGCCGTCATCGCGTCTGCAAAGGCCTTCAGCCCGCGTACGCCATAGGGCTGCGCCAAGCTTAGGAACAGGTCGACGTTGGCGAGCGGCCGCTCTGCCTGGCCGCCATGACGCTGGAGCAGGGTGGGGCGTACCCGCAGCACGTCAATTGCCTCGGCGAGCAGCTGGTGCGGCGTTGTGCTGTTGATGCCGCGCCGAAGCACTTGAAGTTTCTCTACGACCTCGCGGGCATAGCGGTTTTCGATCGCGCCTGCGTCGAGATGTATGTTTAGCCTCGGCCGAGCATCAGGCCGCTCGGGGTCACGGGGCTGTCTCCAGACGAGATCGAGCAACTGCTCTTCGGTCAGACCAACCAGCGGCCCGCGCAGCAGCGCTATCAACGCTAGGTTGTCGCGGTGGTCCGCCAGCACCCGTGTGATCGCGATAAGGTCCTGCACCTCTTGCCGGCGATAGAAGCCCTTGCCCGCTTGCGTCGCCACCGGCACACCACGCTTCTCAAGTGCTTCTTCGTATCGCCACAGCTCGGTGCCTCCGGGCGCTAGGAGCGCGATGTCACCGGGCCGGCAGGGTCGGCGCTCGTCGGTCTTACGATCGACAATTATCTGGCTGCCGATCAGCCGGCAGCACATCTCGGCGACGGCCTCGGCTTCACAATCGCGCTGGACGCCCGCCTTGGCCTTGCCATCGTCACCAGCACAAGTAACCGGGAGCGCTGCCACGCATAGCCCCTCACCATGATCCGGGTGAAAGCTATCAAGTTCGGTGAACCCCGGCTGCCCTTTCTCGATCGTCATATGCGGCGCAAACCGCTCATTCACATACGCGAGGATCGCGGCGCACGAGCGGAAGTTGGTCGAGATCGACAACAGGTCTTGCGGGTTGAGCGCCCGGATCGCCTCGCGCGCTCGGATGTAGGCGGCAACATCGGCACCGCGGAAGCGATAGATCGCCTGCTTGGGATCGCCGACCAAGAACAGCGCCCCGGGCCTGATCCGGTAACCCGCCCAGTCTTGTGGATCGGCAGTCGCAATCGGATCGCCACACAACCGCCAGAAGATCTCGGTCTGTAGCGGATCGGTGTCCTGGAACTCGTCCACGAGTACATGAGCATAGCGCTTCGCGAGCGCCTCACGCACCACCGGGTGATCGCGCAGTAGATCGCGTGCCGCAAAGATCAGGTCGTCGAAGTCAAGCAGTGCGGCCGATCGCTTATAATCACGGAAGCTGTCGGCGATCGGTTGAATTGCGGCGATCAGGTCTGCCAGCACGCGTCCTGCCACTGCCTGGAGAAGTGTCGTCCAAGCGCGACAGCAGGCTAAGTGGAGTTCTTCGGCTTGGGCGTTGAGCAGCCCGCCATCAGCTTTGGACAGGCCTGCAGCTTTTGCTGCTGTCTCCCACTTCCCCTTCTTTTTGTACGCGCTGAAGGTGCCTTTGCCCGTGCAGAGTGACGGATGTGGGGCCGAAGCAAGCAGGCGAACGAGCGCCGACGGGGTTTGATCTTCAACAGCGAACGCGACCGCCTCACCCATCTCCACAAAAGCCGACGCCCCGGCGATGCTCTCCAGTTCCTGGGCGGCGGTTTCAAGGACGAAAGTCCGATAGGCTCGAGCTGCTGTGCAAAACGAAGCCACCAGTGGAGAGATTGCATCGACCTCAGGTGCAATCAGCACCCGGTTGTCGCGCAGCGCTCCTGCGGCTGTCGTGATCAGCTCACTTGCCTTGACCGGGTTCTGGAAGACCAACTCGGAGACGAGGCTCTCCTCGCCAGAATCGAGCGTGTTGCGCAGCCACCGATCAACAGTGTCGCTGAAAATCAAATCAGCTTGGCCCGGGTCCATCAGGGAGGCACCCGGATCGATATTGGCCTCGACGGGATAAGGCTTGATGAGCCGCTGGCAGAAACCGTGGATTGTCGAGCAGGTGATTTCGTCAATTTGAGCGGCCGCCTGGTCCAGGTTCGCTTGCTGCGCGGGCGAGAGACCTTCCGGCAGCGCGATGCGCAACTCGCGGGGAACGTTTCCATCTAAAAGTTCGTCGACGAAGTCGCGGACACGGGCGAGCAGCTCGCTGGCCGCAAGTTCGGTAAAGGTGACGGCCGCAATTGCCTTAGGGGCAGCGCCAGCGGCGAGCAGTAACGTCAGCCGCCCGGCCATGACCGCAGTTTTGCCCGAACCAGCGCCGGCCTCAACGAGGACAGAGCGATCGTGCGCAGTCATCGCGGTGAGCCGCGCAGGCTCGTCACGGAGCACCGGGGTTGCGATGTTCATCAAATCGCCTCCCAGACGCGCGCGGCATCGCCCAATGCTTGGCGGGCTGGCTCCAGCTTGCGAGGGCAATAGCCGTTGCCGGCATTTGCCGGCAGTGCAAAGCTCAGATCGTCATAGTCACCGCCATTGTCGGGGCCGATTACGGCCCTTCCACCCAGCAGGCTTGCGCGAGCTGCCCGGAGGTGGCTGGCGAGGTCCTCTAACACGGCCGCCGGCTCATCGAGGTGGCGGGCTTCGTTATCACGAGGGTAGAGCAATGCCGCATCGATCTCGATGCCATCCCCCATCAGCGCCTTCACCGCGTAGGCATAGAGGCAGCGCTGCAGTTCCTTCCCACCCTGAAGGACCACCGACTCCTTCGGCAGCTTGCCGCCTTTATAGTCGAGGACCCGTGCTTTCGATCCGTCACCCGATAGATCGAGGCGGTCGATATACCCCGAAATTTTAAATCCCGTGTCAGCGATCTCTACTGGCGTGGTTGCGTCCCAGGGCAAGGCTCCATTGGACTTTGCTTCCTGTCCCCCGAAGGGCACCTCAGTATAGCACTTCTGGTCCGGAAGGGCTGCTTCGGGATGGGTGAGCGCGTTCGATGCAACCTGTTTGGTTTCGTCCACCGTGCGGCGCCACACGACCAGCGGAGGTACAGCCTGTTCGGCTTCCCACTTTCCGGAGATAGTCGCTGCGGACTGCTCGATAGCGGCGCTGACCTGATCTGGGCGAGCATCGGCCAGACTCCCCTGCTCCTCCAGCAGCCGCACTGCATGATCGAGCGTGTCGTGGAGCAGAATGCCACTCTGGCGAGCATCAAGCACCAGCGCCTCGTCTGCGCTCTCCAGGGGCCTGATCCCGAGCGCATAGCTCCAAATGAAGCCGAGCGGATTGCGCAGCAGCTTGGCTAGCGAGCTTGCCGACTGCACGCGCCGCAGAGCGCCCAGCACTGCTGGATGATCGGGACGGATCATCCCGTCGTGGGCAGTAACCGCGGCGAGCTGCCAATTGCTCCAACACTCGGCTGCCGAGCGTGCCTGATCGCTTGAGGCAAAGTCGACAGGGCGCGCCACCAAGCGATCGCTTTCGCTCATCGAATGCGCCGGGCGACGATTGCGGCGCACATAGCGGGCCTCTGGCTGTCCGCGTAGCAACGGACTTTTGCCGAGCAGCCGTCCCTCGCTGTCGCGGCGTGCACGCGACAGCACGACCTGGCCCGTCGTGGTAGACAGGATCGTCTCGAAGTCCCGGCGGTCAGCAGCGGTAACCGGCAGCGGGTCGAGCTCATCCACCGGCACGATATGATCAGATAATAGCCGATCTTCGGAGATCCGCCGCGGCCATCCGGTGGACGTCAATCCGAGCAGGCGTACAAACTTTCGGGGCGAGGCGGCCAGCGCCGACGCCGGCATCCACGCCACCGAAACACAAGCGTCGCAGGCATCCTCCTGTCGCAGCGCATCAATGGTGACGTCGATCGCAGCTGGGCTGCCGGCGAGAAGTGCCTTCTTCCAAATGCGCAGCGCACCGCCTGACAGAAACGCGCGCCCGATATCGTCAGCTTCGCTGGCACCACGGCTGAGCGTCTCAATGATCGCACGTAGCTTGGAGTTGTGATCAACGCCGTCGGGCCATTGGTCGGCGGTTAGACCGCTCAGGAGCCGTTGCCATGCATCGGGAGAGGATAGTGGAGCGTCAGGCGGCAGCACGCGCTGCCAGCCCTCAGGAAGCGTCTGGAACGGCCCTGAACCGGCAAGCAGCGTCGCGAGCCGTCGCAGGTGCGTTTGCGACAGCCCGCGTACCAATATGTCGGCGAGCGCCGCGGCCGCCTGACCATCCCGCGTAGTCACCACCCGGATGCTATGGACGAAGTGGAGGTCGATGTTGGCATCTGCCCTAAGCGCCATGAACTCGTCGTCATAGGCGGCAGGAGCCGCCGCGGCGATCGCGATCTCCGATGGTTTGGCGGTGCCGCTGGTGATCAGCTCGCGCGCCCAGCGCAGTGCCTCGATCGCCTCATGGTAGCCGCTTGCCGCGCTCATCGCCTCTATCTGCGGCGTGGCAGGTTCCGAGCGGATGATATCGACGGACGAACTCTCCAACCACTCAGGAGCCGAACGCGGACCCGCGTTCCAGCGCACCGGCAACGTTTCGGCGAGCCCAGCCAACAACTCGCGCCAGCATGGGGAAAGCTCGCTAATGCCGATGATCTCGATCTCGCCGAACAGCGCAGGAGCATGGCGAAGGCGCGCCATAGCCTGCGACGCAAGATCTACGGGTCGTCGCATCGAGGAAGGCAGGCGTTCTAGGACGGCCTGCTCGAGCGTGGCCATGGCCGCAAGCCGCGGGTGATCGCTGGCTCTTGCCGACAGATCGATGCCAGTACGCCAGACCTTGTGCAGGGTGTCGGCTGCAGCTCCTACCATGCCCGGGAGAAGCTTGATCGCGTCCAGCTCACCGAGGTCGATATCGGGCAAAACTTGCTGGATCGCGTCGCGTAACGTCTCGGCGTCGATTGGCTGCGCAAAGCCGCCGGCGAGACGGGCAGCCAACTGCTCGAATGCCATGACTTGGACGCCGTGCCGCCGATTGCGGGCGGCGTCTAGCCGGACTTCGTGGGATGCGAGGCGGCCATGTGCTACATAGGTCTGCCGCTTCATGCCCCGCCCCCGTGATACGTTCACATCTTGTCCATTCTGAGTAGATTTATGGGGCGACCAGGGCAATATCTTGGGACTGCTCTGCAGCGTCGCGCGAAATGCAGCAGGTGAGCAGGAGTTGCACTAGCCTCTGAGTCACGTCAGCCCTTCCATCAAGGGAGACGGTCGCGGCATAAAGTCGCCGGTCTGCAGTCCCGCGAACGTAACGCGACACGAGCAACTCATTCTCGCTCTGTAGACCAGGATGATGCGGATATAGCAGAAGCAGCCGAGACACATCATAAACGTGAGCATAGGCCAACATCTGGTGGACGTCGGCCTCCTTGATATCGTGTTGGGCGTCCTCCGTCGCTGCGGACAGCCTCTTCCACTTCGTGTCAGCAATCAGCACCGGAAGTCCATCCCGTAGAACGACGATATCTGGTTGGGTCATGAAGCTGCGCGTCTTTGCGGTTCGCTCGCTCTCATCGAGAACATCCAGCAGGTGGTCCCGGGGTCGTTGCAGGCAGACCCTGACGTCCTGCCCCCGCAGCGCTCGGAGGATAAGCTTGCCTACATAGCGTTCGAACAGCTTGCCCATGTCGAACACGAGTGCAAACCCATGGTGCTGCCCGGCATCGGCAGCTTGAAAACGATCGCCGAGCAATAGTTCGGCCAGTTTTACGACCATGTGCCAGGCGCGATTGGTGCGATCGAGTACCAGATCGTCCCAAGGGAGCCGGCCATTGGGCGTTGAATTGACCTGTCCGTAGGCGAAGAGAAGCTCGCTTAACCGACGCTCATTATCCGGTGCCCGTGCGAGCGCGCGCAGTCGGCTAACGGCTGCCTTGACGATCCTGTTCAACGGTATGTCCGCGCTTAGAGCATCGAAGCGGCAGGCAAGCTTTGATGGATTGGCAGCGAGCAGAGTGAACTGCCGTGTAACATCCAGTCGCCCTCGTAGCGCACGCAAGTCATCGGCCTGCTGAACATACCGTCTCGGCAACCCGCGCTGTAGAGCGGCGAATGTCAGATCGCAAAACCGTCGGATCAGGATTTCAAGCAGAGTCTCGTGCTGCACATTCATGCCCGCGAACCGCTCGGCATCAATCGAAAGATCGAACGCGACCGACAGCATCTCGACGAGCCGGGTACGCGCTACGGCGTCGCCCTCGCTCTCATCGATCTTCGGCAAGATTTCGAGCGTGACAGCAGGGCTGGCGATCACGCCCACCATCCCCTGCGTGCGGATTTTGCGGTGGTTGTCGACCAGAATCCGTGCGCCGTCACGGCCGCCAAGCTCGCTGGCTTTCGCCACGCGTAACAGTTGCTCGGCCTTGTTTCGATCAAGGGGAGATTCGACCCACGGGGAAAGCGGAACGTCGCTCCACTCGTTCGTAGTGAGCAGCGTCATGCGGTCAGCTTGTCATAGGCTTCCTGATCGAAAGTGCGTCGAACTCGATATCGAACCCGTTCCTGCTCGCCATCGTCACCACTCCGGCCGAAAGGGGCGAGCTTGGTCGTTTCAATGAAGCCATCGCCAAGCAAGCGGCGGACCTTCGCCAAGTCCTCGTAGAAATATTCTTGAAGTAGGGGGATAATCCGGTTGCGCATCCGCTCGTCAACGTCTGCCTTAGTGCCGCAACCGATCAGATAAGCGTGCCCGATCTGATGATCTCGGTCCAGGAGATACTCGATGCGATCGTTGAGCACGTCGAGCAGGCGGACGAGATCGATCCCGGTGTCCTCGCTGGCGTCGGCGAGCCGATCCGGTCGTGGCATTAGCTCACGGAAGTCGAAGCGACGACGGAGCGCTGTATCGAGCAGGGCGATCGAGCGATCGGCCGTGTTCATGGTGCCGACGATATGGAGGTTTGCGGGCAGCCCGAACTCCGTTTTGGAATAAGGCAAAATTACTTTACGCTCCTCCCGCCCACCGAGACGCTTGTCGGCTTCAATCAGGGTGATGAGCTCACCAAACACACGAGAAATGTTGGCGCGATTAATTTCGTCGATTACCAACACGAATGGCTGTTCGCCCTCGTCGGCAGCCACGCTGGCTTGCCCGGCTCCTGCATATTGCTCGAGCGCCGCTAGGTTCAGGTCCGCACGAGCGAGCTCGTAGAGAGACCCCATCGAGAAGCCGCGTGGATAGATCTCCTCCACGGGTACCCCTTCGCGGTCCTGCCATAGCCAGCGTACTTTCCGACGGTTGGCATACTCGTCGGTGTCTCGAGGTTGGTATTCGTAAGGGCCCATGACTTCCGCAATGGCGCGGAAGCGGGAGTTGCCGCGCGAGATGACGAGGATGTCGCCTTCGCGCACACGGTTACGAAAGGCGTAGGAGTATTTGACATAGCCGCTCTGGTTCGAGATTTCTCTGTCTGGCACATGCTGGGCATATTTCTCGCGAGCTGCCTTCAGGATCGCGTCGCGTTCAGCGAACTCCGGTCTCGACAGGTCGATCTGGTTTCCCCACCCTAAGAGTACGTAGCCACCAGCGAGGGACTCCTCGAGGAGATAATCCTCCTCAGGGTTGGCTGCTTCACCGATCGACATCTTGAAAATGCGTCGGTCCGTGAGGGACAGTGGTGCTGCGTCGCTCCGAACCACCGACATCGCACGCTTCGCGATGCGCAGGAGCAGACCAGGCTCGGATTGCAAACTGAAGCCGGCTTGTGCCGCGTCTCCATCTCCAAGCCCTTGATGCGGTCGCAATCCCTCCACGAACTCCTCGTAGGAGTAACTTTCGTGGAAGGTCACAAAGGCAATCCGACCGAGCGCCGATAGCTCCCGATAACGCTGCATCAACGCCGGCCGGAGATCGTCGTCAGTTAGAATGGGCGCATTGGCGGCAAGCCGATCGCACAGCCGTACAGCTTCTCCAGCGCTCGCGTAGGTCTTTCCAGTCCCGGGTGGGCCGAACAGGATCAGGTTAGTCGGAGTTTCGCCACCCGGAGCCTCACCGGCTTCGGCGTCCCGGTCCTGAGTCGCGGTGCTGCCACCCACAATCTCATAGCCAAGGGCCGCAAGGACCTGACGAGCTTGGGTGCCTCCATATTGCCCCCGCTCGCCATGCATGTGTTCGTAGGCCGCGTTGGCAATGGCTTTCGACGGGTAGCGCACACCAGCTCGCACCGCGCGGTAACGTATGCCACTCAGGCCCCGGTTATATTTTTTCGCGAATGCCTCATCACCGAGCGTGTCGCATTCGTCCATGACCGCTTCAACGGCAGATCGATCGATAGCCGGGCCCACACCCTCTCCTTCAAGTTTGTTTTTGCATGTGACCCAGATGAAGCCCTGGACATCCCAGAGATCGCGTGGGTGCCAGTCCCACTCGCCATCCATGACTGTGAAGATGGTTCTCACCAGGTCAAGGACGCCTTCATATTCCGCAGCCGTCAGGACGTTGTTCTCGAATGGTGAGCGTCCCAGCAGGGCTATGCCGAGGTTGTGGAACCTTTGGTATATGACCGAGATCGCAGCTTCAGGCCGGGCCAACGCCTGTACGACCGTTGCAAAGATACGGGACTCGCCGAAGGGTTGGCTATCTTCCGAGCCCTCCAAGAGTAGCGGCCACGCCACCTTCAGAAAGGTCTCAGCGGCCGCTGAGGGGGGATCATTCGAACGGGCTAGGACTCCGATTGCGGCCTCGAACACACCAGGGTGAGCTGCGCGTATCCCTTTCAAGCGAGTGGTGGTCTTGTAGTAGCCCAGCAGGTTTGTGTCGGTACTCAGCCCATCAAGGATAGCGGCGCCTAGCGCTATATCGTCGATCGCTGGATCCCGATGAAGCAGTTCGCTGACGCGAGCGACCAATGCCCGCTTATAATCATCTTCCTCCTGATGATACCGGCTCACTCCGGTGAAGCCCCCACCCGCCTCGAAATCCGGGAAAAGACGAAGGAAGTTCTGCTTTAGTTTCTCAAGAGCATCTCTGTTGACTGCGGTATGCTCGGTCGGTGCCGTAGCGAAGCGGGCATAGTAGGTGAGCGATGCCCGGTAGCTCGCGAGGTTCGCATAAAGGTCGCCACTGATAGGGAATTTGGCCGGGTTTGGCTTCCCGTCGCGCTTATCAACGCTTGTATAGCCAAGTTCCTGGCGCAGCCCCGCAAAACCATCTGCCTCATAGAGCGCGTCTAGATCACCATAGGCCTGATCCAGCCGCCTGGCCTGCGCCAGCTGCGTGTTGACGGTATTGCGCGAATAGCTCTGTCTCTCGAGCCATGCCCGAAAATCTCCTTCCCTCACGTCCTACCCCTCAAAAAGCGAACTTGGACTGACCCTTGTTCTCCATGGGGCGCAGCTTCGCGAAAGCGAGCAGGTCGGACATCGATCCGCCCTTGTCGCGCCAACCATAAAAAGTGTCCTCGCCAAGCAACACGTAG
The DNA here is from genome assembly GCF_010450875.1 of Sphingomonas insulae. Lineage (NCBI taxonomy): Bacteria > Pseudomonadati > Pseudomonadota > Alphaproteobacteria > Sphingomonadales > Sphingomonadaceae > Sphingomonas > Sphingomonas insulae. The sequence continues at coordinate 24,060 of NZ_CP048419.1, forward strand.
TGCCATTCCGCGTCGCTGCGCTCCTCGGGGGCCAGGGCGTTGATACGGTCACACCACGCGACCGCGGCCTTACGCTTCCGGAGCACGTTGGGGCTGGTGAGCTGCCCCTGTGCCTTGGTTTCCACCAGGTAGATCGTGCCTCCCGCCCTTACGAAGAAGTCGGGCGAATAGAAGGCCGGCAGGCCGTCTTCCTTGACGTAGCGCAGGCGCGCGAACGTGTGCTTCTGCTCGTTGATTTTGCAGAAGGCGTCAACGCTGCCGTCCCGTTCGCACGTTTCCATGAAGGTTTGCTCGAGCCCGCCATTCCGGGAAGGATATGGAAGGCGCAGGTAGATAGCCTTCTCCACCGCAAGGGACGATCCTTCTCGCATGGCAAGTTTGGGCACCTCGGACAGCCGGCGGTGCGCGACTTCGGCACCCGCAACGACGATGCTCTCTTCGGCTTCGAGGATCGCGCGCGCCCAGACCTTGATGATGTGCTCGGTCACGGGATCGAGCAGCAGCACACGCCAGTTCTCGTCGACCAGCGGCTCGAAATCGCGCCGGAAGAGATGCTGACGGATGAAGCCGTCGATCCCTTCCGCGAGCTCTGCCCGATTGATCTGGATGTAGGGGAATTTGCTCGCGTTGGCGAAGGCCTTGGAGCTGCCGGTCGCCTCGGTCAGCGTGACCGCTTCCGTGATCCGCCGTGTTATCCTGGCGAGATAATCGTTGTAGCCGGTGGCGGTCATCACGCCGCCATGCACGCGATAGTCGCCAAAGCGGGTCTTCGCCTGCACGTCCTCGGAATGGAATTTCTCGCCATGCCCGAGCTGGTTTTTGAGCTGATCTAGGGAGAACGATCCGAAGGGCTCCAGCTCGGTGGGATCGATCTGGGTGTCCTCCAACTCTTCAACCTGCTCGCGCAGGATGAAGGGGATGGCGAAATCATATTCCTCGAAACCGGGACGCAGGCCGACCGAGATCAAATCGCCAGTGGAGCTGGTGTTTTCGTCGTCTTCGTCGTCCACCTCGGCCGCGAGGCCTTCTTGGATCAGCTCGTCGTAGAAGCTCTGGAACGCCGGATGTTCGACGATCGACAGGATGTCGATCATGCTGTTCGGCGTTTTCCCCGTCCGGATAAGGTGGCGGTTCTCCCGCTTCACATCGTCATATTCGTTTCCGCGCCACATGAGGCGAAGACCGCGGCCGATGGTCTGTTCGAGGAGGATGCCGGCGCCCGACGCGCGGAGTGGTACAATGACGCAGATGTTGTTTACGTCGAAGCCCTCGCGGAGCATCAGTACGCTCACGATCACGCGGGGCGACCTATGCCGATCGACGTCGAAAAGACGTTCGCGCAGGACCTTCCATTCGTCGGGCTTCAGCTCGCCCTTCCGATTGGAATCCACCCGTAGCACTTCATCGTCTGCAAGACCCTCGAGCTGCATGAACTCGGCCACAAGAGGCGTGACGGTGGTGTCCTCGCAGACCACCAGCATCTTGGGATGCTTGGCCGGGTCAAGACCAGCGAAATCGGCTTCCAGCTTGCGCAGCTTGGTCAGGCCGGCGCGCAGCATGATGCGCTGCCCCTCGGAGAGCATCGGATTGCCGTGCTCGTCGCGATCCGCCTTGAAGTCCAGCTCCTCATCGCTGAGCGCGCCGATCTCCGACCGCTTGTCCAGCACCAGCGACTTGACCAGACCGGCCTTCATGGCCGTCTTGAGATCGAAATCGACGACGATGTGCGGAAAATAGGACTTCCGCGAGTTCCTGCCGGTGCCCACCTCATTGTAGGGGGTGGCCGAGAAATCGACCTGAACAAACCGGCTTCTTTTCGGCTCGGCGATGAGGTTGAGGCTCTTCTGCCACTCGACCTCCGTCACCTCGCCTTCGCGTTTGAAATCATGGATGTGGTGCGCCTCGTCATTGAAGACCATCAGCGCGGGCAGGTCCTTCAGATACGAAAGGATGCCGCCGCGTTCATAGCGACGGTTGATGACGCTAAGATCGTTGCTGGTCGTTGTTCCGGGTGACAACGGCAACACGCCTTGGGCGACCTGTTTCGGATCTAGCGTCTGCCCGGGCGCATCCACGTCCTCATCTTCCAGCGGTTCACCTTCTTCCGACAAAACATGCCAGTTGGAGATGGCGATAATGCCACCGGCGGTGATCTTCCTCCCGATGTCCTCTTTTGGACAGACAGCGCCTTGAGCAAACCGGAACACCTCTTCCCGGTAAGCATCGGGAATGAAAAGCTCTTGGAAAGTGGCAAGGTCCGAGTTGGTAAAGTCACGCTTGCCCTGACGTTCCTTTCCCATAAAGGCGTCGAGCAGACGATCGTAGACGATAAGACCAGGGGCAACGACTAGGAAGTTCTTGGTGAAGCGTCCACTATCTGGAGACCGGTTGGCGTTGAGAATCTGCCACACCATCAGGGCTTGAAGCACCCACGTCTTGCCTGTGCCTGTCGCCATTTTCAGGCAGTACTTGGGATACGCATTCTTAGGAGCGCGGATGATGTCGGCGTCCCGCGCGCTTGCCAGCATCACCTCCGGGGCCGCAACCTGATAGAGGTCCTGCAGCGTGTTAATGCCGAGAACCTCATGCGCGTAGATGACATTCAGAAGCGCTTGCCGCTGACCGGGGTGGAAGTTGAACGAACGTGCGTCCTGGAAATCGGCTTGGAACCACCACTTAAGCAGTTCGGCGGTTGTCTCAGACACCTGATCCAGGATCGGCGCCTCACCTCTCTCCAGCCCAATGCAAGCCGCGTCCGCCTCTGCCGTAAGCCCTTTTGCAAGGGCGAGATCGTTAATGCTCGTCATTACGCGACCTCGACCACGGCTTCGGCCTCGAAGCCAAATACGTCCACGACGCGCACGCACACCCGGCGAGGCCCCTCCTTCTTGGGGAGCCCTGATAGCCGTGCCGTTGTCATGACACGGTACGGGTCATCATCGTTCTCTGTGTTTCCGCGATAGTCCTGCCATACCGACCGGAACACCTCACCATCATAATCAGGATCGACACTCCAATATTCGATCAAAGCCATCGGATCAGTGCCTATCACTGTTTGTAGCTTCTCACGATTTGCATCATCTAGGCTAAGAGCCTCTGGGGACAGCAAGACGTAATTAGCTATTTCAAGGCTAAGCGACTCCTCGGTGCCGTCCGCAGACCTGCTGACCTGGCCCATCTTAAGATACTGCAACGACGAAAACCGGACCTCATCCGCTTTCAACTTCTGACCTTTTTTCTTCAGGCGATCGAGGAGGTCCGGTGGTATGACCAGGACCTCGAGACGATCACTCTGGCCAAGGGCTTGGATATCGTGGCCGATCGTAGGCGAAAAGTTCCAGCCGAGGACAATGACCTTGTCCCAACCGCCCATCAGGTTGTCCCTGATCTCTATGGCGCGGCGTAGGGTAGTAAGCCCGGTCATCTTATTCGGGCTGTCAGCCAAGACCAATGTCTTGCCGCCGTGCAGACGGCCCATGTTCTTGTTCGGGTTCTCTTCGACCGGCAGGGGCAACGCGCCAAAAAGGCCCAGTACGATTTCCGCGAGATCGCCAATGCGGAAACGGGTACCTAGCGTCGAGCGCATCTGCTCAACCTGATAGTCGCCGATATGCTGGTACAGAAACGGCTTAGCGTCCTGATCAATCATGCGCTTGCGTGCGATCATGCAGGCAGGCTTCCCCAAGTCTGAAACGATCCACCTGCGCCCCAGCTTCTCCGCCACAGATGCGGTCGTTCCCGATCCGGCGAAGAGGTCAAGCACCAGAGAGTCCGGATTGGTCGACGCGCTGATTATGCGCTCAAGAAGCTTCTCAGGCTTCTGGGTTCCATAACCCACCTTTTCAGACGACCAGCCCCGGATCATGCTGATGTCGTCCCACCATGTACCGACCTGAACGCCCTTTGACTGGTCGAGATACTTCTTCTGCATGGGCACCGTGCCGGGCCTGGTCTGGATAACCAGCCCGTCCTCGATGAGCTTGCTCATGCGCTCCTTCGAATACCGCCACGGACGCGTTACACCCATCACCTCATAGACGGGGTTCCCTTTAGCTGCTCCACCTGGACCGAGCATGTTCTCCAGCTTGTACTGACGGCCGTCGGGATCGCGATATTTGTAGAATCCCTCCACGTAGCTATCAGACAGTGGAACGTACAAAGGGTTCCAAATACGATCGGATGTCTTGGAGTAGAAGAGAATGACGTCGTGAACGCGCCCGAAATGCTTACTGCCTTGGGCCGAGTCACCCTTGGCATCAGATCTCTTCCAGCAGATCTCATTCACAAAATTATCGGACCCAAAGATAGCGTCAGCCACGACCCTGACGTAATCTGCCACGTGCCAATCAAGGTGAATGTAGATCGATCCCCGGTCTGAAAGAAGCTCTCGCATCAGAGCAAGCCGTGGGACGATGTTCGATAGATACGAAGCAGTGCCGTCCGACCACGTGTCGGCATAGGCGTACTGCTCGATTGTCGTCGGCTTCTGCTCGATCTCGCCGAATGGCAACTGAAGCTTGGTGCGATAATCTGCCTTGCTGTCGAAAGGTGGATCTATGTAGATCAGGTCCGCCATCCCACGAAGCGAGCCCCCTTGCTCGCCGCCGGCAAGAAGCGCAGCCATTGCGAGAAGATTATCGCCATAGATCAGACGGTTCGTAGGGACGGCATCAGCCCGGTCGCCGCCACGGAATAAGTCGCGCCAGTTGCTGTCCTTTGAAGGGATTACTAACTCGCGTGTTTGGAGGCCGATACGGTAATTGCCTTCTGCGCGTTCCATCACGCGCTCGGCTTCACGTCGACCGTCGGCAAGGATTGCGGGAAGTTGTTCAAGCAAGCTCTTCATCTATTCTGTGATCCCGCTTTCTGCGCTGATGGTCTCCTGAACCGGAGCCGGTAGATGTCTATAAAGGGTGGCAACGGAGACGCCGATGGTGAGGGCAACCTCGCGAGCTGGTGTGCCAGACGCAAGCAGCTTGCGAGCTGCATCGATCCGGCGTGGGGTCATCACTGTCTTACGACCCCCTATCCTGCCCCCTCGCTTCGCGACGATCAGGGCAGCGGTGGTCCTCTCGCGGATCAGGTCGCGTTCCATCTCCGCCATAGCGGCCATGATGTGGAACACGAGCTTGCCTGCCGTTCCAGCAGTATCGATACCGTCGGTGAGGGAACGCAGGCCGATCTTTCGCTCGGACAGCTCGGCAGCAAGGTCGACCAGGCCCTTCATGGTCCGGCCGAGCCGGTCGAGTTTCCACACGACCAAGACGTCTCCCGCCCGCGCGTGCGAAAGCGCATCGGCTAAGCCAGCGCGATCCGCCTTGGCGCCGCTGGCCTTGTCGGAGAACACCTTCTCGCAGCCGGCATCATCGAGTGCCGCGAACTGAGGTGCGAGATCCTGCTCCGGGGTGGACACCCGGGCATAGCCGATCAGCATGGATCATTCTCAAAACTCATCTGCAATGCCTAGCACGGAGGTTCTGTTTCGCGAAAGTGTTTTGAGAGAGGCTGATCGGCTGCTACACGTTCTCACATGAAGGCGCTTCAAAAAGGATCGTTTGCGAGACGGGGTCGTGCGATCGCTGCCACTCCTAACGCGGGTCCGCGAAAGCACGAAAACGGGCGCCAGCTTGGCGTCCTGCCTGCCTTTCCCGAGAGAGCGAGCGCCACGTTTCGTGCTTTCACGGACCACCGCCGCCCCTCCTTCGTGCTTTCGCGGACCTCAGCGATCGGGCTGCCTCCGGAGGTCGCTGCATGACCGGGCGTGATGCAGGGCAAGGCGACCTGTTCGTCCTCGACAGCCCGTTGCTGACGGAAGTTCGCGGCGAGCAGTCGTTGATGGCCTACCCGTTCTTCGCGCTGACTAAGACAGCGTGGAAGCGATCGCTGATCTACAAGACGGAGTCAGTGTCGATCGAGATCGGGCCCGGTCCCCGCGGCGTGGCGACCATCTACGACAAGGAAGTGCTGCTCTATATCGCCAGCCTTCTGGTGGCGAAGCTCGATGCCGGGGAGACCGTCGCGCAGGACTTTTACTTCACCGCCCACGATCTGTTCCGCGTTACCGGCGTCAACGGCTCGGCGCGGTCCTATTCGCGGCTGTCGGATGCCTTGGAAAGACTGCAGGGTACGCAGATCAAGACCAACATCGAGGCCGGTGGCGAGGGACAGGCAGGCTTTTTCTCCTGGCTGTCGGAAGCCCAGCTTCATTACCAGAAGAATGCTCGGGGCGAAAAGCGCCTCAAGGGCGTCAAGGTCCGACTGTGCGATTGGCTCTATCGCGCGATCCTGCGCGACCGGCGCGTTCTGGAATATTCTCCGTCCTACTTCCAGCTCGGACCGGTTGAGCGCAGACTTTACGAAGTTGCGCGATCAACGTGTACGGCCGGGGCAGTTCAAGTGGGGCTGGACGACCTGCGTCTTCAGCTCGGCTATCAGAATTCGCTGAAGCACTTCCGACACGTGATGAAGGGCATTTCGGAAGAGAACGCCATTCCGGACTATCACATCGTCATGGGTGATGGTCTTGCTGCTGAAATGTCGACGACCAAACGGCGAACGACCACAGCCACAACTGTGACGATTACCCCCAAGCCATCCCTGTCGGCTGCTTAACAGGGCGTTCCGAATCGATCTGTTCGGTCAGGGCCGTGTGGTCCGGGAAAACACGAACACGGGTCCTCGAAAGCACGAATGCCGGTCCGCCAAAGCACGAACGCGGGGCGCTCAGGTCCGCCAAAGCACGAACTTTTTCAGGCTTCGGTCCGCCAAAGCACGAATTGTTGTTGTTCGCCGGCGCCGTGATTTCTGCAAAAATCGCCGTCGTCGAACGCGAACCGCGCGCGGCAGAAAACGGGGATCGGCCGTGACCACATAAACGAATGCCCGGCACGAAGGCCGGGCACCCTGGAACGTGATGAGCGATGCTTGGCGGCATCGATCGGGACGTAAGAGACCCTTCTCATACCCGTTTCCGAGCCTTGGTTCAAGGGAGCGCGCTTCGCGCCACGCTCTAGTTTTGCCTGGTCCCGGCCCCAAGAAGGGGACGGAAGATGGGAGCTGTTACACTCGCGCGGGCGAGCTTCATGTCGCTCGACCGCATCGAACGGACGCGGCCGAGGTCACGATCGGGCGCACCAAACCCCACGCGTGCGCACGTGCATCCGAACAGTCGCAGAGCCGGCACCTTCGAGGATGACTTCTTCTACACCTACGCAAAGGGTGAGACCGACCGGCTCTACAAGAAGGCGGTGGAGCTGCTGAAGCGCAAGAACGCTATCCGGCGTCTTGCCCGCTCCGAAGGGCGACAGCTCAGCGAGGACGAACGGCTTGCCACGCTGATTACGCCCGCAGCGGTCCGCGTGTTCGAGCAGCTTACGCATCTCGCGCGCACCTGTGCCGGTAAGGTATTCCCGACCTGGGAATGGATCGAGACGCACACCGGCCTCTCACGTGCGAGCGTCGGGCGGGGGCTGTCGATCCTTGCCAAGATGGGATTGCTCGACAAGCAGCGCCGGTGCGTGCCGATCGACCCTCCCGCCGATCGCCCGAAGGCCCGCAACGCACAGACGTCCAATGTCTATCGGATGAGTTTCCCCAACCGGCTCGCCCGTTTCCTTCCGCGGCGGCTTCGGCCCGTTCCGCTTCCCGACGACGTGGTGCAGCGCGAAACCGACCGCATTGAGGAGATCGAGGCGATGCGCCTATGGCGCACGCCCCGCCAGGTTGTGGCCGAGGAGATCGAGGACGCCGGCCTTCGTCGTGTGTTGGACAGCCTCGCCATCGCAATCGAGAAGCAAGAGTCTCAAAAAAATGGTCAACCGCTCCTAGATTCATATGTTCTAAGCACAGATGGAGTTGGCCTAGACGGCCAACGCTTTAATGCCTGACGGCGATGTAGTCCCAAGACCAACCGGCACACTCCATTCGAACAAAACCACCAAGCCGAACCGTCGGACGCGACGCTTCACGTCGCGGTGCTCCCGGAAGGAGCATGCGTTTTCTGTGGCGCTCAAGTGGCTGGGTTGGTGCCCGGTTCAGCCGTTTGTTGGCGTCGAATGCGACCGTAGCGCCAGCCTCCAGGACGAGGTTGAGCGACTGGGAACCGGCATCCTCCCTCTTCAAGGATCGTCGCGATCCGCCTTTCCCGGCCCCGGGCGAGCCGGCCGATCATCACCAAGGATGTCGCTTTCTGCTCGACCCGCCGAAATCCCGCACGGGTATCCTGTTCGCGCCCTTCTGATCGGCTATTCCTTGATCGATGGGAAAATGGACGCTGACCGCCTTCTACGATCAAGCGAATAACCGGCTGCGCCTACGGCTTCCGCTACGCGGACCCTCCGTTTTTTCGCTTGATCGCGGCGTCCGCACGCCCCTTCAATTCCCATCAGGAATGAGCCTGATCGATCAAAGGACAGGACCATGCAGAACATCGCGGAGTTTCGGATCATCGGCCGGGTCGGCAAGACCACCGAGCATGACAAGGTGACGAAGGTGAACGTCGCTGCCAACTATAACCGCCAGGAGAATGGCGAGTGGGTCACGGACACCCACTGGAACGAGGTGACGCTGTTCGGCAAGTTGATCGAGCGCGCCGCCAAGGCTCAAAAGGGCGACCTGGTGCATATTACGGGCCGCGTCCGCCAGAACTCCTACGACACGGCCGAAGGCCGGCGCTACACGGTGGAGCTGATCGCTGACGGTTTCGCAGTCCTGGCCAAGGGTCCCGAGGATCGCGACTAGGCGCGGTCGGGGCCGCCTACCGGCGGCCCTTCTCGCCGGCGAAGCTCCAGCTCGACCGCTTCCCGGATGAAGTCGGCCTGGCTTTCGCTTTCCCGCAGAACAGACTTGATGCGCCCCAGCGTGCCTTTGGGAAAGCGCGCGAGCGTTTGATCCTCCATCGGAGGGCGACCAACGGAACGGACCTTGCTAGACGTCATCCATTGCCCTAGTAATTACCGATACCGCATATTGACGGTATTTGCGGTATCGTATATTACAGGCTGCGCCTTTCATCAAGGCGACGGAGGCGAAGGCCATGTTGGGTAATCTGCTGACGATCGGATTGTTCGTCCTGGTCGCATGGGCCGTCCTCAGAGGCGGTGGCGGATCTGCTCCGCGCATCTGGAGTGGCGACACTCGGGACGAGGAGGGGCGCCGCAACACACGCACGGATTCCAACTATCGCGGCTATGAGCACTGGAACAACAATTCTGATCGAGGCTGGTAGGGCGTGAAGACCATCGCCATCAATGTCGAGAAGGGCGGCGCCGGAAAGACGATGATCGCCTGCCATCTGGCATGGCTGCTCGCCGACGCCGGTCATCGTGTGCTGTTCCTCGACCTCGACCGCCAGTGCAATGCGACGGACGCGCTTGCCGAGTTCGAGAGCCTCGGCACGTGTAAGCCGCTGTTCGAGCCGAAGTATGTTCCGCCCGCTATATTCCCCCGGCTCGCGATCTACTCCAATCGGATGGGCGGGGAGTATGACGCGGACTACCCCCGCGCGCTTTCGGCGTTGAACGCCAACTTCCCGGCGCTCGACCCCTTCTTCGACTTCTGCATCATCGACACGCCGCCCTCCTGGTCGTGGATCAATTTCGCGGCCCTGTTGGTGTGCAACCACCTGATCGTTCCCGTCGAGTTGGGGCCGTTCGGGCCGGCAGCGACCAAGCAGGTGTCGGACTCGATTCAGACCGTGAACCAGCGCCGGAAGACGCCGATTCACGTCGTCGGGCTCGTGCCCAACCGGGTACGCGCCAATGACACGCATCAGATGAAGATGCTGGCCGCGATCAAAGAGAAGATCGGGCGCAACCTGTTCACCAACTTCCTCCCAGAGCGGGCGCACTACAGCCAAGCAATCCAAGAGCATGTCCCGGTATGGCGGTTCGACAAGGATGTGCGGACTTCGCTTCCGCCCATGCGCGCCTTTCTCGAGGAAGCCATGACCCGGATCGGGAGCCACAAATGACAGACTTCTCCGGTTTCGACGTTTTCAGCGAGAAGGCTGCCGTTGCAGACGCCGATCGCGTTCAGCTCCTTGATCCCGAGCTGGTGTACCCCGATCCCGAGAACGTCCGTAGCGAGATTGATCCCGCCAAGATCGACGAGATGGCAGAGACGATCAAGGAACGCGGCCAGCTTCAGCCCATCACCGTCGCGCCGAAGGATGCCGAAGGGCGCTACCGGATCATGTATGGCGAGCGGCGCTGGCGCGCGTGCCAAAAGCTCGGCATCCAGGTCCGCGCGATCGTCAGCAAGACGGACGACGTGGAGCAGGTCCGGATCGATCAGTTCATCGAGAACGACCAGCGCGAGGACTTGTCGACGGCCGACATGATCCGGTTCGTCACCGGGCAGGTCGCAAACGGACGTTCGCTCGCCGAGCTTGCCCGTGCGACCGGTCGCAACCGCACGCTGCTGACCCGTTACCAGGGGCTCGCGAAGGCTCCCGACTACATCGCCGCGCTTTTCGCCGACATCTCCATGCGCAGCGCGGTCGCACTTGCTCAGGCTGCGAAGACCGACGACGCGGCGACCCGGGCTTTTGTCGCCAACACGGCGGCCGAGGACATGACGGTGTTGGCGTGCGAGCGGTTCGCGCGCGAAGTTGGCGCAAAAAAGTCGGCGCCGAAGCCCGCGCCTACCCCTACCCCTCAAGCCGAAACGACATCGGTTACCGGCGAAGATAGTCTGGCAGCGGCCGAGGGAGGCGAAGCGGCACCGACGACAGACGTAGTCCGGGACGAAGAGGCCGATCGCGCAATGGACGAAACGCCGGTGCCCGTCGGTCCGGCGCTGGCGGACAGTGCGTGGGCGGAGTCCCCTGCCCCCGCGCCTCGATCGCCATCGAAGGCTAGGGCGGGAAGGCAGCGGGTGGAGCGCCCGATGATCGAGATCGAGGGGAAGCGCGCGATGGTCGTCGAGGCGTTGCTGCACTTCGAGGACGAGGCAGAGCCCCGCATCGTAAGCTGGCGCTGACCGCGCCGGCTCAGCGGGCGGCGCCGGCAACAACCGACGCCCACTCCTAGGTGCAATCCTTCCTTCCGCGACTTCATCGCTTCCGAGATCGACTGAGTGTGCCACGTGGCACACTTGAAGGCTGATTTTGGTGGGGGATGTTTGATGGCAGGATAGGTGTTGCTGCGTCCATTGTATTACATTATCCTTCGGTCATGTTGCCCACGCCGCAACCTTCATCCCCCACCAAAGGATCAGCGATGCTGACAGCGCGCGTTGATCGGCAGTTGCTTGCCGCGTTCGACGCGGTGGCCGAGGGCAGGGGAGGGCGCAGTGCGCTCCTCCGCACTGTCCTCCAGCAGGCGCTGAAGCATGTCGCGGACGCGCCTCGGATCGCGGCACGTGCCGACAGCGCCGGCAACCGCGTATCGCTCACGTTCACGGATGCGGAGACGGCCGTGCTCGATCATCGCGCCGCGGAGCGAGGTGTTGATCGCGCGGGGTGGATCAAAGCTCTGGTACGGCGACATATCGGGCTGAAGGGCACGGTCGACGACGGCCTGCGCGATGCCGTGGCGCCCGTCCGCATGCAGCTCCAGCGTATCGGCCGCAATCTCAATCAGGCGATGAAGGCTGGCAACGCTGCGATGATGGCCGACAGTGGCCTGCAGATCGATCGCGAGCTGCGCCGGATCGCAGACATGCGCGAGGAGATCAACGAGCAGATCGCCGCGCTGGCGGACGTGCTGCGCGGCGAGATCGCCTTCTGGGAGGTCGCCGACTGATGCCGTTCGGGGACCGCGAGGACGAATTATGGGAGGCAATGAAGCCGAGCTTCAAGCCGCGCCTCGTCAGCGATCCGAACCTCAAATATGCCCGTCATGTCGTCAATGGCACGGGGCCGTTCGCGGCCAAGTCGCCGGCAGCGTCGCATCTCCGAATGGATGCCAAGGCTACGCTCGCACGTGTCGTTCGAGGCACGCCCGAGGTGCTGGTCAAGGTAACGGGGCGCAAGAAGGGCGCTAAGCACCTCGCTGCGCATCTCGATTATATCGGCCGCCACGGCGACATCCGGATCGAGACGCGCGATGGCGAGCATATCACAACCAAGGACGACGCTCAGCGGATCGCGGACGAATGGTCCGATCCTCTGTATTGGCGCCAGGGCACGACCGTCTCGGCCGTGGCGATGGTGTTTTCCATGCCAGCAGGAACAGATCCCGAAACTGTGAAGCAGGCGGTCCGTGAGACGGCCGAGCGGATAGTCGGCGAGAACCACGACTATCTAATGGCGCTCCACACGGACACGCCGCGTCCTCATGTCCATCTTACGGTTCAGGCCGAAGGCCTTAACCGCAAGCGGTTCGATCCAAGACGCGAGGATCTGTTTCGCTTCCGGGAGGCGTTCGCGGAAGCGCTGCGCAGCCGCGGCGTCGAAGCAGAGGCGACCCCCCGTTACACGCGGGGCCAGGGTAGGGCCGGCACCAGCATGGCGCTCACCCAGCTACGCGCCCGGATACGTAGCGGGGCGTCCCGTCAGCCGACCGAAGCCGATCTACGGCAGGCCCGCGCAGCCATGCAGATAGCGCTCGGTAGAGCCGAGCAGCCCACGTTCGTCTCCAAGACTCGGGCGAGATGGCAGGACACCAAGCGGCGTTACGAAGCCGCAGCCGAACGTCTTGATCGCAGTCCCGAGCACGAGGATCGCAATCTGGCGCGTGACGTGCGGCAGTTCCTCCAGGAGCGGGCAAGCATTGAGACAATTCCTGACAAGATGCTGCGTGAAGCAGAAGCGCGTATGAGAGAGGCGCAGGAGCGAACTAGGAGCAACCCGGCGCAGGATCAGGGTGTGCCACGTGGCACACCTCCGCCTCCAACAAGGCGGCGCTAATTGCCAAGTGACAAGGGTGCGCGCTCCTGCATGGAGCGGGGCTAACGGCAGGCCAGCAAGCAAACGGGAATGGCGAGGCTTGGGGACATTTCCGTCAGGCGGCTATTTGGAGCTCCGCAGCGGATAGCTGCCGCTCGCTACGCCGCGAGCTGTCCCGAAAACGATCGGGAAAAGAGAATGGGCGAACCTCCTCGGAAGGTCTCGCAGCTTGTAAAATCGGTCGCCACTCAGGGGGATGTGCCGCCTGCCATGCCACTCAACGTCTTTCGGCACTGGCGATCGTTCAATTGGTTGATCTTTACTTCTTGAACACTGACCCGGCTCAATCCCTGCGGCAGGTAGCGGATGATGCGCTTAACGCCGTTATCCTCCACCCGCAGGCCGTAGGGGACGCTGGCATTGTCCGTCTCACCTTCGGTGCGCTCAACGATTTTCATGCCGTCGCGCAGACCTGCCACATAGGCCGGTAGGCGTGGATCAACGCCGGTCACAACGTTACCGGCAGCGGCAGTCGCTTCCGCATCAAATCCTCGGGAGAACGAGGGGCGCTGATTAGTCACGATGGTGGCGCACGCTCCAAAGGTATCAGCAGGAAGCAAGATCGGCTCTCCGCCCTCCAGATACCGAGCTTCATCAGCCGCGATGTCCAGCCCTTTACGGTTCGCCATTTGGCGAAAAAGGTCCGTTGCGTATTCGCCGGACGTGCGGGCTGTGGCCAGTTGCGCGTGCATCACTGTGTCGAGATTGACCCGACCGCCACTCGCCTCAAGGAGCTTCCGGTTCCAGATCGCAGCCAGAAGCGCCCCCCGCTGATAGGCAAGCTTCTGCGCCGCGTCATTCTCCCAGAATGCCGAAGCTGCCTGCGGGCCGGAAAGGGTGCGCACAGGCGAACCGGCATAGGCCGCCAGCATCTCGTTCCACTGCGCCGCGAAATCCGCTGGCGAGATCAGGCCAGCGCGCACCATCAATGCCCGAGCGTAATAGTCCGTGAAACCCTCGCTGAACCAGTAGTGAGCTGGCCGCGTCTTGCGGTCCTGGGGCATGGTGCCGAGGCGGGCAGAGTTCCACGTGTGGAAATACTCGTGCGCGAGCAGCCACTTCATGCGTTCGAGGGGCGTGCGCTGATCGACCCATAGGGCGAAGGCATCACCCCGGCCTGTACCGCCCATGCTCATCACCGTTGGATCGCCGACGATGGGAGCGGCCGTCACCAGAAAGGGCGCGCGCCGGCCCGTCCGCCAGAAATCACGTTCGACGGCGATCACCTGACGGGCAAGCGCGTTCAACTGCTCTGGTGTGAAGGCGTAGCGCCCGATCGTCGCGACGCGCACGCCTGATCCGTCATGGGCCGAGAAGGTTTGCAGGTCACGGCCTCCGATAACGATGCTTTCCAGCGCATCCGCGATGGTGCCGGAACGCAGCGCGCTACGGCTCCGGCCGGCAAGGTGCTCGAGATCGGACGCAAAGCCGATCCCCGGTGTACCTATCCAGTCGAACGTCGCAGGCACCGCTTCCCGCCCGCCGGGAAAGCCGAACAGCGCATTGCCGGCGGCATAGAACCAGCGCGGGCGGACGACGGGGCGGGCCTGTTCAGTGTCCTCGACAGTTGGGTCGTGATCGTAGGCGGACACGACCCGGTAGGAGACGGTCAGGTTTGCGCCAGGGACAGCGCGAATTTGCCAGTGTCCGCCATCGCGCCGTTCGACGATTGTCGCGCCCGCTACCTTGAGATCGCGCGTCCATTGCCAAAGACGGCGCTCACCGCTCCAACCGTCATCCCACCGAAAGTCGGTGACTCCGGATGGGTCGGCGCGGAAGCTCACTTGTATGCGTAAGCCTGTAAGCTCGTCGCCCGACATCTCCGGAGCCAGCGTGTAATGGACAGGCTCCAGCCTCGTTGGCGAAGCCGCAGTGGAGAGTGAAAGGGCAGCAATGCTTAGCAGGAGGCGCATGTCTATATCGTAACGATGACGGGCGTTTCGACAAATATGAACATCCCTGATTGGGCGCCGCCAGCAAGATGGCCGAGGCATTCCCGATGGGATGATTGATTGGGAATGAGATGTTGCACGAGTAGGCGCGCCATCAACACCTTTGCACAAGCTTTGGACGAGAGGCGTCCATGTGCCAGAGGCGCACGCATGTCTGGACGAGGTAAAGCAAGCATCAGGATCCCGCCATGGCGCGCGATCGGTGCGGCGTGGGCGTTGGTTGCGCTCGCCTACACGCCGGCGGTGTGGCTGCTGAACGCCAGCGCCGGGTGGCGAACGCTGCTGGCGACCATCGGTGCGATGATCCTGTTCTTTCTGCCTTGGGCGCTGGTCACCCCGGCTGTGCTGCGGGCGAGTGCGCGGCAGCCCCTAGGAGCAGGTCGCACCTTGCGATCTCTGATTGGGATCGGAGGAATGGGCGTCATCCTTGTTCCGGTTGTTACGGCCCTGGGCCTCATGCTGAACGAAGTTGCAGCGTGGCTGATCGAGGGGCGCCGCTTCCCACCCCTGGCGCAACTCACACAGGGCGGCACCATCACCTCCTTCTTCTCGGTTCCCGTCTATGTAGCGGTAATCGGCGTGGGTCAGGCGCTGCTGTGGATCCGCCAAGCAAGCGAGCGGGAGCGCCTGCGGGCCGATGCGCGGCTCGATGCGCTTCGGGCGCAGATCAACCCGCATTTCCTGTTCAATGCGCTGACCGCCATCGGCGAATTGGCCCATAACGATGCCGGTGTAGCGCAGGCTGCAATCGCGCGGCTCGCTGCCGTGCTGCGCGCCACTTTGGCGGTCAAGCGACCGGAACTGATGCTGGCCGAGGAGATCGCGATCGCGAAGGATCATGTCGAACTCTATCGGCTGCTGCTGCCGGGGCCGCTCGACTTTCAGGTGACGGCATCGCCTGCCGCCTGGAACGCCCGCGTGCCGGCGCTGATCCTCCAGCCACTGGTAGAGAACGCGCTGGTCCATGCGCTCGCTCGGATTGCAAAAGGGCGGCTGAGCATCGCCGCCGAGGACCGTGACGGGCGCCTGTCAGTGCATATCCGGAACTCGATGCCGGACAACGTCGCCCCCTCGCGAGGAGCGGGCTCGGGCTTTGCAAACGTGCGGGAGCGGCTGGCAACCCTCTACGGCACGGACGCGACACTGGCGACCGACGTCCAGGGTGGGCAGTTCATGGTGACGGTCGACCTTCCCCTGTCCACGACGGGCGACGCCACGGCATGATCCGCACGCTCATCGTCGAGGACGTGGCGCTGGTGCGGGCCGGCCTTCGTCGCCTGCTGGCCGAGCATCCCGATGTGGAGGTGGTGGGCGAGGCCGCAACGGTCGCGGATGCGCTGGCACAGGCGGCCGCGACACGGCCGACGCTCGCTTTCCTGGACGTCGAGCTGCCCGACGGCACCGGGCTCGCGCTGGCGGAGGCGCTGGCGCATCCCCGGCCTGCTTTCGTCTTCCTGACCGCCTTTCCCGACTTCGCGCTGCCCGCCTTCGGGGTCGAGGCGATCGACTACCTGCTCAAGCCGGCGACGGCGGAAGATGTCGCCCGAGCGCTCGATCGGATGCGGCGCGCACAAGGGGCACACTCAGCCAAGCCTAGCAAACCGCGCCATCTCGAAATCCGAGACGGCGGGCGGACGATGTTCGTGCCGCTGGACGCGATCGAGCGTGTCGATGCCGCCGGCCACTATCTTTGCGTTCACGCGCTCGGCCAAGTGCACCTGCTGCGTACGCCGATCACCGAACTGGTGGAGCGGCTCGGCCCCGACTTCGTCCGGGTTCATCGCTCGACGCTGATCCGGCTCGACCGGATCGCGGCGATCACCGACCGGCGTAACGGCGATGGCGACATTAGCCTCACGGACGGGAGCACGGTGCCGCTCAGCCGAACCTTTCGCGCCGAACTCGCGCGGCGACTTGCCGCAGCGGCACGCTGACGCGCACGGCTCGCGCCACCAAGAACACTGCTCACGCCCGAACGGTTGCGGGCGACGCATGGCCGCCGTCTTGCCTCCCACCGAGATCAGGGAGGCAGGTGATGGGACTGAAAAGACTGTTTGTCGGATTTACGATGCTGCTGGTGGCTGCGCCCGCGGTAGCTGGGGAGGGGGCGTTTCTCATTCGAGGTGCGCGGGTGTTCGATGGAACGCGCGTGCTTAGCCGCCGGGAGGTGCTGGTCGAGGGCGGCCGCATTGTTGCGGTGGCGCGCAGGGTGAAGGCACCCGCCGGTACCGAGGTTGTCGAGGCGCGCGGGCGGACACTGTTGCCAGGCCTGATGGACGGCCATGTCCATGTCTTCGCCGGCGCACAGACCGATGCGCTGCGGTTCGGCGTGACGACCGTATTCGACATGTATTCAACCGCCGACCGCGCGACGATCAACCGCTGGCGGGCGCAGCGGCGATCCGATGGACTGGTCAGCGAAGCTGATACGTTCACGGCCGGAGTTGGGGCGACCCCGCCTGGTGGCCATCCGACGGAGCTGATGCGAGGCTCGACCAAGCTACCGACGCTCGCCACCGATGCCGACGCGGGAGCCTTCATGCGGGCGCGGGTCGAGGCGGGATCGGACTATATCAAGGTGCTTCAGGATGATGGAGCGAGGCAGGGCGAACCAGCCGACATGCCTGCCTTCACCCCGACGCGCTTCGCCGAGGTCATTGCCGCCGCCAAGGCGACCGGCAAACTCGTCGTCGTCCACGTCCAGAAACTGGCCGATGCGCGGATCGCGGTCGCAAACGGCGTCAACGCGCTTGAGCATGCCGTCTGCGATGAGCCTGTCGATGACGCGCTTATCGCGGCGATGAAGGCGCATGGAACCGTTCAGACGGCAACGCTAGCGACCTATGCGGGCCTTGCAGGTACCGATGATGCCCGCCAACTGGCGGCAGACCCGGCAATCGCGCCCTTGCTTTCATCCATGCAGAAGGGGATGCTGACACTCGACTGGCAGCACCCGCGACCCGTCGATTATGCGACAGCTCTTGCCAATGTGAGCAGGCTCGCCCGCGCCGGCATCACGATGATCGCGGGCACCGACGCGCCGAACCCGACTACCGCGTTTGGACCTTCCCTGCATCTGGAACTCGCTTTGCTGGTCCACGCGGGTCTAAGCCCGACACAGGCGCTCATCGCCGCGACCTCCGCCCCGGCCCGCTTCTTTGGGACTACTGATCGCGGACGCATCGCACCTGGACTCAAGGCCGACATGATCCTCGTCGATGGTGACCCGACCAGGGACATCGTCGCTCTGCGCCACATCGTCAACATCTGGAAGAACGGCTACGTTGTTGATCGTAAGCCGCGGACCTGAACAGCAGAGCGTTCTCGGAAACGAACGGCCAGCGAGACGGGCGACGCTTTCCCAGAAGGATGGTATTTTGGGAAAGCTATTGTGGTGATGCCCTTCCTCGCTTGGTCCTAACGACGGAGCGGGCAGCAATCTCACCCACAAGCAATCCGCCAAGCACGAACCAATCTTCGCGGCTAAACGGCCACGCGCTCCACCCGAGGACGCGGGGGATAATTAGAGCTAGCAGCCCCCCGACAAATGCGACGGGGATATGTTGCATAAGGCGCATCGCATCGTCCTTGAACTAATGGCGTACCCACTAGGCGCTCGGCGGAAACGCTCGGAAGTGTCTGATAGCTACGGCAGCCATCAGACCAGAAACGCCAACGGAGAAAAGTGCTGCGTGAAGGCTATGGTCTACAGCAACATATCGGCTGGATGTGAACAAGCCAAAGGCAGCGCCGATAACGGCATAGCGAGCCAACGGCGGGAGGTAAGGGTTACGCATCAACATCGTCACGATGATCGCGATGCCGCCAATGGCCGCAGCCAAACTCAATGCGTCATAGATCATCGTCAACCGCCTCCGCTGAGATGATCGAAGTTAGACGATTGGCGACCGCGTTTGCAATCAGACGGGGATAGAGGCGGCGGGGCTTCCCAAAAACGAACGGCCAGCGGGACGGTCGCAGCCGTCCCGATTGGGATGGTGAAACGGGAATGTCCGCTATTGGTGGTAATCGGAACCTCCGGTTCTGGATTGAAAGCGAACTGGGGGCGTCACATAGAATGGGCACAGATATACGGTAACGGCTCAAGGCCGTTGCGCTCGGCCCTTCATCGAGAACAGGAAAGTGGCGGTGAGAGCCGCAGCGATGGCGAAGTGGAACGTACCGGCTTCTGGTGACCAGCGGCTCGCCCACAGGCTGCGATCAAAGGCTATGCCGCCAACGGCATTCACCAGCCCATGCAGCCAGATGCAGGGGATCAGGCTGCCACGGCCGATCAGCCATATGCGCGACATTACAAAGGACAGGCCGATGACGCCGAGCGTGTAGAGGGGAAGATAGGCGACGAAGGGAACGCCGCTCCGCCAGTCGGCGAACATCGCCATGATCGGCAGGTGCCACAGTGCCCAGACGATACCGATGATGAGGGAGGCGCGAACCTCGCCACCCTGCTCCAGCAGTCGCGGCAACAGATAGCCGCGCCACCCGCCTTCCTCTCCCAACGGACCGGCCCCCATGATTGCGGTCGCCACGCCGTTGAAGACCGAAACCGGGAACACCGTCAGGTACAGGAGGATCGGTGCCTGACCATGCAGCCCTTCAAGCCGTGGGGCATAACCGAGGGCGATCGTCAGAAGGAGAAGCGCTATCGGAAATGGCAGCAGCGCAGCGGCATAGGCCCGCCATCCACAGCGGAAGCGGATGAATCCGCGCAGCCATTCCTTGAGGGAGCCGGGGCGCGAAATCGCAGAGAGAATGGCCGCAGCCACGCCCGGTCCGAACGACCCGGCATAGATCGCCGCCATCATGGCTCCGGGACCGTGAAACGTATTCGGTCGTCCGGTTGCCAGCCATATCCCGATCCAGATCGACCAACTGATCGACACCGTCAGCAGGACGAACGCCATCGCACCCGGTCGCGTGCGACCGGCTGTCTTGTCAGCCATCATTATTTCCTTGTTATGCGAGGTTTTCGGGCAAAATTTCAGCGTCGCTGTCGGATAGTCCGAAGTCCCTTGGTGAGCGCGACATAGAGCAATGCCGCCAGCAGCAACGCGATGGGGATCGACCACCAGCCAAGCAGTTCGCGGGCGCCGTCAGATTGTGCGACGATGCCGGCGCTGACCGTGCC
This sequence comes from Sphingomonas insulae, assembly GCF_010450875.1. Classification (NCBI taxonomy): domain Bacteria; kingdom Pseudomonadati; phylum Pseudomonadota; class Alphaproteobacteria; order Sphingomonadales; family Sphingomonadaceae; genus Sphingomonas; species Sphingomonas insulae. Next base: position 44,050 of record NZ_CP048419.1, read on the forward strand.
ATCCGGATGACGGAACACACCGACATGCTCACCCCAGAGCGGCTTGAGCAGCGCCATGCCGGTGAAGATGGCGAGCAGCAGATAACCGAGGCCGAATGCGAGACCAATCACCGCCCGTCGCGATCCGGCCATGATGGCATAGGAAAGCCCCCGCGCGATCGTGATCGGGCTGTAGGTCCGGGTGCCGCGCTCGATCATCTCGTCGGCGAGCAGCGGGCGCAGATAGTCGATCGGTCGGCCGAGACGCGACAGGGCCACGTCGAGCCGTTCCCCTTCGTTTCCCCCCGACGCAGCAGCCATACTGTCAACAACATGCGCTTCCAGATCGCCGCGCATTTCGGCTACGTCCGCATCTGCACGCGCGAGCAGGCGATCGACCTCGGAGAAATAGGCGTCCCAGCGACGGCGCGCGGCAGGATCGGTGAAAGCGGGGGTCATGCGGACGCTCCTGGCAGCAGGCTATCGACGGAAGCGGCTAGCTTCGACCATGACGGGATCATACCCCGTAGAAGCTCCCGGCCCTGCGATGTCAGGGCGTAGTATTTGCGGGGTGCGCCACCATCGCCATCGGCGAGGCGGGACGAGATCAGCCCGTCCTTCGCCAAGCGCAGCATCAGCGGATAAAGCGTCCCTTCCGGCACGTCGATCGCGGCGCGCCTGGCGATCCCGGAGATTAGCTCGAAGCCATATTGCTCGCGATCGCTGAGCGACAACAGGATGACGAACTCCAGCACGCCCTTGCGGAGCTGGACCTCCCATCTGCCAATCGCATTTTGCGACTCATCCGATTGCCTTGTCATGCAAGGGTAATAGGCCGCATATCCATGTTATGCAAGGTTCGTGTTCATGCTGCCGACAAACAGGTGGGGCTGTTGAAAAATGCGCCGCTGGCACCCGGTACGGTTGGGGGCGAAATGACACCCCAAGGCATAGCGATCCCGTCTCGCATGGGATCGTGAAGCGGGAAACCTCGTGACGGGCGTTTGTGCGCGTGCAAACCCAGTGGTCGTTTTGATTGCAGGTCGCCGTTAGCAATCCGCCGCAAACTCCTTCATCGGTCAACATTCCTGGTGAAATCAAACGAGGAAAGCGGCGGAATGAAGGGATCGAGCCCAGCTCGGTCGAGGTCAGTGAGAAGCCTTGTCTCTCCGGCAGCGTCGCTCAGCCATGGCAGCCGGCGATTGATCGTGCGTGTGACCGGCGCGTCAACGATCTCGAACGTCACACGTCGAATGGCCACTGCAAATGGAGCGATACGGCCGGGCGGCAGGGGGCCGATCCAGCGGATCGTCTCTGGACGTGAGCGGTCGGCGAAACGGACGAGGTCGGGCCAGTTCTGTAGCTGACTGCTGCCGGACGCGAAGGTTGGCGGCACCTCGCGAACGCCGCGGATCGCCTTGATCGCCGCGATCTCGGCGCGTCTGACCTCGTAAGTGTCGCCTTTCACAGACGGGATCAGCGATCGCGCGACGCTGCCGGGCCAATCCATGAAGTTGCCGGCCCGCATCAGGGCGAACACGGAACCTTGCCGCCCCAGATCGATGACAATTGCCTCGCCATTCTCTCGCGTCCTGATCGCTCCTGGGCTCGGGATGGTCTGTGGCCCCGCTTGCCACGTGTGCACCTCGATCACGCCTGAACCGCTCCTGACTCCTTGCGGCGTCGCTACCTCGACGGTCAGGCGGTAGCGGTATGTGGGCAGTTCCTCGTACCCAGGTGTGCAACCGGCAAGCACGAGCAATCCCAGCAGCGATAGGTAGGCACCTGCCTCGCGAAACGTACTGCGGGCCATCAATACCCCCTGCGCACGAAGGCCACTTCGGTAAGCGACTCGAGTTGACGGTCAGCCAGCGGCGCATCCATTCTGCTGGGCTTCAGACTGCCCCGCTGGCTCGCCAGCCAAGGCAGTCGATCACCGATGGTGTGGGTGATCGCATCGTCGGTGACCTGCAGCGTGATACGACGAAGCTTCATACCGCCGCCTATATCGTCCGGATCGATGAAGCGGATCGTTTTCGGGCGGCGCTCGTCACCGAAGGCGACGAAACTTGGCCGGGCATCCATGCCGATCAGCGGATAGCCGGCTCCGACGGGGAGACGACGGGGCAGCACCAGCGGGATACGCGTGGCGGCAACCGCCCGGACCACGTCGGCGATCGGCGCATTGCCCATTGCCGGGGGGCGCACGAGCCACAGGACGATCCATCCCGCCCAATCCGCTGCCAGACGCGACCATAGCAGCGCGTAAATTGTACGCCCATCCGGCAGATCGACCGGCACGGCTTCGCCATCGATCGCCATATCGGCGGCGAACTCGCCCGTAAGGCGCGGGCGGACCTCGATCACGCTCGATCCGGTGCGCAGGCCCGTCGGCGTGTCGACCTCAACCGTCATGCGATACCTATAAGGTGCGACTTGCGTGCGCGGAACGCAGCCATTGAGGACTGGGGTCGTCGCCGCCAGCATCATTGCCGCGACACCTGTTATGAAACCCTTCATCGCTCGATGCGTCCGACGCGAGCAGACGAGGTGAAAGGGCTATTGAGGGGGCCAAGATTACCACGTTCAGGCCGTATCAAGGGCAGGTTCGGATCGGTTTGGCCATCTTCAAACAACAGATTTCTTCCGCCTTTCACGCCGCAACGACTGCCGTTCTAAGATCCTAATGAAGCCGAGAGCGGCAACAGCTTCACGGTCGCAAGCGGAAGCGAGACGATCCACCCTTTCTCATCAGGATGGTGAAACGGAAATCGCGATTGCCGCCCTTGACTACACCGTTGACGATACTTCGCATGCTGTATTATCGTGGTAATACAGCGGCTGGTTGGGAAGTGACAATGCGGTTCACGGTGGCTCTTCTATCAATAGCGGCAGGTTGCACGGGAATGGTTCACGCTCAGAGCTATCAGCCGTCGTTCCGACCCGATGCGTTGAAAGACAGCCCCGCCGGTCATCCTAATGAAGTGCTTGTGGTCGGGTCTCCGCACCTCTCAACGCTACCCGCCAGCTTCAAGCCAGAGATGGTGGAACCGCTTCTCAACCGTCTCGTAAAATGGCGTCCCACTGCTGTCGCCAGCGAAAACATTTCCGGCCTGCAATGCGATGCGATGCGTCGCCAGCGCGAGCGACAAGCAGAGGCCGTCGAAACCTACTGCTTTGATCCCAGCGCTGCCGGTCGTGCAATCGGCCTTGACGTTCCGGCCGCCAATGCGGAGGTCGAGAAGATGCTTGCAGCTTGGCCCGGTGCGCCGTCGCCAGCGCAGCGGCGTCGCCTGGCGCTGGTGTTTCTGGCGGCCGGCGAGCCGGCATCAGCTTTGGTTCAATGGCTACGCCTGCCCACTGGCGAGCGTCACGCGGATGGCGCGCTGACGACAGAACTGACGGCCGATCTGCAAGCCCAAACGACAAAGAAGAGCGAAACGGATCTGGTCGCTGCGCAGCTTGCCGCACGATCCGGACTGGAGCGCGTCTGGAGCGTCGATGACCAGTCGTTCGTGGGCGCACCGATAGACGAGAAGGCGTATGGGGCTGCCATAGCGCGCGCGTGGAACAATCCCGCCACCAAGGCGCGCACCGCGGCGGCCACTACGCTCTACGCCGGGATCGAACGAACAGACGGCCTGCTCGAAATGTACCGCGCGCTTAACTCTCCGGATATGGCCGCCCAAGCGTATCAGTCCGATTGGGGCGCTGCGCTGACCGAGCCGTCTGCCCAGGCATATGGACGGCGCTATGTCGGGTATTGGGAGACACGTAATCTGCGAATGGTGGCGAACATCCGTGAAGTCCTCGGCCGCGCACCTGGAACGAAATTGATCGCCATCGTCGGCGCATCGCACAAGCCATACTACGAGGCATATCTACACCAGATGCGCGATGTAAAATTGGTCGATGTGGAACCCGTGCTTCAATAATCTGGCTACGAGCAACGGCGATCAAATAACCACGACGTTCCCGAAAACGAACGGCCTACAAGACCGCCGGGGCATTCCCATTGGGATCCCAACGGGAATGCCCCGGCCGTCTCGCTGGCCGTTCCCAATCGGGAAAGCAGGACGCAGGTTGTCAGCCAACGAACGACCTGTGCAAATCATCCCCGATGACGCCGCTACGGAGCTACGAAGGATGATAGGTCGCCGGACACTCCTCGCCAGCGGTATTGCGGGATTGGCCTGTCCGCTGCTTGCGCGTTCGGAAGAGAGCATCGCCGACCGCTATAAGCGGTCTGTCGTGATCGACGGCAACTTGGTTCCTACCATAACCGCCTTAGGTCCGCTCCCATCGGATGCCGCCGCAGCTATAAGATCATCAGGACTTACGGCTATAAAGGCCGACCTCGATGGTGCCGATACATTCGACAGCGTCATGGAAATGATCCGCGATTATCAAGCGGTCATCGCTAGCAACCAGACGCTACTGGCTCAGGTTCACGACGCAACTGATATCCAACGCTGCAAGGAAGCCGGCAAACTCGGCATCATTTTCTCTTTCGAAAAGGTCGGCCAGTTTGACGGCAAGGTGGCCAACATCGACATCTTTCGATCGGCCGGCGTGCGTGTAATGCAGCTTAGCTACAATCAGGCATCGCCGTTCGCGTCGGGTGCGCTGACGCCACCATCAGCTAGCACGGGGCTGACCAAACTGGGCCACGAGGCGGTGGACAGGATGAACGCGCTAGGGGTCACGATCGACCTCAGCCATTCCGATGCCAAGACGACTACCGATGTTCTGGCTGCCTCGCGCGTTGCTCCTATCATCTCGCACGCCGGCTGCGCGGCCGTTAACCCGCACCCGCGCAACAAGTCCGATGATGTATTGCGTATGGTAGCGAATAAGGGTGGGGTCATCGGTATCTACGACCTACCCTTTCTAGCTCCTGCCTCCCGCCAGCCCACGGTGGCCGATTACATCGCCCACCTTCGTCATGCCTTGAAGGTGTGCGGGGAGGATCACGTTGGGATCGGGAGCGATGCCATGCTCGCCGGTTTTGATACCTCAGCCGAGAACATGCGGCACTACTTAGAGGTTGTTGCCGATCGCAAAGCTCGGGGCATCGCTGCCCCCGGCGAGGAGCGACCGCCTTTTGTCGTCGGTATGAACACCCCCAATCGGGCGGAGGTGGTGGCGGAGGCTCTGGCAGCGAAGCGGGTGCCTTGGCGGGTCATTGAGAAGGTCTTAGGCGGAAACTGGCTTTCGGCCTTCGAGCGCAGTTGGGTTAAAACGTAAGCCAGATAGTCAGACGGATTATTCCCGAAATCCCGTCAGTGAAGTGTTTTGGGAACGTCCTACCGTTCCCGATCAACGATCCCTTTGGGAAAGCCGCCTACCCTGCGTCGATCGTGCACCAGGCGACGCGCCGCTGGTCGAACACCTGTACCGTGGGCGGAGGAAAGTCGGCGCTTGCGAATGCCCCCGCCGGCACGGAGATCATCCCGGGACGCATCTCCACGTCGTAGAAGACGGTGGAGCCGCAGGTCGGGCAGAAATGATAGACGTTGGTTCGGCCGGAGTCCGTCGCACGCGCGAAGCTATATCGTTCGCCCGCCGTCGTGACTGCCTCGGCGGAAAAGCTCGCGTTCCATGCAAAGGCACTACCTGTCCGACGCTTGCAGTTCGTGCAGTGGCAAACGGAGACGCGATCCGGCTGGCCGGAGCAGACCACGCGAAGCTGACCACAATTGCATTCCGCCTGCCATTCCATCGCTCGCTCCTCCGTGCGCCGCATCTATAGGCTGGCAGCGGGCGATTCCACCGGCCTTCCCGTTTCACCATCGGAAAACGGGAAACGCCTCTACGCCACGGACGCGAGGCTTCGGGCACGCTCCATGTCCTTCGGTCGGCCAAACGCAGCAAGCATGGCCTGTAGCTCTGCCTTCTCGGGAACGAACACGACCACGTTATCGACCTTGATGGCTTGCCGGGTTGTCGGCTGCACCGGCAGCCATTCTGTGCCCGACAGTCGGTGAAAGTCGGCCATGAACTCTATCGGCAACGCCGTGCCGGACCACGTTCCGAAGATGCTCGACCGGAACGCTTCGTGTGCCGATCCACCCCGAAGCTCGATGCCGATCGTTGGCAGGATGCGTCTTGCGTCGGCAACGCTTAGCAGGACGTCCACGTCTGACACCTGACCTGGATCGGCTCCATGAAGCGCGACGGCTGCGCTGGCGATGATCCACCAAGGGTCATGCGCCTGGTCCATGATGGTGCCGATCGCGTTCAACGCCACCGAGAGGGCTGGGCTGATTGTCATCGGTTGCAAATAGCATCCGCGTTCCCGCTTGGGATCGAATATCGGGACAGGGCTAGGCCGTCAGTTATCTGCGTCCTATGAGCAGTTCGGATGCCTTGGTGATGGTAAAAACGCCATCCGTTCTGCGGAAGGCGTCTTCAACGATAGCCGCCAGCTTCTCCATGACGTCCGGCTTGTCAGCGATCGGCAGACTACCGAGATAGCCCAATAGATCGACGGGATCGGTCACGCGAAGCTCGTCGTCGTACCTGACCACATCGACGCTGGCGAACTCCCTCTGCATGAGCGTAAGCCCTTGCTCCGACGACAGCGGCTCCGGCCGTGGATCAGTCTCGCCTCCGAACGGTGTGCGTGCCAGCGCCGATAGCTCCGACATTGTGCCTGCCGGGTTGAGTACCACGGCCACGACACCGCCTTCGCGCGTTACCCTCGCCATTTCCCTCAGCCCGGAAGCCGGGTCGGTCAGGTGATATAGCATGTGGATCGCGATCGTCGTGTCCACGCTGGCATCGACCAGCGGCAGCGCTACCGCGTCAGCGACGGAAACCTCAACATCGTGCCACCGCTGTAAGGCGGCGATAGAGGCGCGGGCGGCATCCACCATGCCCTCGGAAATATCAGATAGGCGCAGCTTCAGGTCGGATGGCACACTTTGCGGTGCGTTCGTCCAGAACGATCCCGCACCGCACCCCACGTCGGCGATGACACCGCCTGCCGGTAGCGGAATGTTGGAGGCCAGCCATTCGAACCAGTCGCCCCGACCGTAGCGGGTATGCAGGATCGATCGCGCCTTCAGCCTATCGGGGAAGCGATACTGAACATCGCGGAGATAGCTTTGCTCACTGTCCGACATGATGACCTCGGTTAGGAGTTGCGGGCCGGTCATCGCTCGACTGGGGCGATGCAGCAAGCCTCACCATTCCCGATTGGGAACGGCTACCGAGACGACGACCACCGTCCCAATGGGATGGTTAAATGAGAAAGCGCATGGCTTGCTTAACCTGACTTCCGGTTGAAGCTGGAAACCGCCGCCAACATCAGATATCCCGTCCGTTTGGTGTGAACACCGACTAAGCGCTTAATCGGACCACGTTGCTTGCGTAGCCCCCAGCTCCGTTGCTGGACTGTCCCAAGCGATCGTCGTGCCTTGCACGTCGAACGGTGGGCGCAGCCGCCGTCCATCGCCCCAAGGCGTTCTTTCAGTGATCGGCGACAGATCGGCTTGTTCGGGGCGCAGACCAAGCGTGCCGGTAATGGTCGCGGGATGCCTGGCTAGCAGATCGCCTGTGCGCGCGAGCGAAAGGCGGGCGGAGCCGATCCCGTTCCCCCGCGCGCCTTTGCACAAAGCGGCAAGCGTGGCGGCCGCCATGAGATAGCCGGTGGCATGATCGAGCGCTTGCACCGGGAGCGGGGTAGGCTCGGTCCGACTGGACCAGGTCATCCCGGCTTCAGCTATACCACAACTCATTTGAACGAGGCTGTCGAAGCCGCGCCGACCGGCCCAAGGTCCTGTCCAGCCATAGGCGTCCAAGGTCGCCTCGATCAGGTGAGGGTTCAACCGCTGCCGCGCTTCCGCGCCCAGTCCGAGCCCATCGAGAGCGCCCGGGCGATAGCCGTGCACGAGCACATCCGCGTCCGCCAACAGGCGTTCCAGCGATGCTTTTCCTTCGGAAGTGTCGAGCTGCAAATGTGCGCAGCGCTTGCCCAACGTCACGTCCGGAACGACATTCGCCTCCTCCCAATCAGGCGGGTCGATCCTGAGCACAGTCGCGCCGAGTCCAGCCAAAGTGCGTGTGGCGACCGGGCCGGCGATGACACGGGTGAGGTCAAGCACCCGCAGACCGGCGAGCGGGCGGTCGCGCGTTCCGCCCCAGGACCGGAGGGACCCTGGCCGCCCGGCGTCCCAAGCGATCAGCGGCTCGGTCGCGACTGCGACACCTTGCGGATGCCGTAGCCATTCGTCGCGGGAACGCATCGCGGCGGCAACGCCGTTGGCGTCCACTATGGCTGTTTCCAGAGCCTCCGCGTCCCAGTCGGCCACGGCCCTCGCGACCAAGCCGCGGTCGGGTGCAACGCCTAGGACCAACAGCGCGGCACGACGATGATGCGCCAGATTGGTGTGCAGCTTGATCCAGCCATCCCGCGTCCGGTAGTCGCCGGCTACTGCATCCCAGATGGGCGGCAATTCCCAGCCGACTGGATGGATCGAGCGCCCCGACCATAGCGATACCAGCCGCTGGTGAACGCAAACGGGAGGCGGCGACGATGCAAGCCCCACCGCCTCAACCAGTGAGCTGGCGGCGCTTGCCACGGCCGCCACCGATGCGCTGAGTAGCTCGCTCACCTCGAAGCATGACGGAAGTCGTTCGTCGCCGGTCACCTCGGCAAAAAGATCGACACCTAGGGCTGACTCGATTTCACCTCGCACCGACGTTGCCCTCCGCACTCTCAGCTTCTTGGGATGTGCATAGTAGCTTTATCGACGTCGGTGAATGCAGATGCGGCGGCGGCGAATGTGACCTAACCAGCATTCTCGGTTGGGAACGATCAGCGGGACGACCGCAGCCATCCCGTTTGGGATAGTGGAACGGGAAACCTGATGATGAGGCGTTTGTGTGCGTGCGAACCCCAAAGGTCTTTTAAATTGCAGGGTGCCGTGAGCAGAACTCGCCCAACCCCTTCATCGGTCAATATTCCTAGTGAAATCAAACGTGGAAAGCGGCGGGATGAAGGGATCAAGCCCGGCGCGGTCGAGGTCTGTGGGAAGCCTTGTCTCTCCGACAGCGTCGCGCAGCCACGGCAGCTGGCGATTAATCCTGCGTGTAACTGGCGTGTCTACGATCTCGAACGTCACACGGCGAATGGCCATTTGGGATGGATGGATGCGACCGTTCGGCAGCGGGCCGATCCAGCGGATCGTCTCGGGTCGCGAGCGGTCGGCGAAACGGACGAGGTCGGGCCAGTTCTGTAGCTGATTGCTGCCGGAGGCGAAGGTCGGTGGCACCTCGCGAACGCCGCGGATAGCAGTGATCGCCGCGATTTCGGCGCGTCTCACCTTGTAAGTGTCGCCTTTTACAGGCGGGATCAGCGATCGCGCGACGCTGCCAGGCCAATCCATGAAGTTACCAGCCCGCATCAGCGCGAACACGGTACCTTGCGGCCCCAGGTCGATGACAATTGCCTCGCCATTCTCTCGCGTTCTGATCGCTCCTGGGCTCGGGATGGTCTGCGGCCCTGCTTGCCACGTGTGCACCTCGATCACGCCCGAACCGCTCCTGACTCCTTCGGGCGTCGCTACCTCGACGGTCAGGCGGTAGCGGTATGTAGGCAGCTGCTCGTATCCAAGTGTGCAACCGGCGAACACGAGCGATGCCAGCAGCGCTAGGCAGGCACCGACCACGCGTAAGGTACTGCGGTCCATCGATACACCCGTCTTGACGTCCAGTCGGTGTGGATGCGGCTACAACTAATCCGGCATTCCCGCTTAGGAACACTCAAAGGGACGGCCGCAGCTATCCCGTTTGGGATCGAATATCGGGAAGTTTGTCACGCTGCCTTGGGGTGACCCTCTAGCCAGTCGATTGCAAACGCCAGCATCGGTTTCGCGTCCACGAGAAGGGATGGGGCAAGGCCAATCAAACCTTCGCTGCCCGCCCCGCTTGCGACGTAAGCGGTGACAATCTGCTCGATATAGTCGTCCGGAAGTCCCTCTATGACCGGCTCCGTGGTGTCGAACTCCTCGACAACCCGCCACGTCCTTGCCGCGTCTCCCGCGAACGGCACTTCGTAGCGGCGGACCAATTTATCCGGCAGGTTGGCAAGGTGATCGGCATGGTGGGCGAGCGTCATGGTGTCCCAAGGCGCTCCGACCATGAGAACCCGTCCGCCCCGTTCGACCAGCTTGGCGAGGGGTGATCCCTCACCATAACCATAGTCCTGCGGATGATCGGCGGTGATCCATTCCGCCAGCTTGCCTATCGCGGCCACTGACGCTCCGGGATTGGCGCTCCGGTGCGCTCCGGGCATCGTCCGAACGAACTCGGCAATGATGCCGTTCATCCTCACCGCTCGCGACGCTTGCCGATCGAACCCCGGCACATGGTCGCGCCATTCGGGCAGGACACGGCCATCGTCATCCATCAGATCATCGTGACGGCTATCCCAGCTTGTATAGACAACCATCGTGCCTTCGGGGCCGACAACATCAAGGATGGCGTTCGACAAAGCATCGGGACCGTTGAGCAGCGGCCCAACCTTACTCATTGCAGCATGGACCATCACGGTATCGCCTGCGCGCAATCCGATACGGTTCAGGTCATCGGCCAGCGAAGCACGGGTGCGAAATTCGGGTAGCTCATCGTTCATAGGGAGATTGATGCCTCATTCCGGTCGGCCGTCCAAGCATCGCCATCGGCCAATGACGCCTTCCCGATTGGGAACGACCGGAGGGACGGATGCGGCATTCCCAATTGGATGCTGAAACGAGAATGTGCGGCTTAGCGGCTCAAGGCATTGGTGCGGTAGAAGGCAGCCAGCTCCCCGGTCGTCGCGATCTGTATCTTGGGCAGGCTGATGCCACCGATCATGTCGCGGTAGCGGATGCGGTTGGCCCTGGTGCCGACGACGATGTGCCGGATCATATCCCACTTCACGCTATCGCGACCGCCCTCCAGAGCGCCGCGCCGATCGCGCTCGAACCAGCAGCGTCGAATGTACCTATACAGGCTGGTTGTCGTCGGAACGTCGAGGAGAAGGAAGCCGGTCGATCGTTCCAACCGCTGCGGAAGCAGCCGGGAGTAATTGCCTTCGATCACCCAGCGGTCGCCAGTAATCGCCTTATCGTGAAGCGCCGCAAACTCATCTGGCGGTCGTGGAACCCAGTCGGTGTGCGGAAGATGGTGTAGCTGATCGAGGTGGACCACCTCCAAGCTCCGCGCTCGGCCTATTGCCTCCGCGAGAGTCGATTTGCCGCTGTTCGACGGTCCCATGATGCAAATGCGTGTGCCCAGCTCGTCCAGCGTCATAGCGCAGAATACCTCCTCGCCGCGGGCGATATGGCTGCGGGCGGGTTCTCACAACGGATGGTATTTCGGGATTATGGAAGTAGATCGGTTAGCCGGTTCCACCTGAGACATCAGGAGCCACTTTGGGGTCCGGGTCCTGCGCCTTGCCGGTCGCGGGTGCCACCTTCTGGCTCGGCATAGCGGTGAGATAAGCAACGATCGCATCGACGTCCTTCTCGGCCACTGGCGCCTTATACACCTCACGCATCTTGGTGACGGTCGCCTTCCACTGATCCGCCGATAGCGCAGGCTGGGTCAGCGCCATGCTGGCTGAGTGGCACGAGGTGCAATTGGCATTGATGACGTCGGCGTGCGGACCGTCGGGGTAGGTCGCGTCGTCGGCCGGCAGGTCGACGCTGGTCGAGGCAAGCGAGAAGCCGCGCGCTGACACGCTGGCGGCCGGTGCCGGCTCAGACATCTCGGAGATCGGAACGGGCGCCTTGCGGCTGCTCGGCGCGCCGATCGAGACGAGGATGATGCCGGTCAGGCCGATCAGGCCAGCAGCCATCATGCCGGGAGACGGAGTCTTCATGATTTGCTCGCTCCTCAGGCCGCGATGATGGTGGTGGTTTCAATGTTGCCGCGCATGAACCCGCCGGGATTCCAGATCGGCTTCATCGGCTGAGCGACACCGTTGGTGTTCCAGCAGCGCACCATGATGGGGTTAGGCCCGCGTCTCAGCGGCACCCGCCCGTCCCAGCGCCGGAAGCTGTACCTGCCCTCGTCCGCTCCGAGCGTCGTCCTGTACCAGGTGCGGCCACCGTCCGACGACACATCGACCTTGGCGACGCCGCAATCGCCGCCCATTGCGATGCCGCCGACCGGGATCGACGCTTCATAGGCGATCGCCTGACCATCGGGCAGGCTGGTCATCCAGCTACGCGGGATCATGCGATTGATCGGTACGGTCGGGAAGTCCTTGGCACCGGGCGCGACATTCGCGCCGGGTGTCGCGGGGATCTTGTAGGCCTTGGCCATCCAATACTGGTCGTCAGGGCCGGGCAGTACCTCGATCGCGTTCAGCATCTTGACCCAATAGGTCGAGTACCAGCCCGGCACGATCAGCCGGCAGGGAAAGCCGTTGAGGAGCGGCAGTTGCTCGCCGTTCATGCCGAAGGCGATCATGACCTCGCCGTCGCGGGCATGGTCGATGTCGAGTGCCTTCTCGAAGTCAGGAGCGCCCGCCACGACCGGCTGATCGAGAGCGCCGAAGCGCACCTGCACCGCGCCTGCCTTGACCCCGGCGAGGTCGAGCACGTCGCGCAGGCGAACGCCGAGCCACTTGGCGTTGCCCATCGCGCCATTGCCCCATTGCGCGCCGGCGACGCGCGGCTGGAACAGCCCGCGGCTGTTGCCCGAGCACTGGTTCACCGCCGCCATCTCGACCCGTGGAAGGCGCAGCAGCTGAGCGAGGCTGATCGACAGCGGCCGATTGACGTGGCCGAAGACGTTGAGGCGGAAACTTTCGACGTCGATCGAGGTCGGTATGTCGGCCCAGTGCCAGCGGACGAAGAACTGGTCGTTGGGCGTGAACACCGACTTGTCGAAGACCTCCATCGGCGTCTCCAGCAAGGGTGGATGGACGCGCTGGAGGATCATGCTGCCCTTGCCGGGAAAGGCGCTGGTCATCGGCCGCTCGGCATTGCCGCCGGGCAGCTTCAGGTCGACGAGCTGCTGCGCCAGTGCCGGCGCGGCGGCAAGGCCGGCGGTGCCGAGCGCGGCATGGCTGAGGAAGCGGCGACGGCTGGTCTCACTCGCCAGCCCGGCGTCGAAATTGTCCATGACAAGGCTCTCCTGTGGCCAGTCACGCTGGCGGATCGAAGGGGCATTCTGCAAGTGATCGGACCGACTGATCCGATCATCATGGCGGATCAGTTCGGGGTGGCGATGCAGGGCGAGACGAACAGGTTGCCCCGCCATGCACCGGCTAGCGTCTTGGCACCGACCAGCAGCCACATCGCCGCGAGCGCAACCGTCAGCACCGTGCCGACGATACCGAAAAACATAAGGTTCAGCGTCGTGCCGAGGCGGAAGGTGGCGACGGTGTAGACGCCGAGCGGGAAGGTGTAGCCCCACCAGCCGAGGTTGAACGGCACGCCCGCGCGCCAGTAGCGGATGGTGATAAGCGTCGCGAGCGCCAGCCACCACAGGCCGAAACCCCAAAGGCAGAGCCCGGCGACAACGCCGATCCCCTGCGCGACGGTGCCGACGCCGGCTAGCCCGTGCGCGGTGAGGATCGCCGGCGCATCCGCGCCGAGCACCAGCATGCCCAGAGCACCCGTGCCGATCGGCCCCAGCGCCAGCCAGGAAGATGCCGCCATGCTTTCATGCGGCAACTTGTGGAGTGCCATGCGCAGGATGAGGATGGCGAGGATGCCAAACGCGACCGGCACCGAATAGGCCCACAGCACATAGGAGGTCGCGAGCGTCACTATCTGCGCGTGGGGATCGGTTAGATGCGGCGCGAGCAGCCCGCCGCTGGCGCCCGCCACTTCGGCAGCGACGACCGGCAGCAGCCATACGGCGGTCATGCCGTCCAGGCTGTGCTCGTGGCGGGTAAACATCAGGTAGGGGATCAGCACGCCGCAGGCGAGCGACATGGCGACGTCGATCCACCACAGGATATGCGCGACCGGCACGATGCCATTTCCGAACCGCGCGATGCCGAAGGCGAGACAGCCGTTGATGATCGTCGCCAGCCCCATCGGAATGGTCCCGATGAACATCGACACGGTGTTGTGCCCGAAGATGCGCCGCGCCTCGTGCCCGAACATCACCCAGCGCGCGCCATAGAGGCCGGCGAACAGCGCGAAGAGCGCGATATTGAAGAACCACAACACCTCGCCGACAGGTTTAAGCGAAGGCCCGATGCCGGGCACCTGCGGCAGCGCGAGGGCAAGGATGCCCGTGCCCATCGTCGCGGCGAACCAGTTGGGCGTGAACTGGCGGATCATCTCGCGGGGGTGATCGAGCCGGCTGAGCGGCTTGAGGCCGCTGAGAACGGAGTGCGTGTCGGCAGTCATGCGACCTGCTCCTTGATGAGATCCGTCAGCGCGTCGGCCGCGCGGGTGCGATAGCGTTCCTTGTGGCGCAGCGCGTGAAAGGCGCGGTCGGGCAGCCCGAGCGGCAGCTCGACGAGATCGCCAGCCTTGAGCGCGCGCGCGACGACCAATCGCGACAAGACGGCAACGCCGGCACCGGCCTCAACGGCGGTGCGCACCGCCTCGTTGGACGGCAGCGTCATCGCTATCGTCAGCTGGGCCGGATCAAACCCGCGCGTTCGCAGCACGTCCTCGAAAGTCGAGCGCGTACCCGATCCCTGCTCACGGACGATCCAGCGTGTAGTGCGCAGCCAGGCCTCGTCGATGCGTTCGGCTTCCTCGCGGCCGACCAGCACCATTGGGTCATGCCCGACATTCCAGTGGGCAAGCGCCGGTTCGTCCACCTCGCCCTCGACAAAGCCGAGTTCCGCCGCGCCGCTCAACACCTGCGCTGCCGCGCCTTCGGTGTTGTCGATCGCCAGCTCGACCGCGATCTGTGGGTGGCGTTCGTGGAAGGCGGCGAGCTTTGCCGGCAACCAATAGCTCGCGATCGTCTGGCTGGCGACGATCCGCAACGAACCACGCGCGAGCCCGGCATAGTCCGCGAGCATCGTCTCGGCATGCGCTGCCCGCCCCAGCACCGCGCGCGCTTCCTCCAGAAAGCCGCGGCCTGCCTCGGTAAGCTGGATGCCACGCCCGACGCGGTGGAACAGCGGAACGCCGTAGCGCGCTTCGAGGGCCGCAACCGCCCCGGAGGCAGCAGACTGCGTGACGTTCAGCGCCTCCGCTGCCTTGGTGACGTGTTCGCGCTCCGCGACACCGACGAATATTCTGAGCTGCTCCAAAGTCATGCAGCATATATCGCGTACTTAGATCGATACGACCAACCGTTTGATATGGTCATTCCAATCTGGATATCGGAATGGTCGGCAGCCTTTCGTCTGCGATGGTCTCGAAGACTTGAAGCGTTACGCGTGCCCGCGACGTTTGATCGTCCATGACCGATATGATCGAGCGCAGTTCTGATCCCTACAATGCCGAGCCGACGCCCGGTGCGTTGATCGAGCGGTTTCTGACGCCGCAGGCGCTGTTCTACGTGCGCAGCCACGGGCCGGTGCCGGATCTGCCCGCCAATCATCGGATCGAGGTGAGCGGGAGGGGCATGGCGAGCCGCTTCTTCTCGGTGCAGGAACTGAAGAGCACGTTTGCCACGCGCACGGTAACGGCGGTTCTCCAGTGCGCCGGCAACCGGCGTACCGATCTCCAGCAGGTCGCCAACACCTCCGGCGATCCGTGGGACGTAGGCGCGATCGGCAATGCGGAGTGGACCGGCGTACGCTTGGCCGATGTGCTCGATGCGGTCGGCGCGCCGGATGCGTCCGAGCTGTTCGTGGCGTTCACCGGCGCGGACGAGGTGGACGTGGAGGGTGAAGAAGCCTTGTTCGGGGTATCGATCGCCATGAGCAAGGCGCGGGAGCCCGACGTACTCCTCGCCTGGGCGATGAATGGCGAGCCGCTGACGCCCGAACATGGCGCCCCGCTCCGCATGGTGGTGCCTGGCTATGCCGGGGTCCGCAGCGCCAAATGGCTGACACGGATCGAGGTGCGTGAAACGCCCTCCGAGGCACCGATCCAGGCGCACGACTACAAGCTCTTCCCCGCCGCTGTGACGAGCGACACCGTCGACTGGAGCCAGGGTCTGACGATCAATGCCATGCCGCTCAACGCCGCGATCTGCTCGCCCGGTGCGGGCGAGAGTTTGGCCGCCGGAGAGGTGCGGATTGAGGGATATGCCATTGCCTATGACCGCCGTATTTCTCGGATCGAAGTGTCGGTGAACGGCGGTCGCGACTGGCAACAGGCGACCTTCGCCGATGATCCGGAGACGCGCTGGGGCTGGCGGCGCTGGATCCTTGACGCCACACTTGCCAAGGGACGCCAGCACCTTGTCGCCCGTGCCTTCGACGAGACCGGGCAGGGACAGCCCGAGCGGCCGGATACGATGTGGAATTTCGCCGGCTATCTGTGCACCGCCTGGCATCACGTTCACGTGCTGGTCGAATGATCGAAGCATCAGCGGCACCGGACGTCGCTTTCTGGATCGATGCGATTGGCCGGCTGGTGGTGGCGACCGCGGCCGGGATGGTGCTCGGCTGGGAACGCTCGCGTGAGAACCGGCAGATCATGGGCCTGCGGACGCTGGGTCTGGTCGGTCTGGCGAGTTGCATCGCCGTTCAGGCGATCGTGCATAGTGGCTTGCCGAACGTGAACGCCGATGCCGCAGGACGGGCGATGCAGGGCATTCTGTCCGGCGTCGGCTTCATCGGTGCCGGTGCGGTGCTGCGGGTCGGCCAGGGTCAGGAAGTGCATGGATTGGCGACCGCCGCGTGCATCTGGGTGACAGCCACGATCGGCGCGGCAGCAGGGTTGGCGGTGTGGCCGCTCATCATCGGCGGGGTGAGCCTTGCAATGCTCGTCCTGTTCGTCGGCGCGCCGCTGGAACGCCGCATCCGCGAGCGAGCCCGTCTGACGCCGGCCGAGACCGACAGGAAGGATGTCGAGCGCAAGCCGTGATCGCGCTGGACCGCCCGGTGCCCGTCGGCGCCGGGAGGCGGCAAGGCGCTATCAGGACACAAGCGCGGCATCTGCCTGACGCCGGACTTCATCGGCGATCGGATGCAGTTCGGCCGCGGGTCGCTCGCCCACCACACTATAGCCGATCCCGTCGACCGCCCATGTGACCCGGCCCATGGTCCCGCTGGACGTGCTGGTCATGCTCGCGGTCTTGTCGATCTGCATGGGCCTCGTCAGCACCGCAAGTTTCGACGCTTGCGGTCCGTCGTAGAGGAGCAGTGCCGCAGGGCCGTGGGGCGTCGCGACCAGTCGCCCCCCGCCATAGCGATAGCCGGCCGTGCTGAGGTCCGGGATCGTGACGCGCTCACCCAATCGAGCGGAGGTCCATCGGATCAGCATGGCGCGCTGGTCGGGGCCGATCTCCGCCGGTCGTATCCGGTCGGCGGCATAGACACGGAAATTATCACTCGCCTCGTTGGCCAGCGCCGCGATGCCCGCGCGGGGTTCGCCGCTCCACCGCGCGCTCGACCAGCCACCGCCAAACCCCAACGCCAGCAGAAGTGACGCGGCGATGGCGAGCTGCCAACGCGGTTGCCGTTGCCGTCCCCTGATCGCTGCCACGCGCATCGTCGCCGGGATCGGTTCATCCGCGACGGGGGCGAACAGGGATGCAAGGGCTCGCGCCTGCTCCGCCTGCTCTCGCACACGGGCATGCACGTCCGGCTGGCCTTCAAGATAGGCGTCGACCAGGCGCTGCCGCTCGGGCGACAGCCTGCCATCGATCCATGCGGCCAGATCGTCCTCGCCGATCGGGCTGGTCATTGCACGCTCCTCAATCGCGGCCGTTCACCCTCCCGGAGGAGGGTCGCCAGACGGTCGCGCCCCCGCGATATGCGCGACATTACCGTGCCCAGCGGCACGCCGACTACGGCAGCGACCTCCGCATAGGGCAGGCCCTCGACCGAGACCAGGAGCAGCACCGTTCGCTGTTCTTCAGGCAACGCATCAAGCGCGCGCAGCAGGTCGCGGTGGTGCAGGCCTGTGTCCTGATCGGCCGGGCGGCCGAGCGCGGCGTCGTCCACGAGGTGGAGCGGAACCGCCGTACCTCGCCGGCTATGCTGCCGCTGATGATCGACCAACAAATTGTGCAGGATCGCATAGACCCACGGGCGGACCTCCGCACCCCGTCGCTGTCGCCAGCGCCCGACCGCGCGCTCCAGGCAATCCTGCACCACGTCATCCGCCATCACCCGGTCGCGCAACCACGACCGGGCATAGCGGCGCAGCCCGGGGATCAGCGGTTCGATCGCGGCGGCAAGCGGGTCCATCTCAGTCGCGCTGCACCTGCACGATGCGCCCCGGCGCGCCGTTCACCACCTCCGCAACCGCCAGAAAGCGCCGGGGTGTCGCGGTGCTGCCCTGAACGATCTGGCGGATCGGACCCGATGCGTTGACGATCGCCGCACCTGCCGGGTTGCTCATGAAGTTCGCAAGCGGCTCTACAGCGCCGCTGCCGTCCGCATTGGCGGTCAGTACGAGCATGTAAGGCTTCTTGGGCTGCAAACCGGTAACGGCACTCTGCACGACCTGAATGATGCCCTGGTCGAAGAGGGTGATGCTGCTTGCCGTACCTTTGCCGCCAATCGGCCCCATGGTCAGATGCAGCGCCTTGCCCGCTGTGCCGAGCGGCTGGAGATTGTCGGTGCCGGGGCCTGTCGGAACTGCGTTCGACACATAGGCGATCGCCTGCGGTGCCTGTCCGACCGGCACGGTAGCGACGACCGTGTTGCCGGCAGTGTCGATCGCGGCCAGCTCATCGGAATTCTCTAGCCCGACATAAACGCGCCGGCCGTCGCCCGATGGCCAAACACCGTGCGGCATCTTGCCGACCGGAATTGTTGCCACCGGCGTGAAGTCGGACGTGCGGAACACCTTGACCACATTCTCTCCGCCGACCGTCACATACGCGAACTGCCCCTTGGCCGTGCGGGCGAAATTGACATGGTTCGTGATAGGCCCGGTATCCAGCACCTTCAGGATCGCGAAGGGTGGCCGAGCATCGAATGCGACCGTCTTGCCGATGTCCTTCAGCGTAAACCACACTTGCTTGCCGTCCGGCGTCGCGGCGATGTTGGGGCAGAAGGGGCTTGGCTGCGCCACCTGTCCGACCTGCGCGTGGGTCGCGACATCGAACACAGCCAATACCGGATTGAACGAAGAGCAGACATAGCCGTACCGGCCATCGGGAGAGAAGATCGTCATGCCCGGACCACCGGGCGTCTTGATGCGCCCCGTCTCCTTGTACGTCGTGGGGTCGAGCACGGCGATATAATCCTCGCCGCGGACCGTGACCCACACCTCCTTGCCGTCCGGCGTGAAGAACGCCTCGTGCGGACTGCGCCCGACATAGGTCGTGTGCTTGACGGTGTTGGTGGCGGTGTCGATCCACGACACGGCGTTCGATCCGATCGACACGACCGCCAAGGTCTTCCCGTCCGGCGAGAAGCCCAGGCCGTGAACCAGCACCTGTCCCTTGTAGAGCGGGGAGAAGTTCATCGGCTGGGGATCGCCGAGTTTGATGACGCCGAGCAGCCGGTTGTCGGCCGGGTCGGTCACCGACACCGTGTTGGAGAATTGTTCAGACGCATAGACGCGGTCGCGGTGGCTGACGGGCATGTCCTTAGCGTTCCACGGCGCCTGCTGGGCCATGGCGAGGCCCGGTGCGGCGCTCATCAGCAAGGCGGCCGAGCGCAGGATGGTCCGGATCATGTCAGTGCTCCATAGGGCTATGGTGGCCGCCGCCCTGCGTCGGGGCTGGCGTCGAAGGCGGTAGCGGCTGGCCGATCGCCAGCTTCATGGCGGCGATCTCCTGCTGCTGATCGATGATGATTTCCTGCGCGATGCGCTTGAGCTGCTCGTTATGGCCGTAGCGCAGCTCCGCCACCGCCATATCGATGGCACCCTGATGATGCGGAAGCATCATCGCCACGAAGTCGCGGTCGACGTCACCGGACGGCTTGACCATCATGCCCGCCATCATCCGGTCCATCGCGACAGACATCATGGTAGCGTAGCCATCGGCGGGGGCGGCCGCGACTGCGCCGGTAAGTAGGGCCGAAGCCGTCAGACCCAGCATCCAATCTCGTCTACGCATAAGCCTCCAGCGCATCGGTCTCGAAAGCGTAGACGATGCTCGTCGGGGTTTATTCCGTGGCCAAAGCCATTTTATCGGTCCTCACCAAAACGATGGTCTCATGCTTCTGCGGTTGGTTGACCGGGTCGCGGTCGGACAGCATATGCGCAGGCACGGCGATGGATTTCCGCCGGGCCATTCGGTCGAACCGCCCTCGCAAGGGCCGATGATTCCTACCAGGCGCCGCAAGGCAGCAAGGAGGAATCGTGCGCGCGACATTTCGCAATCTCTATGACCAGTTCAACATGGCAGCGTTCATTCGCGATCGCCGCACCCATGCCACGTCGGTACTGCGGTGGGCTTTGATCCTGGTCCCGATGGCCGCAGCGGTGGGAACGCTCTGCGCGGCCTTCCTGTGGAGCCTCGACGCCGTAACCCGGCTTCGCTTCGCCTTTCCCTGGCTGCTCTACCTGCTGCCGATCGGCGGGTTCGTGGTCGGACTGCTCTACCATCTGACAGGGCGCTCGGTCGAAGGCGGCAACAACCTCATCGTCGAGCAAATCCACGAACCGGGGGGCGGCGTGCCGCTGCGCATGGCTCCGCTCATCTTCTTCGGCACGGTCGTGACACATCTGTTCGGTGGATCGGCGGGGCGTGAAGGCACCGCCGTGCAGTTGGGCGGCAGTCTTGCCAGCGGGCTTGGACGCGCGCTCAAGCTGGATGCGGAAGCGACGCGCATCCTGCTGATGACCGGCATCGCGGCGGGATTCGGCGCGGTCTTCGGTACGCCGATTGCGGGCGCGGTCTTTGCACTGGAGGTGCTGGCGATCGGTCGGGTCGAGTATCGCGCGCTGGTGCCATGCCTGGTCGCGGCGCTGGTCGGTGACTGGACCTGTCTTGCCTGGGGCATTCATCACGGCGTCTACCATGTCGATGCGCTGGTGCCGGTCGACGCGCTGCTCGTCGCCAAGGCCGGTGTCGCCGGCATTGCCTTCGGTCTGACCGGGCTGACCTTTGCCGAGGCCAATCACGCGCTGGGCGGATGGTTGAAGCGCGTGATCCCCTATGGCCCACTACGACCCGTTATCGGCGGGCTGGCCGTGATTGCGCTGGTCTGGCTGTTTGACACTCGAGACTATCTCGGCCTGGGCACGCTCGCCGCGACACCGGACAGCCTGACCATCGCCAGCTTCTTTGGTCCCGATACGCACTCGTGGAGCTGGGCGCTGAAGCTGCTCTTTACCGTCGTGACCCTGAGCGCGGGCTTCAAGGGGGGCGAGGTCACGCCGCTGTTCTTTATCGGCGCGGCGCTCGGCAATGCGCTCGCGCCGATGTTCGGAGTACCGTCGGGGCTATTCGCAGCGATCGGCTTCGTCGCGCTGTTCGCGGGCGCGGCCAACACACCGCTGGCTTGCACGTTCATGGGGATCGAGTTGTTCGGCGCGGCCTATGCGGTGCCGATCGCAGTCGCGTGCTTCGTCTCCTACCTCTGCTCAGGCCACAACGGCATCTACCTGTCGCAGCGCGTCGCCGTGCCTAAGGTGCCTGCCGCACACCTCACACCCGATGCCACCCTGCGCGATGCCCGCACGCACCGCGCTTCTCGCCGGCGCACGCGCGCCTGATTCCGCTTCCCACCGAAAGCCATGCCATGCCCGATCGTTTCACCGTTCAGCACCGCGAAGTCGGGATGCTACGCATCTATCTGAAGCCCTCCGACAAGATCGGCTCACGTCGCTTCTGGGGGCAAAGCCGCTCTATCGCGAGCTGATCCGGACCGCGAAGGCGGACGGCATCATCAACGCCGTCGCGCAACACACCCATTACGGCTTCAGCAATCGCGGCCCGATTCGGGAAAATGGGTCGGAGATTGCCGATCCACATCTGACGATCTGCGTAGAGCTGGTCGGTGACCGTGACCAGCTCGACTTATTTTGTCGGCGGCATGGCGATCTGCTTGGCGACAAAGTGATCGTCTACAAGCAACTGGAGCATTGGACGATCAGGCGCAAAACTTAGCGAACCAGAGCCTGATCGGCGTTCCCGGTTGGAAACGACCAGCAAGATGGCCGAGGCTTTCCCATTAGGATCGAGTTTCGGGAAGGTTTGGATCACAATATAGCCGCGATGTTGTCGTCA
This sequence comes from Sphingomonas insulae, assembly GCF_010450875.1. Lineage (NCBI taxonomy): Bacteria > Pseudomonadati > Pseudomonadota > Alphaproteobacteria > Sphingomonadales > Sphingomonadaceae > Sphingomonas > Sphingomonas insulae. The sequence continues at coordinate 66,253 of NZ_CP048419.1, forward strand.
ATCTTAAGCCATGCAGGCGGGAGAACATAGCTTGGAACTACGTATCGTGGCGATAATGGCTCTGGCTCCAACGCTTACGTCGGCTGATCGCGCACCCAGTGAACGCGTCATCACTGGCGAGGGGCTGGTCGAGGTCCGCGTTAATGAACAGCCTGCCACCCTCCGAATCGACCCCGCTGCTCCCGCTATGCCATTGATCAACCGCAGCGTCGCAGAGAGTGCCCATCTCAAGATGAAAAGTAGTTGGGGGGTAGGTATAGGCTACGCGATCGGCAACACATCCGTCATGTCTCGCACCCAAGTGGTTCGTCTTGATCTCGGCAATGGCCGCATAAAGCGACGCGTAGGTTGGACAAGCCGTCCCTTCGCTGCGGTAGCCGATGGCAGCATAGGCCCTGAAGCATTCCCCGAAACGATTATCCGGTTCCAGCTACGTGATCCGCGAGTGGGTGCCAAAACAGTTTCGTTCCCAATGGATCGCGATTCAACCGCACTAGGGATATTCGGTAATTTCAGCGCGACATTTGGTCAAATCAACGTGGGTGGAGAGCCTATGCGAGTGCGCTTCGATCCATATCATGCACGTTCCCTTGTTACGGCAGGAGCCGGTGCCCGCCTTGCTCGCTCGTATGATGGGGCGATAACCGGCCAGACGGAGCCAACTGAGATCTTCTTCGGCGTACAACGTCCAGTTCGCACCCTCATCCTAAATCGCCCCCTAGAATTAGGGAGATTAATGATCTCATCTCTCGGAATAAGAACGACCGATGACGGGAGCATAAACAGTATCAAAGAGGTTGGTGTGCCAGAGCAGCACGTTGATCCGGACGAGATTGTAGTCACCGCGAAGGGCAAGAAACGCGATACGAGGCGGGATACGCTATCGTTGGGCAATGACTATCTCGCGCGCTGCTCATCGATCACGTTTGATCGAGGCGAGAAAGTCATACGACTGACCTGCTAATGCAGCTCACGGGTACAAGCTGGGCAGAATCCCTCTTTCCTGAATGGGAAGGATGAACGGGACGGCCCACGCAACTTCCGTCTTCCTGAAGCGTCCGGCGGGCCGGCTTTCCCGAAATCTGTTCCCGATTGCGTTTTCCCGAAATGATCCATTGGACATGGGGAAACGGGACTGCTGCAGGTTGATGGATCGGCCGGTTTCGGGATGCCGCGCCGATCTACAGAACGGCCGGGAATGGGTCGTAAGCTGGCGTCGCCGCCAGTCCGCACAACGGATTCTTCACACGCGGGCGGTAGCTTCAGCGCATTTTTTTGGGCTGAGGCGAGCATGTGGAACGATGACAACGCGATCTATGATGATGGTGAGTGGATCACTTGGACCGAGATCAACTCGCATCTCGAACGTCTGGAGTTCGAAGCGAGATATCCTCACCTCAATGTGGAGCTGATCCCGGTCTTCCAAAACCTGCTCGCAGTCGCCCAAGACTACCATGAACTGACGGGCAGCCACCTGCAGGTTTATGGCGACCTAGGCGAGCTCTACGGTGCCATCGTATACAAGATAAAACTGCACAAAAATTACGCCCAGGGCTCTGACGGCAGGCTTGGCAACGATTTTGTCGAGGTCAAGACGATTTCCCCCTTTAAGGGCAGCAACGCTGTTACTCTCAATCTCAAGCGCAATTTCAGCAAGGTATTGATCGTCAAGGTCGATGAGGACTTCGAGGTCTACGGCAAGCTTATCGATCGAAAGGCGCTTCCCAAAACGAAGGATGACAGACTTGTCCTCGACTGGAATGACTTCGAGGGCGATGGCCGACGCGAAGCACGTCTCGCTGGGAGTTGCCTGCTCACATAAGCTTGGCGAGTGACCGCTTCGGGCATCGCCGCAGGATCGCCACAGCGACCGTTGTTGGGTCGTTAGCTGCGCTGCCGAGGTGTGCCACGTGGCACACCTCGGCCTGCTTGTTAGGAAGGGCCGCCAATTTATCGCGATCGGGACTTCTGCAAGACCTGATCCTGCGCCATCTCCCGCACCCGCTGTTCCTGCTTCGCCTTAACCTCAATGCCGGCGACGGCTTCGCCGCGGCTGATCCGGGCCGCGACCTCCTCCTTGCGCTCCGCCACGAACTCGCGCTGCTTGATATGATCGCTCGGGAAGCGGTCGGCCGCGACCACCATTGCGAGCGCCACATGGCTTTGCGCCTTGCGTAGATTGGGGTCCTTTGCGTTCTGAACGTCCGACTGTCGACGAAACCGCTCGGCCAGGTCGGTCCGCGGCTCCGCTTGTTCCTTGTTGTCGCGAGCCTGATTGGCAGTCCGCGTCGATCGTACTTGGTTGTCGGTATGACCGGCCTGACGAGCCTGCTCGCGCTCAGCCGCGGCCTTCGTCTTGTCGTCGGGCTTGTAGCTGTCGACCTTGATGCCCTGTGCGGATGCCGCGAGGTAGGCAGCGCGTTGGAACTCGGCGTCGCCGCTGACCTTGATCGACGTCCACCCGTTTTCTTTGGCGAGGCGGATCAGATCGGGGAGAGAGTCACGATCCTTCGCCTTGATCCGATCGGGGGTGATGGTCGCGACCGGCTGTTTGTCATGGGCGCTGCGATAGAGCTTGTTCCCGACCCTTAGAAACCGGGAGTCCAGCTCGGGCGGCACTTCCATCGGCCGCCTACGGCGGGTCTCGCTTTCCTTGCCGGTACCGGCAGCTTCGACATTCTCAACCATGTCACCGCTCCTGTTCGATCACACCAACGACCTCGTTGCCACGTTGCTCGGCCGACACATCGATCAGCATGTCGGGGTGATCCTGGGTGACGACGCAATCCATCGCGAACGTGAACGGGTCTGGGTCCGTAAGCTGGTCGAACGTCGGCATCGTGCAGTCGGGCAGGTCCCCGTCATCGTGCAGCGGGCGCGGGATCGGGGGCACGTCGGGCGCCGGTACGACGCGCGATCGAAAGAGCCTGTCCGCATAGTAGCGAATCTTGTCCCCGTGGATCGGCGGGATGCCGCCTCGGAGGAGCAGCAATTCGCTGTCGGGGAACTGCATCAACTCTTGCGGGAGCAGGAGAGCGCGGCGCTGGTCCGACATGGACTTGGAGCGGTTCGCCAGGATGCCGTGGATCGTGAGCGACTTGGTGACGGACTCCTGCCCGACATAGCCGATGCGCTCGGATAGCTCGTTCGCGACCCGCAGCTCCTTAGGGGTGAACGCCACCTCAACGCCGCAGTTGGCGACAATCTCATTGGCGACATGCTCGCCATAGACGGCGCGGAGCTGCGATCGGGACTGGATGACGGGCAAGAGCCGGATGCCGTAGCCGGCAACGTAGGAAAAGGCGCTGGCGATTACCTGCGCGCGGCCGATCCGCGCAAACTCGTCGAGGATGACGAGGACCTTGAGCGGCGTCGTGGCGCCGGGCAGATCGCGCACGTTCAGGTCGACGAGCTGCTGGAACAGAAGGTTGTAGAGCGGCGCGACCCGGTCCAACTCATCGGGGGACACGCCGAGATAGATCGACATGCGCTTGGTGCGCAGCTCGCGCAGATCAAAGTCGCACTCCTCCGTTGCGGCGTCGACGCGCGGGTTGAGCCACAGGCTCAGCTTGGACGTGACGGTCTGGACGATGCCGGCGAACGTGTTGTCCGCCCCCGACGTGAAATCGGCGAGCGCGTTGCGGCATCCTTGCGACAGATCGAGCGAGCGATCGTCGAGAACACGGCGGAAAAACCCGCGCGTGTCGCCCGTCGTCATCAGCCGATAGATCGAGCCGATGGTGAAGGGCTGATCGGCGACCGCGAGATAGGCGCCGACACCGACAAAGGCAGTCCGCGCCGAGTCCGTCCAGAACGGCTCCCCACGCTCCGGGGGCACGAACAGCATCGTGGCAATCTTCTGCAGCTCGATCACCACCTGGTCGGGATCGGTGCGGTCGATGTAGCCGAGCGGGTTGTAGCGAGCGGTCCGCCCCCCGGATCGGTCGGGTTGAACAGGTAGACCGCCTGCCCATATTTTTTGCGGAAGCCGGCCGTGGCGTCCCAGTTCTCACGTTTCACATCGAGGACGACGGCCGACTCCTGCCATGACAGGAGGTTCGGAATGACGATGCCGACGCCCTTGCCCGAGCGGGTAGGGGCCTCGACGATGCAATGTTCGCTGCCGCCGAAGGTCAGGAACTTACCGCCCTTCTTACCCAGGACAATGCCGTCGTCGGCGCGGAAGCCAGCGCGGCGGATTTCGCCTTCCTTCGCGAAGCGGGCGGCGCCGTGCAGGGGTGGCTTCTGCTTCGCAACCCACCACAGCATCAGGCCAGCGATGATAACGCCGACCAGCGCGCCCCCGGCGAGGGCCTTCAGCACCACTGGATCATGCCGGTAATACCAGAAGAACGCCGGCATCTTGAGTATGTCGAACTTCGCGCTGGGGAGACCCAGGTAGATCCACGCAACGACCGACGTGATGAGAAAGGCGACGAAAATCCCGATCGGGACGCCGAGCGCAAGGATCGCGCTCCTTTTAGGCGGCATGACGCCCTGCCGGATCATAGTAGATCTCGGTCATCCGGAACTTGCCGTCGACCTTCTTCATCTGGACCACGATGTCGACGAGGATCTTGAGCAGCGAGCGTATGTCTTCGCGCGCCAGGTCCGCGCCGCCCTCGCTTTCCTTCACCAGCAGCGTCAGTTGCTCGAATGCCAGCTCGGCCGAGTCCGCGTGTATCGTCGTGATCGAGCCGGGGTGGCCGCTGTTGACGTTTCGGAGGTAGAAGAACGCGGTCCCGTCACGCAGCTCTTGGAGCAGGATGCGATCGGGCCTCATGCGCAACGCGCTTTCCAGCAGTTCCTTGGCCCTCACCTTGGCGGTGCCGGTGCCGTCCTTGCTGTAGATCATGTGGACGACATTCTTGTGAGGCACGACTAGTTCGCGCGTGTCCTCGATCGTCAGCAGCCGCTCATTCTCTGGAATGAGCTTGATGAGGCCCTTGGAGAAGGTCGTCTTGCCGGAGCCCGTGGCGCCGGAGATCAGAATGTTGAGCCGGCTGCGCACCGCGAGCTCGAAGAATTCCACATGCCGACCCGCATGGAGCAGGCCGAGTAGTCGTTCCTCAACGGGGCTGACCCGCTTGGTGGCGACCTTCGTCTCCGTGAACAGGCCGCTCGCCTCGAAGTCCGCTATCGTCATCGTCTTCGTCGACGGCTTGCGAACTGTGATCGACACGGTGCCATCAGGCACGACGGGCGGAAGCACGAGCTGGACGCGCTCGCCGGTCGGAAAGATGGTCGAGCAGATCGGGTTCTCGCGCGTCACGTCCTGAGAGGTGAAGGCGGCTGCGGCCCGGGCCAGTTGGTTGAGCGCATCGAGCGTCAGATCGTCCTCGCGCTCCCACGTCCAGCCACCGTGCCGCTCGACGCCGACCATTGCCGGTTCGTTGATGACGACTTCGGTCACGCCATCGTCATCGAGATACTGGCGCAGCGGGCGAACAGCGTGATCGAGGATGGCCGTGTTGCGGAACGTCGCGTTCATTTGAGGCCCAGCCCATAGACCTGCGAGAAGTCGAAATCCTTGGCTACGGTGATCGCCATCTCGGTTCCTTGGTTGACGCGGACGATCGGGCGGATTTGCTGCGTGTCGTTGAGGATCTGCGATGTCGTGTCGCCGGGAGTGCGGAACACTGTCGAGCCCTGCGGGCTGACGGCCTGGCCGGCGATCTGCCCGCCCGCATCGAGGACGCTGAACAGCATCGCGGCGCCGAACCGCTGCCAAAAGAACCGGTCGATCTTGCCGGTGACGCCGGCACGACCGAGCGGGTCAGACGCAGGCGAGCCGATGTCGATCGCGACCCCGCGCGGCGTGACCGCCCGCGTCCACATCGCGAAGAGACGATTTTGGCCGCGCTGCAACCCACCCTGGTACTCGCCGAAGACGCGGGTGCCTTTCTCGAGCAGCACGACGCGGCCGTTGTCGGAATAGACATCCCGAGGAATGATGCAGGTCGTGTAGCCCGGTACGCTGCTGTCCATCGCGGTCTGGAGGGTGCACGGGATGATGGCGCCCGCGGTGACGAGATAGTTGCGGTCGCCGATCATGCGCGCCGTGGCGGTCCCGATCGCGGAGGTTTGCTTGAGGTTGTCGAGATTGGTCCTCGATGGGGTGCTGTCGCCGTCACCTTGCGAGTTGCCCGCGCCGCCAACATCGCCAAGCACGCGCCTGGCGGTCTGGTCGCCATTGTAGGCGATTAGCGTTGACCGCCGGGCATTGTCGCGCAGTTCGTGGGCTTCGTTGGCGCGCCGCTCCGCCTCACTGACGCCACGGCTCTGCTGCTGTCCTCCCGCCGATCCGTAGGGAGTGATCGGCTGACCGTCGGGGCCGATCGCCGGCACCTGTTCGCCGGTGAGCTGGACCGGGGCGTTCGGATCGCGGGGCGCGGTCGCGAGCGTCGGCGCGATCACGGAGTTGGGATCGTAGGGCGCCTCCGCAGCCGGGGGTGGAGCCTTCCTCGCTTCCAGTGCCTTGTTGTCGCCGCCAGACCCGGAAACGAGCGACAACACGCCGAACACAACCGCGCCGGCCAGCGCCGCACCAACGACCATCTTCTTGTTGTCCCACTGGACGGCGTTCAACGATGGAATGCGGTTCGGGCGATCGGCCGCAGGGGGAGCGCGATCAATCTCGTTCACGTCGGGCGTCGCGTCGACGTCGAATCGCTTATCGGACACGTCAGTTCTCCGTCGTGCGCTCGACCGCTTCCGACGCCGTGTCCGTCTTGGGATCGCGGCCGTAGAAGCTCGGGCTTTCGTTGTAGATGCACAGCACCACCTTCCCCCGGCGCAGGCGCATCTCCTTGTAGACGCCGTGGACAACGACGAACTCGTCGCGGACGTCGAACGAGGCCGTGGCCTCGCTGCCGTCCGGGTTGACGGTGAAGATCGCGGGTATCTCGCGCTGGTTCGGGAAGCGCATCACGGTAAACTGCCCATTGTCGCTGACCTCGGACGGTTGCAGCTCGGACGAGCCCTGGACCTTGTAGTTGAGGTTCCGCGCCCCTTCGAGAACGCCGATATCCAGCGCGGCTTTGATCGCGCCGTTCTGCGCGGCGAGCGCCGCGGCGAGCTGCGCGCGCTGTTGCGCCAAATGGGCCTGTGCCGCCTCATATTCCGGATAGCGGAGCCGGACCTTGAAGAAGGTGCCCCGCGAGCGCGCGGTAGCGACGGTCGACAGCTCAAAGGTATAGTTGCGTTTGGTCCCCTGGAAATCCGTCACGACGATCAGGTTGGTGGCGCCAGCGCGCTCGCGCGGCTTCACGAACAGCGAGTTGTCAGCGGGAGCGACCTCCCAGGATACTGTGTCGCCCATCGCCACGAACTTGATGACCTCGCCCGAAGCGAACTCGATCTGCGTCGCGGTCCGGAACGCGCTCCGGATCTGGATCACGTTTCCGTCGGTATAGGCGACCTCGCGGATGCGGGCATCTGGACCGTGTTGCGCTGGGGTTTGCGCCAGCGCCGGCGCTGCCGACACAACGCCGACCGCTGCGGCCAGGAGCAGGATCGTCTTCATCGTGTCGGAACCTCCACGTCGGCCCGGTATGTCTTCACCTGAAACCCGAGCGGATTGGCGTATCGACCGGCTTCCGTTTCCGGCTTCGACAGCACATCGAATGTGATAGTCGCGATAGCGGGCGTCTCGATCACCTGTTGATCGCGCTGGAGCCGCTTGATGAAGCGGACCTGCGCGACGTTGGGCGAGATGAACGCGACCGAGCGGATCGCCACGAACACGGCGTCATTGGCGGTGAACTGGTTTTGCGGGGAGTCCGGATTGTCCTTCTTGTAGAAGGCCGTCCAACGGGTCTGTTCCTCCCGCGCCGAGAGCGACAGCACCTTACGGAAGAACTCCTCCCGCGCCTGGGGAATCCACCCCTCGCGAGCGCGCACATAGTCGGCGAGGAAATACTTACGGATCGCTTCGTCATAGGTGATCGTCTTGTCGCCGCGCAGCTCTTGGGTGACTTCCGTTGCACCCGTCGATCGATCGACCGTGACGACATAGGGCACCACCGTCTTGAGTGGCGACAGCGCCAGCACCGCAGCCGCGCAGATCGCGGCGAACACGATCGCGGCGACGGCGACGATCCATGCGATCCGGCGTGAGCGGACCGCAGCCACGAACCGGTCCCGATCCCAGCTTTCCGCTTCCGCGAAATAGGCCTTCAGATCCTCGTCTTTGTCCTTCACGCCGATCGCCATCTCAGCAGCTCGCATATGAGGTTGAGAGCGCGGCCGTCGGGCCGGCGCTCGGAGCAAGCGCGCCGATCGCCGGCACCTTACCGGCCTGCGATGTGTCCGATTGTCGTGGGGTTGTTGCCGCATCTGGGGGCGGGAAAAGGTTTGTTGCCGGCGCTGGGGCTGATTGAGGTGTGCCACGTGGCACACCTGCAGCGGACGGTGCTGCAGCGGCCGACGTGGCGTTGCGCGCCGGGATTGATGGAAGAACCGTCCCGTAGAGGTTTGCAGGACGCTTCTGCCGTCCGTTGCAGCGGGGCAGCTTATCGTCCTTCGCGGCGACCGCTGGTGCCGGAGGAGTAAGAGCCGCGAGAGCGAGAAAGGCTGAGGCCAAACCGAGCTTCATGCCGGGTCTCCAATTAGCTGTTGTTGTAAAGGGTGCCGCCAGCGGCCCGCGATGCGCGCGAGGACCGGCCAAGCCTCAACGGCAAGCTGGCGATACTCCCCGGAGCCGAGGAAAGGGCGCGGCCCGCTGACGGGACGACATTGCCAGTCGAAGCGTTCGCGAACTGCGTCGCGAGCGACGCGCCGCCTCCGCCAAGCCCAGCAGCAAGACCCGGGATCTGGAGGAAGAAGAAGAAACCTAGGACGTAGAATGCGATGGCACGGATCGCGATCACGGCGATGTTTGTATCACCGGCGAAGGCTTGGCTCATGAAATCCTCGCCTGTGTTTCGAATGAAGATCGTCAGCAAAAGCGCGAACGCGACGAGCATGAGATAACTGATCGCGGAGCCCAGCCAGGCAAAGAAGAAGGCCCGCGTGGAGTCGAACAGCAGAGCGGCGACAAAGATCGGGCCCACGGCTGCAAGCAGAGCAAGGGCGAAGAGGGCAAAGGCGCAGATGGTAAAGCCGAGGGCGGCCGACAGGATGGCCATCACCATCAGCACGAGGCAGTAAATCCCCGTGAAGAATATCTCGACGATGTTATTGGGCAGACCGACTAGGTTCTTGCCAGCAGCGGCCGTTCTCGCATCCTGGATCTCGGTAATTTTGGCAACGGTAGTGGATGCGCCTCTCACGATCTGATCGAAGAAGTCACCGAGCCCATTGACGTCTGACCCGCCAACGGCCTGAGCGACATCGCGCGGGAGACCGTTCATGGCGAACAAGCTGACCGACGCACCGTAAAGCGTCGTGACAGCAAAGACGAGCGCGGCAAGCTTCATCCCGCGATAGACGAACTCCCGGAACGGGTACTCTACTGCACCCCGCAGGATCGCAAAGCCGAGAAGGATGATGTAGATCGTCACACCGACGCGGAGTGGCCCGGAGATCCAGCCAACGACCTCCGCATAAACCGCGATGATCGCCGCCAGAGCATCGTTGAGGTAGGTGAACATCGACTGGAAGAGGTTACCCATTCACCGACCTTTCACTCCTACGCGGCCGCGAGACCTGACAAGTTAAATGCCCATGCCCTTCTTGAACTCGTCTTGATCCCTCTTTGACTGGAGGAGTTGTCGAACTGTTTCCACGTTATTGCAATTGTTTACGACAACTGATGGCCAGCTTGCGGGAGGTCGCTGAGACGCTTTCCACGTCTCACAGATACTAGACATCTCCACGCGCTCTTGTTCGTGATGCGTGTAGTAAGTGGCATCGCGCAGCGGCATATTAGACCGGAGATGGTCTCCGGTTTGCTGCCGCTCCGATGGTGAGCAGGCGGCCAGCGCGACGCTCGCGAAGACGACGGTGGTAGTTCGCGCGATGAGAAACATCAGTCGATCCCCATCCCAGCTTTGAAGCTGGCACGGTCCGCCTGCTGCGTGGCCACATATCGCTGGTAATCGGCTTCAGCCTTTGCCCTTCGCTGAAGCTCGATCGCCTGAAGCGCCATCTGATCGTTCATCATCTGCGCTTGTTCGAGCTGGAGCCGCGCCGACATATCGGCACGTTCCGCGGCCGAGCTCGCGCTGTTGAGGCGGCTACGCAGCGCTTCGAGGCCCTGGCGCCGGCTCGTCACCGCATCACCGACATTGCCGGCCAAGCCCGTCGTAACGGCCGCCTCGCGCGAACCTTGCTCGTAGGCGGCACGCTGCTCGGTCGTCATCGTTGGCGAGCCGCGCCCGATCAGATCCTGATAGACGTCGTTGGCCTTGCCCCGCAGGCCGCCAACGACGTTGAGATCGCCGTTGGTGTAGCCGTCGAGGGAGCTGGACGACACATTGCTGGTGCGCAGCACATCGTTCTTGAGCTGCTGGGCGACGTTACCGATGTCTGTCATCTTGTTGAGGTCTTGGTAGAGCTTCTGCGCCTCGCGGATCTGGTCGGCGCCCTGCTGGATGACCTGAACGCCCTGCTTCACCTGCTCGATCTGCTGGAGGATCGATCCGACGTCGTGGACCGGGATGCCTTGCGCGTGCGCCGAGCCGGCCAGCATGAGCGCTGATCCTGACAGCGCGAGTACGATTGCCTTCATTCTACGCATGTCCCTCTCTCCTTCAGCTTGGCCGGCGACGTTGGTGGAAGACGGGGAGCCAGTTGGCCGGATCGGGGCCGAACTCGGCCGCTGCCTGGACCGCGATCGGCGTCGTCTCGGCACGGCCTGACAGCACGGCCAGCTCGTCGTCGAAACCGGTCAGATCCAGCTCGACCACCACGCTGTCATGGCCCTGCTTCACAAGGAACTTGCGCGATTCCGGCGACAGTTCCTCGCGGATGAGCTGGTATTCCGCGTCAGTGAGGGAGAAGCCCTCGACATAGTCGCGGCGCGCTCCCTTGGGATTGGGAAGCATCACCTGCGTCGCGACCTGTTCGAGGATTGAGTGCGCAATGTCGCTCTTGAGCGCGTCCGCCGGCGACTGTGTGGCGAACACCATCATCGCGTTGCGCTTCCGGTACGTCTTCAAGCCGTCCTGCGCGAAGCTCCGGAACGCATCGTCGCCGAGCGCCTTCCAGAACTCGTCGACGGCGATGATCGTGCGCTCCCCGGTCAACAGCTTGTCGATCCGGTGGAACAGGTAGAGCATCAGCGGCGTGCGGATGTCGGCGTTGTCGAGGAAGTCCGTCATGTCGAAGCCGATGAACCGCGCATCCAGCGTCATTTCGTCGGCCGCGTTGTCGAACACCCAGCCCATCGACCCGCGTGAGGTCCACTTTTCGAGCCGGGCGCCGATGCCCCCCGCGTCGGACATGCCCAACATCGTGCGCAGCGCGTCCAGCGAGCGATCCTCGTGCGGGAGCCGCATCACCGCGGCGACGCCTTCATCGATCAGGCGCTCTTCCTGGACCGTGATCGGCCGGCTTTCGGCACGGACGAGCTGGCGCACCCATAGCGACAGCCAGGCCCGATCCTCCGGCTTGTTCTCCAGCGCCTTCAAGGGCGCGAAGCCGGTCGGTTTGCCGTTCTCGAGCGTCAGATAGGTGCCGCCCGAGGCCAGCACGAAAATCTGCGCGCCCCGGTCCTTGTCGATGAAAATCTGGCGGGCGCCCGTCTTCTCGGCCTGCGCCATCAGGAAGTTGACAATGACCGTCTTGCCGCCCCCGGTGGGGCCGACGATCAGCGTGTGGCCGATGTCGCGCTTGTGGAAGCTGAAGAAATAGGGGCTGCGCGCGCTGGTCTTCATCAGCGCGACCGCGTCGCCCCAGTGGTTCCCGGTAGCCAAGCCGGCGGGGTAGGTGTGGAAGGGCGAGAACGCCGCGAAGTTGAGCGACGTGATCGGCGCCGGCCTCGCGCGCCAGGCGAAATTGCCGACGAGCTGGCTCCAATAGGCAGCTTCCAGCGCCGCCCCCTCGCGCGCCGCGACCATGCCGGTATCGGCAAGCGCCGCGCGCGCGATCGACATGTTGTCTCGCAGCCCCTTGAGGCTGTCGGAATAGACCGCGAGCGTGAAGTGATGATCGCCCAGGACGAAGCGGTTGGACATGAGGTCGTCCGCCGCGTCGACGAGATCGAGCATCTGGCTTACGGCCCGATCGTCGGCGTTCTCCATCTGCTTCTGCCGCAGCCGGAAGCGCTCCGACGCCGCAGCGCGACCGAGGAAGGTGAAGGACTGCGTCAGCACGAACGCGAAATCGACGGCCAGCAGCGATTGGAACTGCGTCGGCGTCGTGGTCGCCGGATACTCCCGAATGCCGAAGATACCTCCAAAGGCGCTGCGATCGGCGTCGCGGACCTCCACCGTCTCGCCGCCGAAGACGACGCGCTGGCGATAGAGCGCACTGCCGAGGTGCCCTCGGATGATCGGGACACGGCGATGCCGGCCCGTCATCACCATTTCCGCGACCTCCATGGTCTCGGAGAATTTGAGCCCGTTGTACCCGTAGATCGACAGCCGGCGCGGCGAGCAGCGGTCCATCAGCTTCTCGAAATCGCGCGCCTTGTCCTCCAGCGCCTCCAGCAGGTCGGCGTCGACCGCATCGGCCTCCGCTTCTGCCCGCGCCTTGTTCCTGAAGAGCTGGACGAGCTTGTCCGCGCCATGGACCGAGGGGCGCAGCACCAGCGTCACGAAGAAGCGGTTGATGAACAACCGCTCCCTGTTCATCCGCGCGAAGTAGGCTGCGTCGAGATCCCGCGCGAAGCGGGACCGGAAGTTGCCACCAGGATATTGCTCGACCCGCGCGCGGACGAGGTGCGTCCAGATTGACAGGCGATCGTCGTGCAGGTTGCGCAGCATCCCGTTGAGCTTCGCGTGCCAGTCGTTCAGATCGCGCACGTCGGCCGTCTCGAACGCCCGCCCCTGCAGCTCGAACGTCAGCATGATCGCGCCGGAATCGAGCATCACGACTTCGTCGGTGACATGCCGCGCATAGGGCAGGAACTTGGTCGGCATCACTTCCTTGAGCGCGACCTTCATCGGCACTTGTTCGGAGAGGCGATTGGCCCTAGCCATTGCGGCCGAACCCCTTCCGCTTGATGCCCTTCAGGGGAAGCGGCGTGTAGCTCGACCCACCCCAGAAAACGCGGTTGCGGTTGGCGGCCTTGGTGCGGCCCCACAGGAAGATCAGCCGGAAGGCGTTGACGTCGTGGCGCACCACGAGGCGCGAAATGCCGAACATCACCGCGGCGACGACTAGGCCATAGATCGGGTTCGTCGTGCCGATCAGGGTAATGGCCGAGGCCAGCAGGATGACCACGGCCGCTTCGATCGGGATGCCCGCGAACAGCGCGGGTCGCGTCACCGCCAGGAACAGCGTGTTGCGCGCCATCACTTCCCGTTCTTCGTTCACGCTACGCACTCCATGAGACACGGGCGGAAACGGGGCGTGGCGAACGCCCCGCTCCCGTAGAGATCAGCCCGCGAGCTGATCGACGATCCAGGGCGCCGAGAAGATGATCGCGATGCCGATGATGACGGTGACGAGCGCCCCGGTGTTCACCCGGCCCGTCAGCCACCCGAACCCCGCCGCGATGAGCGCCAGGATCGCGATCGTGCGCAGCAGGCCGTTGGTCAGGAGGCCGAGGACGGCAGTGCCGAAGCTCTCCAGATTGGTCTGGGCGAACGCCGGCTCGGCCGAGAGCAGTGACGTCAGTGCCACCAGGCCGAACATCGATAGCAGCCGCGAGGCCTTGCGCTGACGCGGCGTCAGTGCGTCGACATAGCCCGTGACACGGATTCGGAGGGCGAGCGCGGGCCCGCCGAAAGATGCGAGGTTCATCGGTTTTCTCCTTCTCCGGCGAGCCGCGCTCGCTCATATTCCGCCCTCGCGAACACGTCCCACGATGGCGGCGGTGTGGGAGGCGCAGCTTGTCGCTGTCCCGCATCGGACGTGTTTTCCTCGATCAGCGCGGCGAGCTGCGCAGCCGCGCTCGACCCCTCGCCGGTGTTCGTCGCGTCCGTGAACGCGCCGACGCGAACCGCGACGGGCCGGACGCCGTCGGCAAAGCCGGCATTGCCGACTACCTTGCCGACATAGCCGTTGGAGAAGCCACGCGACTGCGATCCGGTATTATACATGGACAGGGCGATGCGGAGTGCGCGCTGGGGATGCAGCCCCGCGCGCACGCTGTGGTAGTTCCCGGACAGCACCGCCCCCGCCGCGGCGATGTTGGTGCACGGATCGAACACGTTGTCCCAGGTCAGGCCGAGGGCTTTCATGTTCCGGGAGTTGATCTGCCCGAGACCGAGATCGACCGAATAGCCCTTGCCGACATAGTAGCGGGCGGTTTGGACCGCTTGCGCGACGCTCGCGGCACGCGCGGGCTGGCGAGCAAGGCCGTTGACCCCGATCGCCAGCTCGAAACCCCGGCTTTCCGTTTGCACGATTGCCGCGATCGTCTCCGGGGCGACACCTGGCGCACACTGCGCTGCCAACCCCAAGACGATTGCGGATGGGAGCATCGTTACCGCTCCAATGTCCCGGAGCCTGGTATTGGCCCCGCCTGTGCTGTTGCCTCCGCTTGAGCGATCTGTGCGCTACTCGGCACCGTGTATCGGGTGCGGGAGCCATCCTGCATCGTCATCACGACGTAGCCGGGGCGTCCGTTCTTCGGCTTCGTGTAGTCCGCCTTGCGGACCCCGCCCGCGCTGCAGGTCGGAAAACCTCCGCCCAGGCCGAGATGGGTGATGAGCCTGCGGATCGGCGGAACGCACTCGGCGAACTGCATCCATCCACCCGGATTGCTGGCGCAGAGCAGGACTTCGCACGCCCAGGTCGAATCGGCTGCACGAGCGGGAAGCGCCGCCATCGAGGCAGTCAGGAGGCCAGCAACTGCCACATACGAAAACAAGCGATTTGCCATGTTTTCACTCCTAGAGTGAGAACAAGCTAAATCGCTCGGTCGCGATTGCCTAGCCCGAAAATGACAAAAGTTTCAGAACGGATGAACGGGTCGTCGCGTCAGAACGCCTTCTCGTCGCGCAGGCCGGGACATGGGTGGACGTGGACCACCTCCTCGTAGCCGTAGCCGAGGATAACGTGCCGGATGGCGGAAGATGCCTTTTTATACAGGCGAATACGCTTCTTGTCGTAGAGGCCGACATGGAACAAGGCGGTGCCGCGCCAGCTCACGCGAACATTGATGTACCACCGTCCACAATCACGCTGGCAGACATGGACGTCGGTGATCGTGCCGCCCGGGGGCCGCAGCGTCGTCAGTTCACGTTCTAGCAGCAGTTCCAAATCCACCCTTTTCCCCCTGTAGCGATTCATGCAGTTTTCACTGGTGCTTCGGGCTGCCCCCCGGTAGCCTCTACGCGTCCTGCACCGGGGGTGTCTTAGATGGCCCAACGTCAGACCGCTACGATCGAGGAACAGGCCGACCGCATCGTCCGCCAACTCGGGGGCAAATGGCATGGCGCGTCCGCCATGTGTCGGTGCCCTGTCCACGCCGATGGCAGGGCCAGCCTGTCGATCCGGGTCGGCGAACGCGCCGTGCTCTTCCATTGCTTCGCTGGCTGTACGACCGACGCGATCATGGCGGCGCTGCGCTCAGGCAGGATCCTCGCGCCCACCGACCATGACCCCGGTCAACGGCAGGAGGGCAAGGCCGACTTCAACAAGCTCGCGCTTGCCGTGTGGCGCCACGCCGAGCCCTTCGCCGGGACGCTCGCCGATCGCTACCTGCGCGAGGGACGCTCAATCGTCCCCGACGGGATCAACGCCCGTTTCGATCCGCGCTGCCAGTGCGGCGCCGGTGCCGCCAAGGCATTCGCGCCGGCGCTGATCGTGCCGATCGAGGAGGACGCCGGCGTCGTTGCGATCCACCGGACCTTCCTGACGCCTGATGGCCGCTGGAAAGCCGACATGGACGAGCCCAAGCGGATGCTCGGCAATCCCGGTGTTGGTGCTGTCCGCTGGGGCGGCATCCCACTCGACGGTATCCTGCGCCTTGCCGAAGGTGTCGAGGACGCGGCCAGCGTGATGAACCTGCTCGGTGCCGGCCACTCCGTGTGGCCGGTCCTCGGGATCGAGCGGTATCAGGCCGTCGCCATTCCGGAGAGCATCCATACCGTCGTCATTTACAGCCAGCATGGGGCCGAGGCGGCGCGCGCGATCGAGCGCGCCACCCCGCGCCTGACTGCCAACGGCCGCCAGCTCGTCGTCAAGCCGCCGCCCCACGCAGGCGACTGGAACGACCTTTTGCGCGAGATCCGCTCGCTATGAAGCTGTTTCCGGGAGCGACGCGGTTCCAGCGGTGGACGATGGGCGCGACGTTCCTGATCGTCGCGGGCTATGCCATTTCGCAGAACCGGCAGTCCCTCGTCGACGTGTCCAAGACGCGGCTGTCGTCGCCGAGTCCGAGGATCATCGACGGGGATACGATCGACTTCCCCAACGGACGTGTGCGGGTCGTGGGGATCGATGCGCCCGATGATGACCTACCGAGGCTCAAGGCATTGTCGAGCGATGCCTTGCGGCAGTTGTCGGCACGCGACGGCGGATTGGACTGCTCGGTGTCGATGTTCGATTATGCGCTGCGGCGCGAGAACCAGTGCCGGACCGACCCCAAGAGCTACGGCCGGTTGAACCTGGCGTGTCGCTTTCCCGCGAACAAGGCGAGTGTGGGCGCAACAATAGTCGCCCAGGGCTATGCGGTGGATTACCGCGTGTTTTCGGGCGGGGCTTATGTCGCGTTGATGCAGAAGGCGGCAGCGCAGCGGGCGGGGCTATGGGGCGTGGACTACGAAGGGATGCGGCAGCTCGCGATCCGCAGGGCACAGGTGCCGCAGGGATGCGCCGTCGAGACGATCCGAAAGTAGGCGGGGCCTGCCTTCGGCCCGCGCTCTACTCCGCGGCGCCGACGCGCCGCTCCGCGGAACCCCGTCCGCGGGTTTCCGCCCATGCGGGTGACGATCGGCTAGGCTGGTGCGGACGGCGCCTGGGCGTGCGCCGGTCTATTGCAGAGGCGCTGACGATCCAGTCGTCAGTCTCGTTGGCCGATCGTCTCGCCCCTCGCTTATCGGGCTCGTTCAGCCCGCATGTTGAGTGTGCCACGTGGCACATGTTGGCGCGCGGCGTTGTCGGTGTGCGAGGGATTGCTCCGAGATTGCGCAAACAGGCACAGCCTGGTGTCACAACCGCTCGGTTTTGACCCTTCACGCGCTCAGATGTCAGTCTCTTCGTCGATCCGGCTGCGAAGCGAGGCGATGACGTTGTCGAGGCGGCGCAGAAGGTCGTCATAGGACATGATGTCCATCACGTTCGCGTACTTCCGCCTGACCACCTCGAGATCCACCGCCTGCTCGCCACCGACCCCACCCGTCGGATCCCGCCCGAGGATCACGATGGCCTTCGGGTTCGTGACCCGTATCGACATCCCGGGAGGCAGCTTCGCGGCGTACCGCTCCGTCAGCGCACGCTCGCCGTCCAGCCCCCACTTAGACAGGTGGAACAAGTACTTCTCCGCCTGCATGATCGTCCCGGAGAGCTCCCGGCTCGGAAAGCCGTTCTCGCGGTAGTCGCCACCCGCCAGCAGGCCCCCACGAGGCCGCTTGATCTCGATGACGTCTAGGTTCCCGGCGGCGTCCACCAGCGCAATGTCGATGAAGCGCCTGCGCGCTCGACCCGGTGTGGAGTACACGTCGGCGATCTGCACGTTCTCGAGTATCGCGACGTACTTCGGGAAGATCAGCAGCAGGAACTTCATAAGGAGCTGCTGCCAGTCGCGTTCTACCCTGACCTCGGCGGCCGCGAGCCAGCCACGAAGCGTGTCACGGATCAGCTGATACTTCGCGAGTTCCGCCTCCAGCAGCTCCTCGGTGTCGAGCGAGCCGGTCGCGCCAATCGCTTTGTGGCGGTTCATATACTCCTCATAGTGCCGCCGGGCATCAGCCATGCCGTCGACATACTGGCCAACCACGTCCGCAACGCGTGCTCGGGCGTAGCGATTCAGCTCGGTGGTCGTCGGAAACTTGGTGAGCAGCCGCTCGAACTCCTGGATAGGTATGGAGCCGTCCTCGTCACCGCCGATCACGATCTCGCCACCGGTGGGCATGACTGCGGAGAGACCGCGGAAGATAGACATGTCGCGGTGAGCGACGAACAGCCGTCGCTCTAGAGGCAAGGCGTCGGCGATGCGTACGTTGTGGGTGATGCCGAGCCGCTTCCCCTCGATTACGCGGAACCCGGCACGCCGCGAGCCGAAGCGGAACCGGTACACGAAGCCGTCGATGTTCTCGAAGTCGTCGTCGCTGGGCAATTCGCCAAGGAGATCGGTGCGGTCGAAGTGAAAGACTTTGGCGATCCTGACTCGTCCCTCAGTTCGCAGCTTCGCCCAAACCCATCGGGCGTCCCAGTTCTCGGGCTCGTATTCGAGGACCACGCCCCGGCCCAAACGGTCCTCGAATCTTAGTGCCATTTTGTCAAAGTTCCGTCAGCGTTGCATCGCTCATTCATGTTGCGGATCAACTATCCGCCCTTTCTAATTCTCTCACCGACTCACGCTTGGGGCACCGGTAGCGATAGGACATTCTCAGCGCCGAAAAGGTGTGCGGCGGCCGCAAGCGCCTGTGGTCCGAGCGTTTGAGTTGCCAGAACGGCAAGCCGCTTCTTCGGTCGCGAAATGGCGACATAGAAGAGGTTCCGCCATCGCGCGAAGCTCGCCTGCTCCTTCGCGGGGATGTTCCCCGTCTGAAGGCTTTCGAGGAATTTCGGCCAATTATAGTGGTTCCACCCGGCGCTGAGGATGACGAGTACATTTTCGAACTCCGCGCCCTTCACGCTGTGCTGCGTCGCGAACGGTGTGAAGCCGTTGATGAATTCCACGAGCGCGACCAGCTCGCGGTACACCACGTTTTTAAGCTTGCGATGACGTTTGAGGGATTTGGATTCGTCTGGCGTTTCATCGGGGCCAAGCCCGGCGATCTCAGCTTCGCGTTTGGCTACCCGATCCGTGAGGCCGA
>NZ_CP048420.1 GCF_010450875.1 Sphingomonas insulae
GCGACCCGAGCAGCCCGTTGTAATAAGGCGTGTTCGCGGTCAGCCCGGCGAAGGCGGAGCCGTTGTTGCCGACCGCGCTGGTGAAGGCGTAGAGGATCTCGCTGAACCCGTGCGGCCCCTTGTTGAGCGGCCCTGCCAGCCCCTGCCCCAGCACCGACGACAGCGCGGTGAGGCCGAGGATCATCAGCGGCAGCACGGCGATGGCGAGCACCGCGAGTTTCACCTCGCGCGCCTCGATCTTCTTGCCGACATATTCGGGCGTGCGCCCGACCATGAGGCCCGCGACGAACACGGCGAGGATGGCGAACAGCAGGAAGCCGTAGATCCCGGCGCCGACACCGCCGATGACGACCTCGCCCAATTGCATGTTGAACAGCGGGATCATGCCGCCCAAGGCGGTGAAGCTGTCGTGCATCGCATTGACCGCGCCGCACGAGGCGGCGGTGGTGACGACCGCGAACAGCGACGAGGCGGCGATGCCGAAGCGCACCTCCTTGCCCTCCATATTGCCGCCCGCGACGCCCAGCTGGTGGAGCACCGGATTGCCCGCCGCCTCCTGCCAGTAGGTGACGGTGACGCCGGCGACGAACAGGACCAGCATCGCCGACAGGATCGCCCAGCCCTGCCGGGTGTTGCCGACCGCCTTGCCGAACGTCCAGGTCAGGCCGAAGCCGATGAGGAAGATCGACAGCATCTGGACGAGGTTGGTCAGCGCGGTCGGGTTCTCGAACGGGTGCGCGCTGTTGGCGTTGAAGAAGCCGCCACCGTTGGTGCCGAGCATCTTGATCGCTTCCTGGCTGGCGACCGGGCCGAGCAGCAGCGACTGTTTCGCGCCCTCTAGTGTCGACACGTCGACGACGCCGGCGAGTGTCTGGGGCACGCCGCTGGCGATCAGGAAGAGCGCGTAGACGATGCTGATCGGCAGCAGCAGGTAGAGCGTGACGCGGGTGATGTCGGCCCAGCAATTGCCGATCGCCCCGGATTCGCGCCGCGCGAACCCACGGAACAGCGCGAACGCCAGCGCGATGCCGGTCGCGGCCGACAGGAAGTTGTGGATGGTCAGGCCGAGCATCTGGGCAAGGTTCGACATGGTCGATTCCCCGCCATAGCTCTGCCAGTTGGTGTTGGTGGTGAAGCTGACCGCGGTGTTGAACGCGAGATGCGGACTGAGGCCGGCGAGGCCCTGCGGATTGCCGGGCAGCACGCCCTGCAGGCGCAGCACCGCATAGGTGAAGGCCATCAGCGCGACGTTGAACGCCAGCAGGTGGACGGCATAGCGCCGCCAGCCCTGTTCCGCGGTGGGATCGATGCCGGCGAGGCGATAGAAACCGCGCTCGACCGGGCCGAGCACGGCATGCAGCGGGGTACGGCGCCCTTCGTAGAGCGCGAACAGCCACAGGCCGACGGGCTTGGTCAGCGCCAGGAGGATGGCGATGAAGCCGAGGATCAGGAACCAGCCCTGGAATGTCATGGGTCCGCTCCCTTCAGAAGCGTTCGGGGCGGATCAGAACCGCCACCAGATAGACGAGAAGGCCGAGCGCGGTCAGCGCCGCGAGCCAGAGGTCGAGGGTCATCGGCTATCCTTGCTTACGCATGGTCGCACAGCCGGGCGTAGGCGAGCGTCGCCGCCACCAGCCCGAGCATTACGAGGATCCAGAGCAGGTCTTGCATCACAGACTCCGTCAAAAGGCCGCGGTCACCGAGGCGACCATGGCGCTGCCGGCGATATTGCCGGTGCCGTCCTGCCCCTTGCTGAAGCTGGGGCGCAGATAGGCGGCGTCGCGATCCGAGATGTCGGTGTCGACGTAGCTGAGGTTGAGCGTCAGGTTGCGCCACGTGGCGTCGGCACCCAGCGACCAGTCCCAATAGGCGCCGGTCGGCGCGACCGCGGTGGCGTTGGGGCCGAGGCCGCCCTGCCCCCGGCTATGGCCGAC
This sequence comes from Sphingomonas insulae, assembly GCF_010450875.1. Lineage (NCBI taxonomy): Bacteria > Pseudomonadati > Pseudomonadota > Alphaproteobacteria > Sphingomonadales > Sphingomonadaceae > Sphingomonas > Sphingomonas insulae. The sequence goes on from NZ_CP048420.1 coordinate 1,935, forward strand.
ATGCGCCCTGGCGGTGAACGGCGTTCCCGCTACCGCAACCGCGCCGTCGCCCCACAGATAGAAATTGTCGTCCTTGGCGCCGGGATGGTCGTAGACGCCGGCCTGCGCCGCGGCGCCGCTGTCGTACCATCGGCCGATCGCCTGCTGTTTCGGCGCATAGGCGGCGCCGGCGGTCAGCGTGGCGGGGCCGGCGGTACCGGTGAGCTTGACATAGGGTTCGGCGAAGTCGGTCTTCGCCGCGCCGCCCGGATACATGTACCAGGTCAGGCCGACGTCGAGCGTCGCGTTATCGGCGAGCTTCGCCTTGTAGCCGCCGATCAGGTCGAGCTCCATGTTGGCGCCCCCGAACGTCCCCCAGCCGGCGAGGTTCGACGCCCATACGCCGCCATAGACGCCGCTGCGATGCGCGATCGTGATCCCGCCCTGCACCGCCATCTGCCGGTCCGACTGCGACACGCCGCGGAAGCGATAGTCGGTGACGATGGCGGCCGATCCGCTGACGGTGACCGCGGATGGCGGCGCGGTATCGGCCGATTGCGCCTGTGCGGCGGACGGCAGCACCGCCACCGCCACGCCGGCCGCGACCCACAGAATCTTCATCACATGCCCCATTCGTATCGTTCAGGGGCATGCGATTAGGCGCATCGCGCGTAGCAATTCGAGAGCGATTCCCGCTCATCGCATAGTGCGCGCGTATAGTCGGGCGATCGGTCCTAATCCGCCGCGGCGACGATCGCACGGGTGACGTTGCCCATCAGCCGCATGCGGGTGCCGATGGCGACGCGGGTGCTCGCGATCATTACCGCCACGGCATAGCGATGGCCGTTCGGCGCGACGAGCAGGCCGACATCGTTATAGCCGGTGGAGAGCGCGCCGAGGTCCTGGCCGGTGCCGGTCTTGTGCGCGAGCGTCCATCCCGGCCGCAGCCCCGATTTCAGCCGCAGCGGCCCGGTCCTGCTCGATCGCATCAGTGCCAGCAGCGACGCGGTCGAACGCGCGCTCAGCAATTTGCCCTGTGCAAGCAGCGACAGGCCCAGCGTCACGCCATTGGCGGACGCGCCGTCGATCGGCGCGGCGAGATAGCGGTCGAGCGCCCTGGCCCGCGCGGCATGGGTCATCGCCGCGCGCGCCTGGAGGAAGCCCCAGCCCCCGGCCCATTCCGGCCGCCAAGTCAGCCCTGCGGTGCGGGCCTGCAATTCGCGCTCGCCGGGACCGAAGGTGACGCCGGCGATGCGCTTTGCCGCAAGCATGCGGCGGATCGCCTCCGGCCCCCCGACCCGCCAGAGCAGCACGTCGTTGCAGGTGTTGTCGCTGCGCGTCATCGCACCGCGCAGCAGGTCGCCGACCGTGGTGCGATAGCCGTCCGGACCCACCAGCGCGCGGATCGGCTGGTGGAAGACGGTGAGGTCCGACCGGCGCACGGTGACCGGATCGGTGAGCGACATCCGCCCCCGGTCGATCGCATCCATGACCGCGATGGCGACCCACAATTTGCTGACGCTCTGCTGCGGTCGTGGCGTGTCGCCGGCCCAGGCGACGCTCCAGCCCTCGTCGATATCCCGCACCGCGATCCCGACATCGCCGGCAAACCCCGCCCCCAGCGCCTGCACCGCATTGAGCAGTTGCGCCGGTGGTTGCGGACGGACCGGTGCCGAAGGCCGCGCGGGCGGTGCGGTCTGCACGGTGATCGGTGGAGGCGCAGGGCGTGGGGCGTGAGGACCGGCCGGAACGCAGGCGGCAAGGGCGATGACGGGCGCGGTGACGGACGCAACAAGCCCCGCCCGCCGGATCAGCGGTGTGAATGACAACTATACTTCCCTTTTTGGCCTGCTTAGCGGCCTGCGCGTGCAGGGAAAGGCGGGCGCGCCGACCCGTCCCGTTTGTCGGGGTGTTCATCGCAGGGCGCGTCGACAGTCGCGCGACCGGCAAACGGATGTGGAGGGAGGCGTTCGGTCGCGGTCGTGGCGGGCATCGCACTGCCGGAAAGAAAGGCGGGCCGTTATGCAGGGTCCGATGGGCACCCATCCCTGTCCATAGAGACGTGACCGGCATGATTTCCCGTCAAGGCAGGTCGTAAAGTACCAGTTCTGGTAGATGAATACCCAGGATATATTGGCCGTCCCCATGAGTTGACCGGATCGATATCGAGCTAGAACCTTGTCTGTTCGGACGGGGCGGCGTGATCTCGTTCGCACGCATTCGGTTACAGGGGTTCATCATCATGCTTGATACGACGATATGGCGCGCGACCGGTCTGGCCCTTGCCAGCGTTGCATCGTTCACCGTCGCCGGCTGCGTCGATCCATCCGCCAGGATCGCGACGTTGCTGGAGGGCTATGGCTTTCAGCCGGCGCAGTCGCAATGCTTCGGGGATCGGCTGGAAGCCAATCTGTCGATTGGCCAGCTGCAGCAACTCGGCCGTGCGGCCCGCGCTGCGCGCGAGGGGGATACGACGCCGGGGCGGCTGACCGTCGGCGACTTCATCCGCGTCGCCGGACAGGTGAAGGATGCCAAGGTGCCGATCGAAGTGGGCAAGGCCGCTGCGGCCTGCGGCGTGCTTGCCGATCCTGCCTCACCGCTATGATCCGGGGCGGCGGGGCTGTGCCCTGCCCGCAGCCCCCTGCCCGTCACCATGATGCATGACGCCGTGTTCCAACTTCGTATGCAATCCTACATGTCGTCATGTCGACATATAGTGAAAGTAACTTTTCTCTGTTGATCGAAGGGTTTACCCGATCCACGGCAACGGTTCATCGCAATCGAACCATTATGGTGGTTAACGGGTGGAACGGCCTGTTGCGGGTCGTGTTGGCACAGCATGTTTGTGAAACCAGTATGCGTTTTTTCCTTCCAGGAGCCGGACCACCTGACCCGCATCCACCTCAAGCTGGCGCTCGAGGATGCCGGTTTCGCCGTGTCCGAGGACGAGGATACGATCGCGTTGCGTGACGCCGTGCGACCCGTGGCGGAGACAACCGAAACGGATCGCTCCGACACCGGGTGATATTCCGTTTCGTCTGCGGAACGCTTTGAATGATCGAGGCTTTTGTCATGCAAGGTGACGGAGCCGCCATGCCCCATGTGCTGATTATCGAGGATTCCTATCTGTTCGGCCAGTTCGTGTCCGACGCGGCCGTGCTGGCGGGTGCGGCCAGCGTCGAGGTGGTCGATACGCAGGCGGCCGCGGAGGCGGCGGCCAGCAGGCGCACGCCGAACATCATCATCGCCGATGTAAAGCTGCGCCACGGCTCGGGCGTCAAGGCGGTCGAGCATATCGTTGCGGGAGAACGCGACATCCCGGTGCTCTACGTTACCGGCTATCCCGAACATCTCAGCGGCTGCCCGACCGATGCGACGATCGTCGAAAAGCCGGTGTCGCATGACGCCTTGCGGCTGACGATCGGCCAGCTGATCGCCGACCGGCGGACGCGGTCGTCATCCCTTCACTGACCGGTCAGAAGCCGGTCCGGATCACCCGCCACCATCGCCTGACCCGCTGCCACAGCGTGTCGCGTGGCGCATCGTCATGCCGCTCCTGATCGGTCGCACCCCGATCGATCCCGCGTCGCGCACGCTTGCTGTTCGGGCGCCTTGCCATCGCGCGACCATAACGCGGCCGGGTTCACGCATGCTGAACGGAATGGGGAACGGGATGGGACGGGCCCGTCAGGCGAAGTCGCCCAGCTTTGCCGCTTCGTCTTCCACCTCGACCTCCGACGCTGCGTCGTCCATCGGCGGCTGTTCGGGGTGCGCGACGGCATCGGCCGGGGTGGCGGGTGTGGCCTCGTCGGGCCGACTGGCGGGGTCGTCGGTCATGCTGCACTCCTTCGAAGGATGTGCCGGTCAACGCACGCCTGCGTGGATCGGGTGCCGATCGCCGATGTGGGCCGTTGATGTCGCTCCAGCGAAAGGACGCGACATGACCGCCGACCCCTCCAATGATCCGACACACCCGAGCGATGCCGACGATGACGACGCCAACGAAGGGACGCCGCAGGAAGATCTGGAGGCCGAGGATCTGACGGGGTTCGTCAAGGACCCGCTCGAACAATGACGTCGGCGCCCTTGCCATTGCGGGCGCCCATCGAGAGGATCAGGCCATGAGCGACCCCGAGCATCCCGAATCCATCGACACCCCGGACAGCGCGCCGCTGGGTCCCGAAACCGAGGCGGACGTGCGCGAACGGGCGACGCATGACGTCGATCCGGACGACATGTTCGATCCGCTCGGCACGTAAGGCATGACGATGGGCGATCGGCTGGCAATGGTCGTGATCGCGGCCCTTGCCGGTTGTACCGCGCCGAAGGCGGTGGAGGGGCCGGTCGGGCTCGGCCAGCTGGCCTATGTCGGCGGGCCGCGGGTGATGCCCGAACGCGTGATCGAGGACAGCCGCTGCCCGGCGGGCAGGACCTGTGTCTGGGCAGGCCGGGTCGTGCTGCGCGCGATCGTCTATGGCGGCGCGTGGTCGAAGCCGGTCGACCTGGTGCTGGGCGTGCCGGTCGACATCGCCGATGGCAAGCTGACGCTGGTCGCGGTCACGCCGGCTCGCCTTGCCGGGCGGTCGGCCCGGACGCATCCGTCGCGCTTCGCCTTCGCGTTTCAGGGCGGGCTGTGAAAGCGGGGTAATAGCGCCCCGCCTTGGGTGCTGTCCGTAGGACGGGGCGCCGGTCTCCGTAGTGACCAGATCATTGCGTGGACGCTCGCGGCCCCGGCGGCAAGCGGAATCATGGAGCGGGGCATGGCTGCTCCCCGCCGCATCCGATTGTAAAGGTTGTGTATGCAGGAACTGACCCTGGCCGTCGTCGGCATCGACTTTGCCAATGCGGACGGCAGCAACCGCCGGTCGGAGGCGCTGATGACGCTGCCCGGCGAACCGGTCGAACTGGTGCCGGAACCGAAGAACAGGCATGACGGCAATGCCATCGCGGTGATCGGTCCGCGCGGTGTGCAGATCGGCTATCTCAACGCCGAACGCGCGCCCTATATCGGCGGACGGATGAGCCGCGGCGAAGAGGTGGCGGCGATCTTTCAGGGGATCGACGGCGCGGCCGCGTTCGTCCGGGTCCGCTTCGGGGGCGGCACGCCCACCCTGCCCCTGCAATCCCAATGCCGATCCCCGTCACTGCCAGCCCCGCCCCGACCGCCACGGGCGTCGGGGCCGTACGACCCGCACGCCTTCTACCCCGACGAGGATGGGCCGGAATGGGGCGCATGAGCGTGGCCATGGCGCCCCGTGAAGCCTAGAGGGATCGTATGGAGAACCGCCCCATCGTGCGCCGGGCCATCATGGTCATGATCGTCTTCCTCGCCGTTTCGATGGCGGGCATGCTGGCGCTGGGCATCGCGTTGTACCGCACCTGATCAGCCGTCGTCGGGCGTCAGCCGTTCGGACAGCGCCATCAGATTGCGGGCGGCATCGCGATCGGCAGGATCGACGAACGCCACGTCGAGGTCCGGCGCGGCATCCAGCATGTACAGCAACGTCCATAGCGCGAAGCGGCGTGCGCGGTCGCGCTCCAGGCCGAGGTCGACGCGCATGTGTTCGATCCCCGCGGCCAGCGCGGGGGGCGGCACGGCGGCAAGGTCGTCGGTCCCGAAATAGCGGCGCATCTGGTCATCGAGGTCCATCCGCCTCGTCTATCGGATGATTGCGGTGCGGCAAGCGCTGCGCCACAGGGCGATGGACGGGAGACACGACGTGGCGAAGGATCCGGCCTGGCTAAGCGCGGCGCGCGCGCGGCTCGGCACGCGCGAGGCGCCCGGTGCGGCGAACAGCCCGACGATCCTCGGCTGGGCGAAGCGGCTCGGCACGCGCGTGCTCGGCATGATCTACAATGCCGACAGCGTACCGTGGTGCGGCGTGTTCGTCGCATTTTGTCTGGCGGAGGATGACATCGCGGCCGCGCCGATCGCGGTGCGCGCCGTGTCCTGGGCGAACTGGGGCCAGCTGCTCCGTCCCGAACGGCTGGCACCCGGCGCGGTGCTGGTGTTCGAGCGTACGGGTGGCGGCCATGTCGGCTTCTACGTCGGCGAAGATGCCGCGGCCTATCACGTGCTCGGCGGCAACCAGGGCGATGCGGTCACCATCGCCCGGATTGCCAAGAGCCGTTGCATCGCCCGCCGCTGGCCGCCGGGCCGCCCGGTGATCGGCAAACCGGTGCAGATCGCCGCCAAGGGGACGCCGATCTCCCGCAACGAGGCGTGATTGCGCTCGCATCAGTTGAGGCTTATATATGCTTCAACTGGAATGGAGGGTCGGCATGGCGACACAATCGGCATCGATCGAGGCGCTGCTGGGCGTTGCAGCCGGCCGCCCTGCGTCGCTGCTGGCGCTGGCCTATTCGATCGAGGGCGGCCTGCCGGTCGCCGCGCTCGATCGGCTTGCCGACAGCGTCGCGCCCGACGATCCGCGCTTCAAATTCCGGCTGATCCCCAAGGCGACGCTGGAGCGCCGGCGCAAGTCGTTGTCGCAGCGGCTGACCAGCGAAGAGGGCGACCGGCTGGCGCGGCTCGCCAAGGTGTTCAGCTTCGCGCTGGATATCTATCGGGTGCCGGAAAGGGCGCGTGAGTTCCTCGGTCGGCCGCATCCGATGCTCGACGGCAAGCCGCCGCTCGACGTGGCGCTGGGCAGCGGGCCGGGGGCGGACCTCGTCATCAACCTGTTGGGACGGGCGGCCTACGGCGGGGGCGCATGAGGGGCGGCAAGACGGATCGCGTCCTCACCTGCTTCCGCATCGGCGACCCCGATGGCGCGCACCCGATCTACGACAGCGAGGGCGCCCGGCTGTATCCCGGCCGCTGGAATACGCCGGCGAGCCCGGTCATCTATACGTCCGAACATTATTCGACCGCGATGCTGGAGAAACTGGTCCACGCCAACAGCGTGCTGCCGCCCAACCAGCATTACATCCGCATCACCATCCCCAACGGCACCAGTTACGAGATATTTCGCGCGCCCGCGCATCCCGGCTGGGACGGCAAGGACGAGGGGATCTGCAAGGCGTTCGGCGCCGCCTGGCATGAGGAGGCGCGCACCGCCCTGCTGCTGGTCCCCTCGATCCCGGCCCGGCTGGAACGCAACATCCTCATCAACCCACGCCACCCGGATGCAGGCGGCATCACCTGGGAACTGCCCGAACCGATCTGGTGGGACGAACGCCTGTACGGTTGAGGGGCTCGCTTTCCTTCGTGTCTTGCGTGCCGCTGCAGCCTGCACCGGTTTTCCGTGTCAAAGCACGAATGTCGGGAGACCATGCACGGGCCAATGCAGATACCGGTCCATTTTCCGCGTTAAAGCAGGCGCAATGCGAGGAATGGCCGCGTAAACGCACCGGGACTCGCCATGTTCGGGCAACGGCGACGGGGTCCCCACTAATACTCGTGCTTTCACACGGATAACCCCTTCGCGAATGCGCGATGGCTGGACAACCCGCATCCTTCCCCACAATCTGGCGCTCTGCTTGAACGCAACGTGGGCATGTCCAGAATCTCGATCAAACAAGACGACCTGTTCCCGTTGGATAGCCCCCTGTACGGGGACGTCCAGGGCGAGCGCACGGTTGCCGAATTCCCCTTCTTCTCGCTGTCGAAGAAGGCGCAGATGACGCCGATGGTCTTCGAAAGCGGCGATGCCCGGATCGAGATCAATCCCAGCAAGACCGGCGTGGCGACGATCTACGACAAGGAAATCCTGCTCTATATCGCCAGCCTGATGGCGGACCGCATGGAGGCAGGCGACGTCGTCGATCGCGTCTGGAGCTTCACTGCCAACGATCTGTTCCGCGTCACCGGTACCAATGCGTCGGCGCGCTCCTACAGTTCGCTGAAGGCGTCGCTGAACCGGCTGCAGGGCACGCAGATCATCACCAACATCGAAACGGGCGGCGAAGGGTCCGATAGCGCCTTTTCGTGGCTGCTGAAGGCCGACATCAAATATGTGAAGCTTCCCAGCGGCGAACGCCGGGTCAAGCGGATCGAGGTGATGGTGTGCGACTGGCTGCACCGCGCCATCCTGACCGATCGCCGCATCGCCGCCTATCACCTCGACTTCTTCAAGCTCGCGCCGATCGAACGCCGATTGTACGAGCTCGCCAAGTTCAACTGCGGCGACAGCGGCGGTTTCGAGGTCGATCTCAACGTGTTGGCGGAACGCGTCGGCTGCGCTTCGGACAAGCGCGGCCTCGAATATTTCAAGAAGCAGCTGCGGGATGTCGCCGAGCAGGATTCGCTGCCCGAATATGTCGTGACGCTGGCCGAAGAGAAGATCCCCTCGCCGCGCGGAGGCCGTCCACGGATCAAGACCGTCGTCTCGCTCAGGGCACGGCAGGATCTATCGGAACAGGCGCTGCCCAGCCCCGACTGACCCACGGTTTTCCGTGTGAAAGCACGAGAAACACCGTCCTGCGCGTCGCGCCACCGCTTATGAGCTGACGAGCGGCCGTCGATCGGTCGGCATCAGGTGGATCGCGCCTCTATCCTGACCGACGAACAGGCCCGCCGGGGGTTTTCCGTGTGATCACACGAATCTTCGTCGGGTTTGCCCGGTGAACACACGATTCACATGGCTTGAGGGGATTTCGCCGGTCGGCAATCGTGGCCTGCCCGAATCGGGACCGGTGCGCCGTCGCCCGCAGCTGCGGACGGGGACGATCATGAGCGGTTCGGGCTCACCCTTGGCGAACAAGGATGCAGAGCGATGGCATGCCCACATCGGGCGATGCCGGCATGGGCATTCGTGTTCCGCAAGCGGTCGCACAGGCCGGCAAGGGTGATGGAGGTGCAAACGGGGACGGTCATGAACGGATAAAGAAAACCCGGCTCGAAAGCCGGGCATTCAGTGAGCTGTATTCTGGCACACGCCGGCAAGCGTGCACGATCGTCCACAACGGTCCGTCAGATAGCCGTTTTCGGTAGCTTCCGCAAGAATGCGCGTTTCGCGCCAAGGATAGTCTTTGCCCGTTCGAATGGCCCCAGGATCGGGGACGAACGATGGCGGTGATAACGGTTGGAGCAGCCTCGCTCCAGGCGCTCGGGGTCCTGCGCCCGGGACGAAAGGCACGGTCCGGGGCGACGCATTGCACCGGCGCGCCGGTGTTGCGCGACAGTGTCGAGGCGGGGACGTTCGAGGAGGTCTTCTTCGCGGCCCCGGCCAAGGGGGAAACCGACACCATCCTGCGTGCCGCACGCCGCGCGCGCGACGCCGGCAGGCGGTTGCGGCGCGATGTGCGGGTCGAGGGGCGATCCCTGACAGGTCTGGAAGGACAGCTGGCAGCGCTGACCGATGGTGCGGTCCGCGTGCTGGAGGAGATCCTGACGCTCGCCCGGCTCAATGCCGGACGCGTCTACCCGACCTACGACTATCTCGCCGAGGCGACGAGCCTGGGGCGTGCGACCGTCGCACGCGCGCTCCATGTCCTGGACGCCATCGGCTTCATCGTCCGGCAACGCCGGTTCAAGCGGGTCGAGGCGCAGGGCCCCGGGCCACGTTACGAGCAGACGTCGAACGTCTATCGCGCCTGTCTCCCCGCCGGCATCCTGCGCTATCTGCCGCGCTGGATGCGCCCGGCGCCGCTGCCCGACGACATGCTCCAGCGCGAGGCTGACCGGATCGAGGACACCCGGGCGATGCTGGCGGGGCTCGGCTGTCGCGACCTTGCCCGCGCGGTGATCGTCGACGGCCCGCTCGCAAAGGTGCTCGCCAAATTCGGGGCTGTCATAGACGAGCGTGAACGCGAGTATCATGATGATCCGCAACCGCTCACGGATTCCTCTCATTCGCTGCCCAAAAGAGTTGGCCTAGCCGGCCAACACTCCCTCGCCTGACGGCTAGGCCAACCGCAATGCACGAAACAACACAACCGACACCGCAAAACCAACCGACAGGAGTGCCGGCTACGCCGTCACATGCTCCCGAGAGGAGCACGCGGTTTCTGCTGGATGAAAAGGCGACCGTCGCCGTCGTTGATCGGTCGGCATCGGGACAAGGGCATCAGCGGTTTGCCGATCCCTTAGTCGGGTAACGCCGCGCCCGTCCTCAGCGCGGCGTCAGTTCCACCAATGCCCCGCCATCACCGTCGCGCAGCACCCAGAGCGAGCCGTTCGGCCCCTCCTCGACCTCGCGGGTACGCGCGCCCAGATTGATGCGGGCGACCTCGCTGGCGGTGTTGCCCGCCACGCGGACGCGGACGATGCCCTGCTGCGCGAGGCCGGCGAGCAGGAAGTCGCCGGTCCACCCCGCAAACGCCGTGCCGCGATACTGGATCATGCCGCCCGGCGCGATCACCGGCGTCCAGCTGACCAGCGGCGCGGTATAGGCGGTGTTGGTGCTGTGCCGCGGGATCTTCGATCCGTCGTAATTGTCGCCCTCCGACACGCGCGGCCAGCCGTAGTTTTTGCCCGCCTCGATCAGGTTGAATTCGTCGCCGCCCGCCGGCCCCATCTCGGATTCGAACAATCGCCCGTCGCTGGCGAAGACCAGGCCGTACGGGTTGCGATGGCCCAGCGACCAGATCTCCGGCTTGGCGCTGGCGGTGGTGGCGAAGGGATTGCCTGCCGCGGCGCTGCCGTCGAGGTTGATCCGCACGATCTTGCCCAGCGTTCCCGACAGATCCTGTGCCGGCGTCCCCTGCTGGCGCTCGCCGCTGCTGATGAACAGCGTCCGTCCGTCCGGCGCAAAGGCGAGCCGTGCGCCGAGCTGGCCGCCGGTGGTCGCCGGTGTCGCGCGCCAGATCACGGCCACGTTATCGAGCCGCGGCGTACCGGTCGTGGTCAGCGTCGCGCGGGCGACGGCGAGCTGCTGGCCGCCGGTCGCCGGCTCGGCATAGCTGATCCAGATGCGCGCATTGGTCGAAAAGGCGGGATCGAGCACGACGTCCTGCAACCCCAATTGTCCCGAATAGGTGACGCGCGGCACGTTTGCGACCGGCGTCTTCGCGCCCGCCTGCGTCACCAGTTGCAGGCTGCCCGGCTTTTCGGTGACAAGCATGCGCCCATCGGGCAGGAACACCATCGCCCAGGGATTGTCGAAGCTCGCGACGACGCGTTGGTTCACCGCGGTGACGGTCGGTGTCGCTGTGGCGGTGGGCGATGGCGTGGGTGTCGGCGAGACGGTCGGCGTCGGGGTCGGCGATCCGTCGCCGCCATCGTCGCCGCACGCGACCAGGATCATCGCCAGGGCGATCGGAAGAACCGGCTTTGTCCGCATCATGAGACGCTCCTCGCCCACGCATACGCGCACGGGACGATCGACCAACGTCCGGTAGCGTGAGAGGATGCGCGGCGAAGAGGGTGACTGCGGCGTCAACCATCCAGGCCGCGAATGCAGCTGCCGGCGTCCTGCCGTCCGTGACGACCGCCCCGCGGTCGCGGATCGCTGTCACCGTTTCGTCACCGTAATCGCACCCTGGCGTAACAAACCCCCGCCAGGGCAGCGACGAACGACCGGTGCGGAGAGCATCGGCGCTACACGGCTCAGGGGGAGCATCATGCACGTCCATCGTTTCGCCATCCGCGGCTTTGCGGGGGCTTCGCTCATCGCACTCGCCGTCTCGAGTGTGCCGGCATGCGCCGCGCCCCGTCCGGTGACCGACGCCCCCTCCCCGCCGGGGCGGCGGCACCGGGGCCGACCGTATCGGGGCGCGTCTACGATGCGACCGGCGTCGCGCTGCCGGGCGCGCGCATCGTCGTCGAGGCGACCGGACTGGAAACGACCACCAACCTGCAGGGTGAGTTCACCATCGCCGCGCCCGATGCGACCGGCGATGTCGTGCTACTGATCGATTATCTCGGCCGGCCACGGGCGACGCGGACCATCGCCGCGGCCGAGCGTGGCCGCGACGTGTCGTTCACGCTGCCGGCCGCGGGCGAGAATGCCGATGGTTCGGGGACGGACATCGTCGTCACCGGCGCCTCGCTGCTCGACAACACCGCACGCGCGCTCAACCAGCAGCGTTCGGCGGACAATACGATCACCGTCATCTCGGCGGACGCGATCGGCCGTTTCCCCGATCCCAACATCGCCGAGGCGCTGCAGCGCGCGCCGGGCGTCGGCATCGAGCGCGACCAGGGCGAAGGCCGCTACATCAACGTGCGGGGCGCACCATCGGAATTTAGCGCGATCTCGGTCGACGGTATCCAGATTCCCTCGGTCGACCCCACCACGCGGGCCGTGGACCTCGACACGCTGCCGTCGGACATCGTCGCCAATCTGGAAGTGACCAAGTCGCTGCTGCCCTATCAGGATGCGGATTCGATCGCCGGCGCGGTCAACATCACGACGCGCTCGCCGTTCGATCGCAAGGGCTTCGCGCTGACCGGCATGGCGGGCGCCAGCTACAACCAGTTCGGCAAGGGTAGCGATTATCGCGGCTCGGGTGCGATCAGCGATACCTTCGGTGCCGATCGCCAGTTCGGCCTGCTGCTGTCGGGCAGCTATTCGCGTACCCATCGCCGCCCCGACAATGTCGAGAATACGTGGAGCGCGACACCCGCCGGGCTGCGCGTCACCGAAACCCTGTTCAAGGATTACGACACCAAGCGCACGCGGATGGCCGGCACCGGCGCGTTCGAATGGCGCCCGTCCGATGCGACGCGGGTCTGGGTGCGCGGCACCTATGCCCGGTTTGAGGACGACGAATTCCGCGACCGGATCGGCATCCTGTGGAGCGAGGGGACGTTGCAATCGGGATCGACCGATCGCGCCGCGACCTACACCAACACGCGTATCGAAAAGCAGGTGCGCCACAGGAAGCAGATCAACGAGATCTGGACCGCGACCGTCGGTTTCGAACAGCGACTGGGCGAAGGCACGATCCGCGGCGACGTCGCCTATAGCGAAAGTTCGCAGACCTATCCGCGCCGCGACGAACTGCTGTTCCGCTCGTCGCTGCGGCCGACGCTCTCCTACAATTTCGCCAATGCGAACCTGCCGACCTATTCGCTGTTCACCACCAACGAACACCTCCAGACCGGCACCTATGCGTTCCGCGAGAACACCTATCGGTCGAACACGACGAAGAACGACGAACTGACCGCCGCCATCCGCATGGACCTGCCGGCGAACGAGACGATCACGCTGTCGAGCGGCGGCAAGTATCGCGAACGCCACATCAGCGCCGACGAGGAGCGGTTCCGCGACCGGCGTGCGTCCGCCGCGCCCAGCCAGACGCTCGCCGGCTTCCTGTCGGACGAGGAGTCGCGCAACTTCGACTATAACCTCGGCAATCGCATCGATACCGGGCTCGCCGATGCCTATTTCGACGCGACCAAGGCGGCATCGGAACGCCGCCTGCCGCAGTCACTGACCGCCGACTACACCGCCGAGGAGCAGATCCTCGGCATGTTCGGCATGGCGAAATACATGAAGGACGGCACCACGCTGATCGCCGGCCTGCGCGTCGAGACGACCAACTTCAAAAGCCAGGCGCCGGTCGTGTCGCGCACCGGCGTGGTCAGCATGGCCTCGGGCAAGAGCGGCTATGTCGACTTCTTCCCCAACCTGACGCTACGCCAGGCGTTCACCCCCAATGTGATCCTGCGCGCGGCGCTGAGCCGGGCGATCAACCGCCCGAACTTCCCGCAGCTCGCCCCGCGCGTGCTCGAGACGACCGAGGGCAATACCGTACGCGTCGAATTCGGCGCGCCGGGGCTCGATCCGACGCTGTCGAACAACGTCGACGCGGGCCTCGAATATTACATCCGGCCGCTCGGCGTGATTTCGGTCAACGGCTTCTACAAGGACCTGACCGATTACCGCTACACGGTGAACAGCACCGGCGTGTACCAGGGCCTGCCGGCGATCTTCAGCCGCCCGGTCAACGCGCGCCAGGGCAAGCTGTACGGGGTCGAGGTCAACTGGCAGCAGCAACTGTCATTCCTGCCCGGTCTGCTCGGCGGCTTCGGCGTGTTCGCAAACTACACCTACACCCGCGGCGATGCCCAGTTCGACGCCGCCTACGCCGGGCGCAGTCGCTTCGCGCTGCCCGGCCAGTCGAAGCACATGTGGAACGCCAGCGTCTTCTACGAACGCGGGCCGGTGAACCTGCGCGTCGCCTATACCAAGCGCAGCGATTACCTCGACGAGATCAACGCCGACAACCCCGCGCTCGATCTGTATTGGGAGGGGCGCGGCCAGCTCGACGTCACCGGCAGTGTGCAGCTGATGAAGGGCATCAACCTGTTCGCCGAGGGCAAGAACCTCACCAACACCGCCGGCGTCCGCTATTTTGGTGAGCGCTACCGCGTCTACGAATATGAGAAGTTCGGCTACACGCTGTTCGGCGGTGTGCGGGTGAAGCTGTGAGGCGCGCCCTCCCCTTCCTGCTGCTCGCCGGATGCGCCACGGTGCCGGTCGCGGCGCCGCTGGCGGACGCACCCACCGTCGCGGCGAGCGCGGAGACCGATCCGGTCGATACCGCCGCGGATGCCGCGGACGACCCCGCGATCTGGCGCAACCCGCGTGACCCGGCGCAAAGCCTCGTCATCGGCACCGACAAGAAGGCGGGGATCCACGTATACGACCTGAAGGGCAAGCGCGTGTCCTTTACGCCGGCCGCGCGGCTCAACAACGTTGACCTGCGCGATATTGGCGGCCGGGTGATGGTGGCAGCAAGCGATCGTGCGGACGTGGCCCAGGCGCATGTCGCGCTGTTCACGCTCGACACGTCGACAGGTCGACTTATCGCGATGGGGCGCTATCCGGTCGGTCCCGGCGAAGCCTATGGCATGTGCCTGTGGACGCGGGCGAGGGATAAGGCGCTGTTCGGCTTCGTCGTGCTGAAGGACGGCCGCATCGACCAGGTCGCGATCGATACAAGCGGCCCCGCCCCGCGCGTCACCACGGTGCGCAGTATGAAGCTCGCCACCCAGGCCGAAGGCTGCGTCGTCGACGATCGCACGGGGCTGCTCTACGTCGCCGAAGAGGACATCGGCCTGTGGCGCTTCGCCGCGGACCCCGCCGCGCCGGTCACTGCCACCCCGATCGCGCAGGTCGACGGAAAGACCTTGGTCGCCGACGCCGAAGGCCTCGCGCTCGCCCCGGCTGGCCGCACCGGTGGCTATCTCGTCGCCTCGAGCCAGGGCGACAATGCCTATACGCTCTACCGTCTGCCGAACGCCACCTACGCCGGCCGCTTCCGCATCGGCGGGGGCAGCATCGATGGCACCAGCGATACCGATGGCATCGAACTGGCTTTAGGCGACTTCGGCCCGGATTACCCCAAGGGACTGTTCGTCGCGCAGGACGGCGACAACGCGCCCGAAACGCAGAACTTCAAATATGTCAGCTGGGCAAAGGTGTTGAAAGCGCTCGTCTTGTAAAAGTGTCGACACTTCGACACGTCGAAACGATGGGTTGATAGGCCGTTCCGATCCGGCGCGTCGCACGCCTTCGTCGGGCGAGCAGTACCCGCACGTAGCGCAGCGCCCCTCCCTCATCGACGAAACTGCGGACTAGGGTATGCCCCTGCCAGCCGATCCGGCCCCAGCCGGTTTCGATCATCACCCGTCCGAATAGATCGCGATACGCGGCGATATGCCAGCGCCGGCGGATGTTGCGGGCGGCGTCGATTGCGATGAGATCGACAGGCGTGAACGGCAGCGTATCCATTGCCTGATTCTAGGCTGGGGCGCTGACCTGCTCCCCGTTTTTAGGCCGCTGATAAGTTAGCTTCGGTGTTCTCATGCCCCTGGCGGGGGCGGTTCGTGAACTCGGCGGGCGCCATACCGCCGAGGCTGCTGTGCGGACGCACGGTGTTGTAGTCCGTCCGCCATGCCTCGATGATCCGTCTCGCCGCAGCCAGCGAGGCGAACAGGTGCTCGTTCAGGCACTCATCGCGCAAGCGACCATTGAACGATTCCACGAAGCCGTTCTGCTGCGGCTTGCCCGGAGCGATGTAATGCCATTCTACCCCGGTGTCTTGGCACCAAGCCAGAACGGCATGACTGGTCAGTTCGGTTCCGTTGTCGCTGACCACCATGCACGGCAGCCCCCGACGCTCGGCGATGGCGGCGAGCTCACGGACGACACGCCGACCCGACAACGAGGTATCGACGATACACGCCAGGCACTCCCGGCTGTAATCGTCGATGACGTTGAGGACGCGGAACCGCCGGCCGCAGGCCAATGCATCCGACACGAAGTCGAGCGACCAGCGCTGGTTGGGGCCCTGCGGGATCGCCATCGGCGCCCGCGTGCCCAACGCCCGTTTCCGGCCGCCACGCTTGCGCACCGTCAGCCGCTCCTCGCGATACAGCCGGTACACCTTCTTCAGGTTCATGCCCTTGCCTTCACACCTGAGCAGGATCGCCAGCCGGCGATAGCCGAACCGGCGACGTTCGTTCGCGATCTCGCGCATCCGCTCGCGGACAGCATCGTCCTTTCCGCGAAGCGGCTCATATTGCCATGCCGACCGGTTGACCCCGATCAGTCTGCAGGCGCGACGCTCGGAGAAGCCGTGGTCGGTCATCAGCTTCTCCACCGCAGCGTAGCGATCCACAGACCGGGTCAGTTTTTTCCCAGCAGATCCTTCAGCGCCGACACGTCCAGCATCGACTCCGCCAGCAGCTTCTTCAGCCGCCGGTTCTCGTCCTCCAGCGTCCGCAACCGCGCCGCTTCCGACACGGTCATCCCGCCGTACTTCGACTTCCAGTTGTAGAACGTCGCATCGCTGATGCCGTGCTTCCGGCACAGCTCGGTGGTCTTCACGCCAGCCTCGTGCTCACGCAGCACGCCTATGATCTGATCCTCGGTAAAACGGCCTCGACGCATCGCTCGTCTCCATCTGACGAGCTAACTTAGCAATGGCATGATTTTCGGGGAGCAGGTCAGCGCGCATCGTGTCTGGCGAGTTTTCTGAATCGTCGGCATCTGGGCAATCGAGCCGCTGAATCACGGGATAGACCGGCCGCTTAATCGCCATCAATCATGCGCCGGACGCGTTTGCTGACCAACCGACCGGCCATGGCCAGAGCAAGAACCGCAATTGAGCTGCCCCAGATTACGGCCACGGCTATCAACAGCCAGCGCATCCGGGTGAACCGTCAGTAGCGGATACGCGCCTTCAGCGTATGCGCCGCGGCGCCTAGGCTCAGCCCGAATGCAAGCGAGCCAGCTACATAGCCAAGGACGAGTCCAACCATCCCAACTCCTAACCGGTCCCATCATTGGTGATGGTGACAGGAGTAACATAGGGGTGATTCATAAAACTGCCACATGCATTTTCGAAACGTCGGTCTGGACGAACCACTCAGCCGATATCTGGCCATGGCGGCTGATCCGCGCCGTGGCGCTGTCTGCGGTATCCCGTCGGCGACTTCCGCTCAGAATGCGTTGCGGTGCAGGATCACGCGAACGGTCAGGAAAATGATCTTCAGATCGCGCCAGATCGACCAATTCTCGAGATATTCCAGATCGGCTTGCAACCGGTTCTTCAGGTCGTCCTCGATCAGCGTCGCGCCGCGAAAGCCGCGCACCTGGGCCAGGCCGGTGAGCCCCGGCTTGGTGGCGTGGCGATCCCAGTAGCGCTGATCGACTTCCCAGAACAACTTGTCCGCCGCGCGCGATCCCAGTGCGTGCGGGCGTGGGCCGACGATGCTCATGTCGCCCTTCAGCACATTGACGAGCTGCGGCAGCTCATCAAGGCTGGTCTTGCGGATGATCCGCCCGACACCGGTGATCCGATCGTCATTGCGTGAGGCCGAACGATGCCCCGCCCCGTCCAGCTGCTGGACGTACATCGAGCGGAACTTGAACATACTGAACATCTGGTTGCCGCGGCCGATGCGCACCTGTTTGAACAGGATGGGGCCTGCACTGTTCAGTCGCACTGCGATCGCGGTGATGATCAGCAAGGGTAGCAGGCACAGCAGCGCCGTGGACGCCACAGCGATGTCGAACAGGCGCTTGACGATCCGGTCGGTCAGGCTGAGCGGCCCCGCCGCGACGATGATCGAGGGGACGTCGCGATTGGGTCCGAGGCCGAGCGGCGCGAGCGCGGCAAGTTCGGGGACGACGATCTCGCTCTGCACGTTGGCACCACGCAGCGCCTTGGCCCATGCCATGCGATGTTCGGGCGCGCAGGTCACTACCACGCGATCGGCGCTGGCGATCAGCGTCGCGAGGCGATCGTACATGTGCGGATCATGCTCGTCCGGATCGAAATAGGATTCCGCCGCCATGATCATCGAGAATTTGCCCGGCGGAATCGGAGCACCCCGATCGCATAGCAGGATCGAGCTAAACGGATTGCCGCCGACGACCCAGTTGAGGTGGCGGACGAAGCCGTAGCGGGCAACGACGAGAAACAGCGCCGCGAGCGTTGAACCGAGCGCGATCGTCAGCCGCGGGAATGCCGTGCTCGACTTGAGGTAGAAGACGACTAGAATGACGCTGCCGATCGCCAGCGCGAGCGCCTGCAGCCCGCGCCGGATCGCGCGGAACGGGTCCTGGAAATTGACCGCGTCATAGGCATCGATGTTGGACGCGAACAGCGCATAGACCGGCAGCAGCACGAGCGCGAACACCAGCCAACCTGTGTCGATGACCATCGACTGCCGCAGGATCGCCGTGCACAGGAAGCCACCGAAGATCGCGGCCAGATCGGTACTGAGCAGGTACAGGACGGCGCGGAACTGGAGCAGTGCGCTACGAGGCCGCCAATGGGTCTTGATGTCGGAGGCCCGGTCCGAAACCTGATGCAGGGCGCGATCCTGTGCAACTGGCGGATCGACATTATCCAACATTGCCCACGCACACCTTATCTGTTTGGCGCCCAGCGGTTTACGGGCAACCGCTAATAACCGTTTCGATGGATAATCTCAATGTGGCCGCACTCGTCGGACACAAAATGGCTACTCATCACAGTATGGGGGTATTGTCAGGATTAGATCGATTGCCGAGTTTTGTAAAGCATTCTTCGCGGCGACGGTCCCCCGCTCTTCGTTCCGCAAACGGCAAGGGTGTCGGCGCTTCCTCGATTGCGGCCAGAATAGCGCGGCCATAAGCCGTCTTGACCAGCGCCCGGCCCCGTTCCTCCGCAGCTTCGCGCGATATGAACCCCTGTAGGTAAGCGATCTCTTCCAAGCAGGCGATCTGGATGCCCTGACGATGCTGTATGGTGCGAACGAACTCGGCCGCTTGGAGCAGGCTGTCGTGGGTACCGGTATCGAGCCAGGCAAAGCCGCGACCCATCGGCTCGACGTATAGTGCGTCCGCGTTTAGATAGCGGCGGACAAGGTCAGTGATTTCGAGTTCGCCTCTTTCCGAGGGGGTCAATCCAGCAGCCAGATCGCACACCTGCCGATCAAAGACGTACAGCCCGGTGATCGCGTGACTGGATCGCGGTCGTTCAGGTTTTTCCTCGATCGATACGGCTCGGTTCTTAGCGTCTAATTCGATCACGCCATAGCGTTCGGGGTTTTCTACGCGGTAGGAGAAGATGGTGGCCCCACCCCCGCCGCCTTCGACCCGGTCGACAGCGCGGCGCAGCATCGGCACCAGGCCGTTGCCAAAAAAGATGTTGTCGCCAAGTACCAGCGCCACTGGCTCGCCCGCGATCCAGTCGCGACCGATGGTGAACGCCTGTGGCAGGCCCTCGGGACGCGGCTGTTCCGCATAGGCGATGCTCAGGCCCAGCGCCGATCCATCATTAAACAGCGTACGATAATGCGGCAGATATTCGGGGCTCGAGATGATGAGAATTTCGCGGATGCCGGCGAGCATCAACACCGACAGCGGATAGTAGATCATCGGTTTATCGTAGACGGGCAGCAACTGCTTGTTGACGACAAGCGTCGCCGGATGGAGCCGCGTACCTGTGCCGCCGGCGAGGATGATGCCCTTCATGAGCTCGGATATAGCAGTCAGCGATAAAAAATGGTTAGAATAAATCCGGCCGGCGGAGCCGTAGAGCCTGGAGTAGCATAAATAGCTTGGCATCGGTCATCCGGCCACTTGTCACATCCGCCCAGAGAGTCGCCAATTTCTCTTCGCGCGCGTCGATCGTCTCAAGTTCCTCGGCCATTCCACCGCCCAAGCCAGTGCGATCATTGGTAGTATATTCAGCAAGGAATAGGTGGACCCGCTCGGTGGTGGATGAAGGAGTCATCCAAACCTGGGCAACAGGTTCAAGCTGACGCAGTCGCAGGCCGGTTTCCTCGTATGCTTCACGATAAGCGGTGTCAGCCGGGGCTTCGCGCTCGGTCGCGCCGGCGATCGCCTCGGGGAAAGGCGCCTCGCCCAGATACAATACCGCATCGCGCGTCTGGCGTACTGTCATGGCGACACGGCGGTCAGGATCATAGGCGAGGACTGTTGCGCCCGAGACATGCTCGACGATTGCCCGCTCGCATTCGGTTCCACTGAGGCGCAGGCGCAGCATGATGAGGCTGAGCCAGCCTCGGTATAGGGGGCGGCTGGTGAGGACGGTATCGGTCATGCCGCACCGGCTAGGCGGGGGACGGTGCCCTCGCAATTGTAAAGCGCTGCTTCAGGCAGCCATGGCGTTATTGAGTCCCCGCCGTATGTCCGCCGCCTGTGCAGCAACAATAGGGCGCCACCAGGCTTCGTTGCCCAGATACCAACACACCGTCATCTCCAACCCGGTCTCAAAGCTTTCCCGCGGAGTCCAGCCAAGTTCGTCTCGAATGCGCGTAGCGTCGATCGCATAACGCAGGTCATGGCCGGGACGGTCGGCGACGAAGCCGATCTGCGTTACATAGGAGCGGCCGTCCTGGCGTGGACGCAATCGATCGAGCGTTGCACAGAGCGTTTCCACGACGTCAATGTTGCGGCGTTCGGCATTGCCGCCGATGTTGTAGCGTCGCCCGGGCTTGCCCCGTTCGAACACGGCCTGCAGTGCGCGGACATGATCGTCTACGAACAGCCAGTCGCGTACGTTCTCGCCGCGGCCGTATACCGGCAAGGTTTCGCCGGCGAGTGCCTTGACGATCATCAGCGGGATCATCTTTTCGGGAAAGTGATACGGTCCATAATTGTTCGAGCAATTGGTAATGAGCACCGGCAGGTCATAGGTATGCCCCCAGGCGCTGACCAGATGATCTGACGCCGCCTTACTCGCCGAATAGGGTGACCGCGGATCGTAGGGCGTGTTCTCGGTAAACAGGCCAGTCGGGCCTAGGCTTCCGAACACCTCGTCTGTCGAGACATGGTGGAAGCGGAATGTAGCGCGATCGGCGGGTGCGAGATCCAGCCAATAGGCGCGGGCCGCCGACAGCATTGTGAAGGTGCCGACGACATTGGTGTCGATGAAGGCGCCCGGTCCGTCGATCGAGCGATCGACATGGCTCTCCGCGGCAAGGTGCGTGACGATGTCGGGCCGAAAATCCCGGAGCGCGGCCAAAACCGCGGTACCATCGCGAATGTCGCCGTGGACGAGGCGGCAGCGCAGATTGTCGGCGACCGGTGCGAGCGCATTGAGCGTACCGGCGTAGGTCAGTGCGTCATAGACCAGCACTTCGTACCCGGTGTTACGGATCAGGTGGCGAACGAGCGCCGAGCCGATGAAGCCGGCTCCGCCGGTAACGAAGATGCGCATGAGCCCGATTCTAGTGTCTGAAAGTTAATCCATCGCTGCAGCTACACTAGGTTGCTTGGACAAAGGTTGACGTCGTGAACTGCGGTTAATTCAACGCTGCCATTTGGAGGCGGCCTTGGGTGAGCGGATCGGGTTGTCGGATGCGGAGTGGGGGGATCGTCGATGCGTTGCTGCCGGCCGAGCGCGGTAGGGGCTGCCGCCCGGCGTGGGACAACCGCCGCTACTCCGAAGGCATGATGTGGATCGCCCGGACAGGGGCGCAATGGCGGCGGCTGCCAGATGAGTATGGCAAGTGGAACAGCGTGTTCCGCCGTTATCGGCGGTGGACGACGACCGGCGTGTTCGACGCGCTGCTTGAGACGCTGGCCGAGGTAGTCGCGCGGGACGGCAGCGCCGACATGATCGACAGCACGGTCGTGTGGGCGCACCACTGCGCGGCGGGGATAAAAAGGAATTGGGCACGCGGAGGCGCCCGGCCGTTCGCGCGGCGGGTTCACAACCAAGCTCCACGCCAGGTGCGACGCTCAGGGACCGCTTGCCCTCGTGCTGACACCCGGACAGGCGCATGATGTCAAAGGCTTCCCCCCGCTGATGCGCATGATTGGCGACTGGATCAACGTCGTGCGCGCTGACAAGGGCTATGACGCCGATGCGATCCGGGAGGAGCTGTCTGGCTGAGATCTAAGGCGGTGATCCCCGCTAGAGTTAACCGCCGCCATCCCGCGCCGCGCGACCGTGTGAAGTATCGCTGGCGCAACCGCATCGAGCACTTCTTCAACAAGCTGAGGAACTGGCGACGCGTCGCGACCCGCTACGACAAAACGGCCAACTCCTATATCGGCTTCATCAGTCTTGCCTCAGCCTTGCTCTGGCTACCCTTGGTCCACGTGACCTAGCTCAATGTCGTCATGTAGATACGTCAACATTCCACAACGTTGACGGCCAGCCCCCCAGGCTCGTCTCCTTATATTGCGAGCGCATGTCCTCGCCGGTCTGGCGCATCGTCTCGATCACCGCGTCTAGGCTGACGACATGGCTGCCGTCGCCGCGCAGAGCTAGATAGGCAGCGTTGATGGCCTTCACCGCGCCCATCGTGTTGCGCTCGATGCAGGGGATTTGCACCAACCCGCCGATTGGGTCGCAGGTGAGGCCAAGGTTATGTTCCATGCCGATCTCCGCGGCATTCTCGATCTGGCCGTTGCTCCCGCCCAACACCGCTGCGAGAGCGCCCGCCGCCATCGAGCAGGCGACGCCGACCTCGCCCTGACAGCCCATCTCGGCCGCCGAGATCGACGCGCGCTTCTTGTACAACATGCCGATCGCCGCGGCGGTCAGCAGGAACGTGCGTGCGCCTTCCCGCCGCGTGGCCTCGTCACGCGCGATCAGCGTTTCGTAGAAGCGCAGCACGGCGGGCAGCACGCCCGCGGCACCGTTAGTCGGCGCGGTGACGACGCGGCCGCCCGCCGCATTCTCCTCGTTCACCGCGAGCGCCCAAAGGCTGACCCATTCGAACACTTCTGCGGGATTGCTGCCAGGCGTATCGCCGGTCAGCCCCTGTTCGATCGCGCGCGCTCGGCGCCTGACCTTCAGGCCGCCGGGCAGGATGCCGTCCTGCGCCATGCCGCGGTCGATGCAGGCGTGCATTGCGGTGCGGACATCGTCGAGGAAGGCGTCGGTTTCGGAAACCTCGCGCCACGCGGTCTCGTTCGCGCGGACGATGTCGGCAATCGACAGGCCCGTCTCGTCGCCCAGCACGAGCAATTCGGCGCCCGAACTGAACGGATGGCGCACCGCGATGTTGCTCGCCGACTCCGGCGCGCCCTTGCGCAGGATCGCACCCCCGCCGATTGAGAAATAGGTCTCGGCGTAGGTTCCGCCATCGGCGAGGCGCGCGGTGAACGTCATGCCGTTGGGATGTTCGGGCAGGAATTCGCGAGAGTGGAAGACGATATCGGTGGCCGCGAAATCAACCGGGTGAGTGCCAGCGAGCGGCAGGCAGCTCTGCACGGCGATATCAGCGAGGATGCGCGGTGCCGCATCGGGATTCAGCCGCTCGGGCTCCCAGCCGGCAAGGCCTAGGATGGTGGCGGTATCGGTCGCATGGCCATGGCCGGTCAACGCGAGGCTGCCGTACAGATCGCAGGTGACGCGTACCGGCGCTTCTACCCCTTCTCCGCTGTATCCCACGGCCCGCTGTGCGAAGTCGAACGCCGCGCGCATCGGCCCGACGGTGTGCGAACTCGACGGGCCAATGCCAATCGTGAACAGCTCGGTGACACTGATCGGCCGGTTCAGCCCGCGGTCAAGCGCAGCGGGTAGGGGTGTAGACGTGTCGACGTGCATGCATGTCCCCATCGCCGGACATATCCGGCCGTGCGCATGCCCCATCTGTCGCTTGTGCCTGAGATCGCTATCCCGTCGGCGGACGTGGGGTCGCCCCTGCGCCTCTCTCCAGATATCCTCGCATCGCCATGGTCCTTCTGCCTGAGAGTTTCCGGGGCGGTTGCTCCTTCGGCGCCGGGGCTGAACCCGGTCTCTCCCATGTCGATGGACACGGGTATCGGCGGGGGCGGGGTAGGCGTCAAGGGTGGGTTTGACCTGAGCCCTGTGGATTGGTCCGTTCTTTGTGAGAAATTCCCGGTTAGGTTTGGCAGATGCCGGACGAGGGAATCCGTCAATGAAGAAGTCGAGGTTCAGCGAGGCAGATCGCGTTCATTCTCAAGCAGGCCGAGGATGGAACGACCGTGGAGGAGGTATGTCGGAAAGCCGGCATCTCGATCCAGACCTACTATCGATGGCGCAGCAAATACGGGGGTCTGATGCCGTCGGAGATGAAGCGCCTCAAGGTGCTGGAGGAGGAGAACGTCCGGCTGAAGCGGCTGGTGGCGAACCTCAGCCTGGACAAAGAGATGCTGCAGGATGTCATCCGCCGAAAAATGTAGGGCCTGGTCGAGCCCGGGAGATCGTCGGCTATTTGCAGGCGAGCTACCAGGTCAGCGAACGGCGAGCCTGCGGCGCGTTTCCGATCAATCGATCGACCCAGCGCTATCAGTCCCGCCGCCTCGATCAGGCCGGCCTCAAGATGCGGATCAAGGAGTTGGCTGCGACCCGTGTTCGCTACGGGTATCGACGCATCCATGTTCTGCTCCGGCGGGAGGGCTGGGAGATCAACCACAAGCGCACTCATCGGCTGTATCGCGAACTCGGGCTGCAGCTGCGCAACAAGACGCCCAAGCGCAAGGTGAAGGCGAAGCTGCGCGATGACCGGACGCCGGCGACGGCGCCCAACGAGTGCTGGTCGATGGATTTCCTGTCGGACCAGCTGTTCGACGGGCGCAAGATCCGGGTGCTGTCGATCGTCGACAACTTCACGCGCGTGTCGCCAGCGCTCGATGTACGGATGAGCTATCGTGGCTCTGACGTGGTGGAAACGCTCGACCGCATTGCCGCGGCACACGGTCGCCCCAAGCGCATACGTCTGGATAATGGGCCGGAATTCATCTCGAAGGATCTCGATCTATGGGCCTATCAGCATGATGTAGTGCTGGACTTCAGCCGCCCCGGCAAACCGACCGACAATGCGTTTGCGGAGGCGTTCAATGGCCGCGTGCGGGCCGAATGCCTCAACGCATACTGGTTCTTGAGCTTGGACGACGCACGGGTAAAATGTGAGGCGTGGCGGCGCGATTACAACGAGCACCGTCCGCATAGCTCCCTCGGCAACCAGACCCCGATGGAGCGCGCTTTTTCGTCAGGGCAGGCATGCCTGCCCTGACGAAAAGAGAGCCGGTTTTCTCATAAAGACCGGACCTAAGACGGGGTGAGGCTCAAAAGCGCCGGAAACTCTCACTCAGCTTGGATGAAAAAAGAGGGAGGACGTCAAGGGCTCAGGTCAACCCTAAGAACGGTACTCAATCACAGGAGCGCTGGCTCCAGCCATTACATGCTTCTTGAGAGAAGCAAACGGTCGCCAGCGGACATCCTCACGTCGGGTAGGAATTATGCTTGCGCAGACATGTCGAGGACTTGCCACGCCACCATGTCGACATGTAGAGGTGGTTTCATGCCAGTTATCGCGATCATTAGTCAGAAGGGGGGAGCGGGAAAAACGACTCTCGCCATCCACCTCGCAGCCGCGGCTCAGGACGCTGGCCGGGTCGTGCTCATCATCGATACCGATCCGCAGGCAACAGCCAGTCAATGGGCAGCATGGCGCAGCGATGCACCGCCGGAGGTGATCGACAGCCCACCCCCGCGCCTCGCCGCCAAAGTCGAGGCCGCCCGCGCACAGGGTGCCGAGCTGATCGTCATCGATACGCCACCTCACGCCGACAGCGCCGCCCGCGCCGCGGTTGAGGTCGCCGATTTGGTGCTGATCCCGTGCCGGCCTAGCGCCTTCGACCTCTCGGCAATTCAAATCACCGCGAAGCTCGTCCAGCTTCTCAAGAAACCCGCCTATGTTGTCTTCACTGCCGGCAGCCCCAATGCGCCACGTGTCTATCAGGAGGCGGGCGAACTAGTGGAGGGATTCGGCACGCCGCCCTGTCCGATTCAGATTCCTGACCGCGCTGCCTATCGCCACGCCAGCGGCGAAGGCCGCACCGTTATGGAATACGAACCCGGCGGTAAGGCTGCCGATGACATTCGTCAAATTTACACGTGGACATGTCGACAGGTCGGCCTATCTGCGCCCCGCAAACCAACTAACCGGAAAGCCGCTGCATGAGCCGCAAACCCAGCTTTGCCAACCTGCGCTCTGGCCTGGTGTCGGCCCCAACCGTAGAGCCAGCTTTCGCCGCTACCTCAGCCGTACCGGCGAGCCGCCAAGGCCGGAAACAAATCGCTGGTTTCTTTAGCCCCGAAATGTCGTTCGCAATGCATACGCTAGCAAGGCGCCAAAGTAGGAGCCTTCAGGCTTTGATGGCCGAAGCTTTTAACGATGTGCTAAGAAAGCACGGAGAAAGTCCGATCGGGGATTAAAAGTAGCGCTAGCATATTATAACGCATTTCCTGATTATATTCAATATAAACATTCTCGTAAATTTATCTATCGAAGACATAGTGTCCTTCCATATCATCAATAAATCTAACATAGTATACGTCTATAGGCTGTATACTAAGGATTGTACTAGTTATCAAATGCGCGACCGCGCAAAAACTCGGCGGGATTTCCCGAATTAATTGTCCAAGCCGCAAGATCGCGCATAGCTACACCACGAGCGCCAAGCACAGCGCCTTCATCAACTCGAACTCCGGGCCCTACAAAGGATTCCGCAGCAATCCAGGCATGATTTTCTATCACGATCGGTCTTATCTGCAATTGAAAGTGGCAATCCGAGACATCATGACTGCTGGCGCATAATGACGCATCCTGCGACACGGTGACGTGATCGCCGATCGTGATCCTGCCTTGATTATAGCAACGTACGCGGGGCCCGAGCACCGAACCACTACCAATGTCGAGGTTAGCGGGTAGCCAAATATTTACGCTGGAATAAATCCGCGTACCTTTGCCTATTCTTGCGCCAAATAGCCGCAAAATTAGTGCGCGCCAGCTATGAAGTGGAGGGGGCGTCCAGCGGGCAAGGCATAGCCAGCTGATTCCCCACAATACCCGCATCAGGCGATTGGCCAAGCTGAAGCTAGGTCCGCCAGTGGCGCTCCTTGCAGCCTCTGCGCTCAACGGATCAGATCCGCTTGGCTGCTTCACGAATTCCGCTCCAATATGCGGTGATATGCCGCCATCCACTGCTCGCTGACAATCTGCGGCGAAAAGCACTGAGTGGCAAGATCTCGTGCTGCCGCACGGCGACGTTGCCGTGCGGCCCCACTCTCATCGAGCAAGACCGCTAGTGCAGCTGCAATGGAATGGGCGTCAACGCCACTGTCGATGGCGGCACCGCTGGTGAAGCCGACCGGTAAGTTGCAATGTTGCGACATGGCAACGGGGATGCCGGAAGCCCAGCTTTCAAGGATTACCATTGGCAAACCCTCACTATGAGATGGCAAGGCGAGCGCCGTTGCACTCCCAATTAATGCCCGCTTGGCGTCGCCGTAGACGGGGCCGGTAAAGGATAATCGGGAATCTAGAACTAAGTCGATACGTGCCTGCAGCGCGGCAACATGTATTGGATCCCCCCAACCAGCGATCGTAAGTTGTGGTGCAGCTGGGCCCCGCTGTTTGACCAGAATTTGCCAAGCGTCGATCAATCCGTCAATGTTCTTCTTAGGGTGGATGCGACCCAGATAGACGATACGGGCCGTAGCCGAGTCGCGCCCTTCATTGTCATATAGGTGCGCATCTACGGCGTTCGGAATGACGGCAATAGCGTCATTGCCCGTTTCACGCTGGATGTCTGCGGCCTCAGCGCGGGTAAGTGCATGGAAAAGATTGGCACGCCGCCAGCTGCGATGTTCGTAGCCAAGCCGGGCGATTGCCTTTTTGGCCTGCCCGCGCTGCGTGATCCAAGGGTCCAGCATTCCATGTGGAGAGATGACATATGGACGACGCGTCACGGCAGCCCAGCGCTCCGCCAAATGAGATGTTGCCATCCAGATGCCATGAAGATGTAGAAGGTCGATGTCGGCCGCGGCCAGCTTGCGTCCCAGATCGGGGCTGTATCCTATCTGGCTCGGTCCCAACGTCCGCCCCAACTGCACCGGGATTCCATCGAAACGACTACGGTCGTCCGCACTGTGTAGGTCCTCCAGTGCAAAGATGACGGGATCAGCGCCGGCTGCGCACAGCATGGCTGCATGGGCAACGACTGCCTCGAAGACGCCTCCGCCCAATCGCGAGGCCCAGGGCGACAACAGGCCAACCCGTAATCGTCGATCGCGCACTGTCCTGCTCACCTTCTGTGTTGTAGCCTGGTTCATTGGGAATGGGTCAGCTCATGATCGGTCGAAACAGGAGCTTCATCCCGCCACGCTGCATCAGGCGCCCCACCAGGCGTTTGCTTGGCAAGAGCGGCGCTCCGTTCGCCAATGTATTGGCCCGGGTCTGAAACAGCGAACTGGCGATGTTGACACAGGCAATTCCTCCCAGGGCCGCTAGGGGACCATATAGGAACCCCGCGACCGTCCCGGCGACAAGCGATCCTGCCAGTTGAAAGACGTTGCCCATAATATTGTATCGCAGCTTGCCCGATGCGGGGCCGAACAGCATTCCGGGAATGCACAAGACGTAAACGAACGTCGCGACCCAGTCGATAAAGAAGAACAGCAGGAATTGCTGATCGACACGGCGCAAGAGCACTAGCGACACGACAGGTGCCAACAATGCCACGCCAGCATAGACGATCAACGCCGAAGCGGTGATGAGTGCAACCTGCCGTTCGTATATATGGCCGATCGCCCGCAGCTGTCGCCGTGCAAAAGCGCGAGCGAGGATAGGAACACTAAGAAAAGCGGGACCGATCAACAGGACGCGGACCGGTTGGAATACACGTTCGACCAGCTCGTAGACGGCGGTGCTCGCGGTTCCCCCAACCCGCGTCAGGACCAATCGCACCACCACGTCGTACAATTGTGCCATGGCCGTGTTGGCTTGCGTCAGCAAAGACAGGCCGATGGTCTCGCGGATGACGTCGCGGTGAAAACGCAATCTAAGCCGGAATCGGCCTGCGCGGAGATGGCGTGATAAGCTGGCCCATGCCGCAATGATCACGAAGATGAACTGGATCATCTGAGCGAACACCAGGCCCATAAGCTGCAAGCGAGGAGCAAGGACAATGGCCGTCACAAGCAGTAGAGCCGCCCCGGTCATGTTGATGATGCTCTTATTGGTACCTTTGCGAATGCCCACCAGTGCGGCGATGGGGACGGTGCTGAGGCTCCATAGGATTGCATTTACCAATACCAGCGGAAGCATGGTATGTCCAAGGGACTGCTGACCCGGTTCCAAGCTATGCCGAAGCGCAAGGCTCAGCGGATAATAGGCGATCGACGCAACCAGTGCATAGAAGCAGAAGGTAAAGATGATTGACGTATCAATATAGGGCCATATACGTCGTTCGCGATCCTCACGGCTCATCTGACCTATGAACTTGGGCAATGCCCCGGCGACGCCTACGTCGGCAAGCTTGATTACCGATGTCAAAGACTGGATCAGTGCCCAGACACCGAATTGCTTCAGCGAAGAATGCGCAATGACGACGCGAAAGGCGATCAGCAGAAACCCACCCGTAACCAGCACCTCGAGCACCGATGCGGCCGCGCCGTTGCGGGCAAGCCGCTGCAAGAGGGATATATCCTGCATGTCGGATGCCATCGCCACGGCCCCGTTTGGTCGTTCGTTCATAGATGATGCTCACTCCGCAGCGGCTGCTTGCGATTGACGGCTCAACAAGTCAATCAATGTGCAGGGCAGACTCCGCTGACCGGTCGATAGCCTGTCAAACCAGGGCTGGCCAATCGGCCACCCAAGCGGGTAAGCGCCATGTGCAATGCAACCGTCGAAAGCGCCATGACAGAAACCAAGAACCCAAAAGCCGCCGTCGTTCTGACCTCGATTGCCGCCCCCAACGCGGTGATGAAGGCGATCTCTGCCGATTGCCGTGAACGCGGACTGGACTTCTACGTCGTGGGAGACACCAAATCGCCTGACGAGTTCGAGCTGGAAGGATGCCGCTTCTATAGCTACGCTGCCCAGCGCGAACTCGCCTTTGTGACGGCGGGGCTGTGCCCGACGCGTCATTACGCGCGCAAGAACATCGGATATCTGCTGGCGATCCAGACGGGTGTCGAGCTGATCATCGAAACCGACGACGACAATCTGCCAGGTCCCGATTTTTACGAGGCGTTGCCGCTAGAAGCGACGCTGCCGGCCGTTGCGCAAGCCGGTTGGGTTAACGTCTATCGCTACTTCACCGACGGACTAATCTGGCCGCGCGGACTGCCGCTGGACGAGATCAACGCCCCGCTGCCTGTACTGTTGGAGCCGCAGGCTGTGCGCATTCCCATCCAGCAAGGGCTGGCGAATGAGAACCCGGACGTGGATGCCATCTATCGGCTCGCACTGCCGTTGCCGTTCAACTTCGACAAATCGCAGCGTGTGGCGCTGTCCGCCGGGACATGGTGCCCTTACAACAGCCAAAACACGATCCACTACAGCGAAGCCTTCCCGCTTCTTTATCTGCCGGCTTACTGCAGCTTCCGTATGACGGATATCTGGCGCAGCTTTGTCGCGCAACGGATTGCAGGCGTGAACGGTTGGTCCATCCTGTTCCGAGAGGCAACGGTTGTTCAGGATCGCAACGACCATAGTCTGATGCGCGATTTCGAGGACGAAATTAGTGGCTATCTTGGCAATCGCAAGATCGCTGAAGCCTTGGATGCTCTGGACCTCAAGGCCGGTACCGATCTGGGTACCATGGGGGAAAATCTGCGCAAATGTTATGGCGCGCTGGTTGATGGCGACTACGTCGGAGCGGAGGAGCTGCCGTTGCTTGACGCATGGCTGACCGATCTGGCGACGATCCTTGGCTGAAGTGGATCGGCAGGAAAACCGCGCGAGCGCAGTTTTCATCTTCAATCATCGGTTCGAGCGTAATATCGAGAAGCTCGACGAGATTTATGGGGAGCGCTTTCCCAAGCGCACCTATCTGATGCCTTTCGCTCGTTCCGAAAGGGCGGACGTATGCCGCATTACAGAATCGAGCTGGCAGTTCAGCGGTCACGTTGCCCAAGGCGCGGCCTCGTTCATCGACGACGAGGCAACG
Source organism: Sphingomonas insulae (assembly GCF_010450875.1). NCBI lineage: Bacteria > Pseudomonadati > Pseudomonadota > Alphaproteobacteria > Sphingomonadales > Sphingomonadaceae > Sphingomonas > Sphingomonas insulae. The sequence goes on from NZ_CP048420.1 coordinate 33,209, forward strand.
CACTACGTCTTCATCTCGGATGATTTGATTCTCAATCCGAGAATAGATGCGTGGAACATCGCGTGCAAACTGGATCTTGATGCGTCTACCGGATATATCAAGTCGCTCGCGCCGCTCGACTCCGTACGATACCAGTGGCATCGGTCCCTGCCGGCCAGCATCGCTCTGCGGCGTAATGGGGATGGTTTCGACTGGCGTGCCGAACTCCCGCCCGAAGATGAGGCGCGCGCAAAGTTTGCTGGCATGGGTTTGCAGGATCATCCGTCCAAGATGCGCTCGCTGAGCGAGGCAAAGCATGCTCTGACCAAACTGCTTCCGGCCGCGGGCTATCTGGCCGCGCCTTGGGCGGTGAAGCTGCACGGCAAGCCGAGCGATTACCCCTTGTTGATGGGCTATGCCGACTTTTTCGTGGTACCAGCCGAGGCGATCCGGCGCTTCACCCATTATTGCGGGGTATTCGCGGCCCTCGACATCTTCGCGGAAGTCGCGGTGCCGACTGCGTTGGCCCTGGCGGTCGATCGGGTGAAAACCGAACTGAAGCCGGGCGAGAGATTCAACGACCCGTTGGCAGCGCGTCAGCCGGATTTCGCGTGGCAGGGAATCGAGTTTTGGGATCCGGCGGAGACCCCGGTGTTTGCCGCTCGTTTCGGCAACGACCGCGATCGCCTGATGAAAGAGTTCCCGGACGAGTATCTGTATGTCCACCCGGTCAAGCTGAGTCAGTGGCGCTAAGGCGCATTGACGATCTGAGGGCTGACCGATGAAGCTGCTGATTCTGGGCATAAACTATGCACCCGAGAAAATCGGGATCGCGGTATATACGAGCGATCTGGCGAGGTCGCTCTTACAGGCGGGTCACGATGTGCGCGTGTTGACTGCCAAGCCTTATTATCCCGAGTGGCAGGTTCAGCACGCCTACCGTCGCCCTTTTTGGTGGAGCGAAACCTGTGATGGGGTGCGGGTTCTACGCTGCCCCATCTATGTGCCCTCCCATCCCTCGGGTGTCCGACGATTGCTGCACCATGCCAGCTTTGCATTGAGCGTGCTGGTTCCGGGATTGTGGAGCGGCTTTCGCTGGCGTCCCGATGCTGTATTGTGCATCGCGCCTTCGTTAATGGCGGCCCCGGTCGGCTGGGCTGCCGCCCGTCTGGCTGGATCGATCGCCTGGTTGCATATTCAGGACTTCGAAGTGGAGGCAGCGGTTGCGACCGGGCTGCTCAATGGCAATTCCAAAGCCGCGCGACTCGCCAGGTCCGTGGAACGCACGATCATGGGGCTGTTCGATCGGGTGAGCAGTATCGGGCCTGAAATGTGCCGTCGCCTAGATGATCTTGGTGTGCCCGCGAGTCGAATTCGGCAGATGCGCAACTGGGCGGACCTCCATGCGATCAGACCGCAAGGCGCTCAATCGCCCTATCGGCAGGAACTCGGCATTACGACGCCCTATGTCGCATTATATTCGGGCAACATCGCCAACAAGCAAGGGATCGAGATCGTGGTGGCCGCGGCCAGGCGACTGAAGCACCGCCACGACCTTACCATCGTCATCTGCGGTGATGGCCCCAACCGCGCGGCACTGGAGCAGCAAGCAGATGGCTGCCATAACATCGTCATAGCCGGTCTGCAGCCAAAAGACCGCCTATCCGATCTGCTGTCGCTCGCCACGGTTCACCTGTTGCCGCAGAAGGGTAATGCGGCTGACCTGGTACTGCCGTCCAAATTGACCAACATGCTCGCGTCCGGGAGACCAGTCGTCGCAACCGCATCCGCCGGCACCGGCTTGGCGCGCGAAGTGGAGGGATGCGGGTTAGTTACCCCTCCCGAAGACGAAGTGGCGTTTGCCAATGCGATCGAGCGGCTGCTTGACGATGCTTCGCTCCGGGACCGGTGCAGCCGTGCGGCACGACAACGAGCGGAGCAGAGCTGGAACAAGGAAGTGACGGTGCAAGGGTTCCTGGACGACTTGAGCTCGGTGGTCGCCGGGGTCAAACCTGTCGGAGTAAGCCGGTGAACGCGCTTTGCCGTCTCGACGTAGCCGCCCTAGGGTGCCGGCATTCAGGGTCCGAATCGATGCCGATCCGACGGATATTTCAGAGAAAGGGGACCGCATGATCGCGCGTTCATCTTCGCCGACGATCGCTGTGGTCGTGGCGACCCGCGGGCGCGCGGCCGAAGTCTGCATATTGCTGGAGCGACTGGCCCAGGGTCATCGTCGCCCCGATCATGTGGTGATCGTCGGCAGCTCCCCTGCGGATTGGGCGGGAACGGAAACCGCCGTGCTGCCGGTGATCACGCTTGCCTCAAGCGAGCCAGGTCTTCCGCGGCAGCGCAATGCCGGTGTGCGCCACCTGCTCGAGAACGCCGTGGCTGCGGACGTTATTGTCTTCTTCGACGATGATTTCCGGCCTCATCGCGATTGGCTCGATGCGGCCGCGGCCGTGTTCAAGACGCACGAAGACGTCGTCGGCCTGACCGGCGCGGTTCTTCGGGATGGGGCCAAGACGGCTGCTATCGACGAAGCGGAGGCGAGCAACGTTCTTGCCGCCTGGGTGCGGCCCGCCGGGGAGGCGGCCCAATCCGTGCCGCGGCTATACGGATGCAACATGGCAGTACGCGCCGCGGTATTCGACAGGGCACGGTTTGATGAACGATTACCGCTTTACGGCTGGTTGGAGGATCTCGATTTCTCCGGCCAGCTGCAAGGTCGCCAGGTGCTTGCCAGGCATTGTGCCGGCGTCCACCTCGGTTCGAAGGGGGCCCGGGTCAGTGGACGCCGCTACGGCTATTCGCAGATTGCCAATCCGCTATATCTGGCAGGCAAGGGGACTTGTCCGCCGCTTCTCACCGCACGCTTTCTGGCCCAGGCGTTGGTATTGAACGCGCTGCGGGCTTTCTACCGGCATCCTCTATTCGATTATCGCGGCCGGCTGGACGGCAATCTGCGCGCGTTCGGCGACGTGCTTCGAGGAAGGCTGCGTCCGGAGCGAATATTGGACCTGTAGCGATCTACCCCAATTGGGTGCCGTCAGTCGCATGCGCCGGTGCGCCGGTCGCTTTCAGGTAAAGCGCGCCGTTTTCTTCCCACAAATGGGTCGTGCCCAAGACCAGATGGGCTCCATTCCATTTCCCGTCACCCAAGGTCGACACATGGCCGTCCGCTTGCGGTTCGCGCCCATGATAGACGTACAGCCGCGCCGCCTGGAACGCGTGATTTTCCGTAGGGTCGACGGGGACGATGACATATTGCCACGCTTGGGAATCTGCGGCAGCCGGCAAGGTAAAAGGGATGCGGACACGACGCCATTCAGCAGGCAAGACATAGCGCAGTCGTCGCGCGATGATCCCCGCCGCGTAGTTGAAGATGCGTACCTCTACCGCGTCCGCGCTCTTTGTGCTTGCGCGCTTCAGATCGACTGCGAGCCAGCCTTGGTGTCCGGCCCTTGCCGTACGAAGAGTATCCGCGAGGCCGCCACCCTGCCGGACCGGAACGACCTCGACCGCGCGGTTATGCCCTGCATGGTCGGCGACGGGCGTCAGGGATACACCTTCGCCAAAGGTCTTGAAGGCTTCGGGACGATCCGCAGACGCGAGCAGGTGGAAAGAGGTGTCGTCGCCGCCCGTGCCAGGCAGTATTGTCTCCTCGGCAATAGCTTGGGTCGCGCTTGGGTCCGATTGCGGGCCGATGGCGGCATTGCTGATGCCTTGAAGGAACGGGGAACTGCCAAGGAGGCTGTCGGCATTTTCCAATCGCACCGTCCAATTGGCATTGGCGTAATCGATCTTGCGGGCCCCCATGAACTCGCAAAGGTACAAATGCCGCCCGCCATCGTGGCAATTGTTGATATAGGTGAGGTTTCGAACTTCCGAGATCCAGCTGCGTATGAAAGGCGATCTGACATCACCCGAGCAGGAAATGCGGCTGTTCTCGATAGTGATGCCGGACAGAAACGCGCCGTCCCCCCCGCCGGTGTCGAACCGTACATTGGGTGCCCGTGTCTGGCGGGTGTCGCCTGGGCCTTCGCGGGCTACTAAGATGCGCACGTCATCCGGTTGCATGTTCTCGCTGCCGAACTTATTGCCGCAAATCATCGTTCCCCAGCCCGAGTTGCTGCCGAACTGACCAGGCGTGATCTCGGGCACGAGCCAAATTGCCGCACCCCTCGGTGTTGTCTTGTCCCAGAACAGAAAGTCGTTGCGCAGCACGTGGATGCTGCCGCTGGGGTTTGGACCGATCTTCAAATGATAGCGATTGCGCAGAAATGCATTGCCTTCGATAATACTGCCATCGGCATAACCACCCCAGCTAATTCCGATGGCACTGCTCTTTTCAGCTGCCATGAACGTACAGCCGCGCACTTCAAGATAGGGTTGATCCTGGGCGTTATTGCCGATCGCACATTCGGTATAATTGTCGAATACGCATCGCTCGAACACGAAGCGTCCGTTGACGTTGAGCCCTGAGAAAAGGTGCTGTAACACGCCCTTGCCGCCTACGAAAGTTACGCCAGAGACGAACACTCGGTTCAGGCGTTCGCTGGTCTGAAAAAGATAGTTATCATCCGGGATACGGATGACCACCGATCCGGGGATCGCCCAGAGGGAAAGGGCAGGGAAGGGCGATGTGTTGCCGGTGATCGGAATATCTCCGGCGTCGTAGACACCGGGCTGCAGATAGAGACCATCTTGGGGGTGGGCCCAGTAGCTCGCACCTATGCCGGGAACGTAGCGGCCCGAACCCGCCGCCTTTTGAATGGCGCGGTGCAAGTCTCCACTAGGGCCGGAAGGCTCCACCTTGTTCGCAAGGGGGGATCCGTTGGTGGATTGGGCAACTCCAGCCCATACCGGGCCTGACGCAACGGCCCCCGTCAGCCCTGCGACGAGCGAACGACGATTTATTACTGCGTCTGCCTTGTCTGATCGAAGCGGCTCGGGGTCGGTTGCCGGCGGCAGGATGGGCATGGGGTGTCCTTTTCGAGCGGCTATGGGCGCCGGAGCGCCATAGTCGAGGTCATTTGCCTTTGCCTTCGGATAATAAACCAGCAGATTAAACCAATATAGAAAAAAGATCTAAAATTAGTTCGGGTATCATAGGCGAACTGTAGATAGCTGCCGAAAAACATCAGGGTATTCAGGCCTAGCGTCAGCAGGGTAGGGCTTTTCGAGAGAGTCTTTGCCGAATAGTATCCCGACCATAGAAAAACACCAAAGTAAAGCATAGCATATGGGGTTCCAAAAGAAAGGACCTCGCTTACTGCGGAATTTGGTACATAAGCGGCTAGTCGAATAGCGTAGAGGTCGCGGGCGGTATCGTATCCATCGATGAAGCTGACGAGCGGTGAGAACGACAAAATCTTGTAAAGGTTGTTGAATTGGAAGGTGCGGGAGAAGTATTCCGCTGTCACGAAGATGCCTTCGTAGACATTGCTGACCGCGTCGAGTCCGGAGACGTCGTAATAGGCGACGATATTGCTAAAATAGGTGGGAAGGGAGGCAAGGCCGTGGTTGCCCGAGCCCCGCCCCCATAGGACGGATAAGGTGGTCAGGAAGCCGACAACCATCAGGCCCACCGCGGCGACACGCGCCCGGGGGAACATGGCGGCAATCAACCCGGCTAAGATCAGATACGCTGCGGACCCGCGCGAATGCGCGGACAGGGCGAAGAAGAAGGACCAGGTCATGATGGGGATCAGGGCTAGACTTAGTCTTAAACGCCCGGAGCACATGGTAAAGGAGAGTGCGGCCGCCCCGACCAAGCCGAATGGTCCCACCAGCGTGAAGATCAGGCGCGTAAGACCATTGTTGATGACCAGAGCCTTTTCAGGGTCAGTCATCGTCAGATAGATGCTATTGCTCCAAACGATCGACCAATCAATGCATAAGCTCGTAACAAGCCAGCAGAAATAGAAGACGACAATGAATATCCAGAATACGCTATCCTTGACCTTAAGTGTGCGTACCGATTCGCCTATTGATATGCTGGATTTCGGAACAAGCAGGCAAAGCGAAAACAGCATGATCGCCTGCAATAGAAACATTGAGGAAAAGTGATGAATGTAGGCATATGTTGAAAATATGCGCACAAAACTGTAGTATAAAAAACCATAAGCGTGCAAGGCGAGCACGATCTGTGCAGTGAACAGGTACAGCATGGTACCGTGGGGAAACGGTAGAAAGCCGCTTCGCCGCACCGCCCATATTATGGCTAGCAGTTCGATCGGCCAGAATCCGATCATCAGGAACGCGTTTGTCACAGTGTCGCCTTGCCGCTGACGTGGATCATGCCGGAATTACGTTTATGTCGGTGATCCAGGGCGTTCCTGCCACCTCGCGGGTGGCATCGATGCTAGTAGCCGCCTTGATCGTAAACCACTGGCTAGAGCAATCTGACGGTATCGCAAAGTCGGCCTCGACTTGGCGCGGCTTGTTCGAGACCGGAAAAGCGAGACGAAAAAGCGGACTATTCGCCCCGCTGCAGGTCAGCGACACTTCGGGCTGGCCGCTGCTGCTTGTCGCGCCAGCGAGAAAACGAATGTGGTAACGGCCGGCACGCAGTATGGTAAGCTGACTGGCGACGACGCCCGAACGTCCAGGGTCGGCATTGAGCGACAAAGCGTTCCGATAGGGTGCGGTATCAATCGGGCCCTTGATAGCGCCAAGTCCGGGTTCATCGGCTATGTTCCAGTCAAAGGGAGGCACCCGATCCTCGGCTGAAAAGTCGCCGTTCCTTACCATGTTGGCAAGGCGTGACCCCGTGGCCTGCTCGTAGAGCTGCGCGGCATTGGCGACGGCATTTTGCTGAACCAGACCGTCCACCGCGCGCGTCAGGAGATCGTGCTCCACAGGATCGGCGATGTTCAAACGTGCGGCGATCAGCAGTGGGGTGAAGGTCGGTGCCCACGGATGGCTGGTGACTAGGGAAAAGGCGAAGCGCACGCGCCAGCGCGGTTGCCTCGACAGGATCTGCGCTAGAGGCTTTGCGACTTGGGGGCTATGCGACGCCTCTATTAGTACCGGCAGGAGCAGTTGGGCTGCATTTTCCCCGGTTCTCAGTGCCGTATCATAATGGCGCAACGCGACGGGGAGATTGCCGTCAGCGGCGGCATATTCAATTAATCCGACCTGGGTGCCCAGATCGCGACGCGAAAGTTTCTCGGCATAGGCGAGCAAGCGCCGAGAGGTCCCACCGTCGCCATATGCTCCGGCGCTCAAGGCAGCGACGCGGGCGGCCGCGACACTGATTGGTTCGCGCCGCAGGACCGCGGCAGCTTCGGCAAAGGTCTTTTTGGCGGCCGACGTGTTCTGGCTGGCCAGTTGCATTTCGGCGGTACGTACCCGCGGTTCGGCGGCAAAGGGCCAGATGATAGGTACACCGATGCCATGATCGCCGATTTTGACTTGGGCAAGCGTGACGCCAAGCGTTACCCACAGCAGCGCCGTGCCACCTGCTAGAACCGCTGGGATGCGCCAAAGAGCCGCTTCGCCATATGCCCGGTCAGGCACGGGCATCTGATGAGTTACCATAGCCGTATCGCTCGCTATAGTCGTACCCATAACCATAAGCCGCACGCTTCTGGTCGAACTTGGTCAGAACGACGCCAAGGATAGGCGTATTGGCTGCCTGCAGACGCGCGATCGCCACGCGGGTCATGCTCTTCTTAGTACCGTGCGATTCGATGACGAACAACGTGCCTTCGGTCTGGCTGGCGATCAACGGCGCATCGGCCAGCCCCATTACCGGGGGAGCATCCACCACGACATGGTCGAAACGGTCCTGAAGCTTTTCCAGCAACGTCTTGAAGTGCTGGCCGGAAAGCAACTCAGGCGCGCTGGGCGGCTGAGGCCCTGCCGTCATCACGATCAATCCGTCGTGGGCTGTTTTGACGAGGAGCGAATCGATGTCTGACGTCGCGCCTGCCAAATAATTGCTCAAGCCCGGCCCATTGGGGATGCCCAGTTCGTGATGCACCGATGGGGAGCGCATATCACAATCGATCAGCAACGTGCGGCGCTGCTGACGGGCAAGCAGCCGCGCAAGTGCATAGCTGGTCAGCGACTTGCCTTCGCCTGCACGCGTACTGGATACCGAGAAGACGTAAGGAACGCCATGATCTGTCGCGAAGCTGAGAGTAGTGCGCAGTGATAGATACGCTTCGGTAAGCGCCGATTTTGGATCGGCCAGCGCCTCTAGAGGTTCCACATCCGTTCTCGGGGTGGTTCCCAACAGCGGAATGCCCAGCATCTCTTCGATCTCCGCTGGATCGTCGATGGCCTCGTCGATCTGCTCAAGGATCAGTGCCAGACCGGCGCCGACTGCCAAGCCTGCCAGTAAGGATATGAAGAGATTGAGGATCAGGCGTGGGCTGGAAGGGCGTTCGGCGACTTCCGGCTGCTCAACCACGGAAATGTTATTGACGCCGACACCACCTGCGACCCCAATCTCCTTATAGCGTTGTAAGAGAGCGTCATAGAGTTGACGGTTGGTGTCCGTATCGCGCTGGTAGATATTGTACTGGATGCTACGGCGACGGGCATCAAGCACGTTGCCCTTGAGTGCGGTCACCCGCGAAGTCAGTTCCGCTTCGCGCTTCATACTGGCCTGGTAGGCGTCCTGCAGCCGGCGACGGCCTCGATTTTCCTCGGCCGCGATTGCACGATCGAGCTGCGCCAGCTGGCTCTGCTGTGCCTTGGCGGGCGGATAGTCGGATCGGAACTGCGTCAGCAGGCGGGCGTAGTCGGCCGCAACGTCCGCACGTCGTTCGCGCAGATTTTGCAGAGCAGTGTTTGCCGCGGTTTCGGGATCGTCGGCTGCACCAAGGCGACTTTGCGCTTGGATACGATCCGCGGTCGCCCGGACAAGCTCGCGATTGAGAGTGGATAGATCGTCGACGGCCAACGACCGTTCGCCGCTCAGCCCGCCTTCTCCTTGCGATGGCGTGGAGGCAGGCAAATTCACGATCCCCTGCTGCGCGGCATAGGCGACAAGCTGGCGTTCGGACTCGTCGATCCGACTGCGCAGTTGCGTCAGACGCTGCTCAAGGAATTTCCGGGCATAAGCCGTCGTTTCGAAACGACGTGCCAGGGTCGTAGAGATGAATTGCGCGGTCCAGGTTTCGACAACCTTCTTGGAGAAGGCGGCATCCGGACTCGTAAAGCTGATACGCACCAGCCGGGACAGCCTCTCCGGGGAAACCGTGAAGTTCTTCAAGAGAATAGTGCTGGCTTTAGAAATGCGATCTAGGCGCGCCGCATTGCCGCCGATCGGACGACCGTTCGGGAAGAGCTTTTCCGAGCTCCCGAACATGTCGAAGAACTTCGCGCTGTCCTGCAGATGCAGGGCTTCCACAACGGCATTGGCCTGCGACCTGGTTTTCAGCAGGCCATATTGGGTTTCGTAATATTCTTGGTCATTCGCACTGCTCTGCTGCTCGTCGGCCTGTGCGCCCTGAACCTGGGTAAAGTTGCGCGTCTCGCGCTGTATTTCAAGTGTCGCGACGGACGTGTACTTGGGCGTCGTTAGCAGCGTAATGATTAGGCCCAGCAGCAGAAAGGTACAGACCGCACCGATGACGGCCCATTTGCGACGCCGGGCGATCGAAAGATAGCGTTTGACGATATGGCCAACGCCCGGTTCGACGTTACCAGTCCGAACGGCTGCCAAGGCGCGCCCCGGAACGTCCCGTACATGATCCACACTCTTCATTGGAACGCCCTGCATCAGTTCAGTAGAGCGACAAGCGGCGCTGCCAGCAACGGCGACACCGAAACAATGTCGCTGAAGACACGGCGAGCACTGGACTCGCCGACTAGGACAATGTCATTGGCATAAATCTGGGGATCGGCGTACATACCTTGGCGGATAGCCCGCAGGTCGTACAGCGCGGCCATGTCCCTGTTGTTGACGCGACGCATCACGACCACATAATTTTCACGCGCATATTGGGTCGTCCCTTCTGCCCGGGCGATCGCACGGATAAGGGTCATGCGTCCCGTGACCGGGTAAAGGCCGGGGGTCTTTACCGCGCCTTCGACGGTAACGACTTGGCTTACCGTTTCGGTGAGGTTGACGGTCACCTGCGGATCGCGAACATAACGGGCGCCTAGACGCCGGGCGATATCGGCGCCCAATGTCGCGGGCGTTTTGCCGGACGCATCCATGGCACCGATCAACGGCATGGCGATCCGGCCGCTGGGATCAACCTGAATGCTGCGGCTGAGTTCGGCGATACCGTAGACGTCGACCGACAGGCGATCCAGCGGCCCGATGACATAGGAGCGCGGCTCGGATATTAGATCCACCGTTGCCGGGGGAGGCAGCTCGTGCTCCTGCGATACGATGGTGAGGCCGGGCCGTCCGACCAGCGCAGGCGCATCGGCGCACGATGCAAGCACGAGCGCGCCCGCCAGCCCTGATAATAACCGCGTGATCGACATACGTCCTACTATTACCCTTCTGACCACGAGCGGCGGTAGTCTTCTGAACCCATTAGGCAGGCGGCGCATCGAAGGCAATCTAGGAAGTCGCCTCGCCTGGTTTCAGGCGAGACCGGGCGGCCTTTATTTGCGGCGTTTACGGGGCTGCGTTTTGTTCGACGTCTGCCGTACTCCGGTAGGAAAGCGAACTTCGGCAAGCGGGGCGGCAAGCCATATGCAGGCTAATGTCACGACCATGGTCATTGCCGGGGTCCGCAAGGGATAATCGGTCAGACTGGCTGCCACTGCGATCAGTATCAGGAGCAGGGCGGTGAGCGCGACAGCCGAACCGAGGCGCCGGCGTCCCCATGTCACGATTGCCCTGACGCGCAGGACCACGAAGATCAGTGCCGCGATCAGCACGAGGACGGCCGGGATGCCGCCGGTCAGCGCCAGCTCGAGTATGTCGTTATGCGCATGGTTGAAATAGGTCGGCTTGAGTGCCCAGAGCGGCTCGTACATCCGGAACACCGGATCGAAGGTTCCAAAGCCGCTACCAAAAGGCAGGTAATCGCGTGTGATGCGAAGGACGATTGGTAGGAACTGGATACGCAAATCCGCCTCCACCTGACCGACCTGGTAGAGTCTGGTAAGCGAAACCGCTCTGCCAAGGACGGCGATGCTTGCGATGACCGCGGCGACAAGTGCGGCTGCTGCAGCCGCGATCAGGATCCGCGTTCGGGAAGCGCCGCCCACCGGCAGCAACTCCCGCCAGGCTGGCGGGGTGATGATCAGTGTCGTCGCTCCGCCCAAGGCAGCCAGCACTGCGCCAGATCGTGACCCGGTTGCGAGCACCACCACGGACAACAGAAGAGCCGCCGCACCGGCCAGCCACGCGCGGGTACGGGCCTGATGGACCAAGCCGCTCGGCAGCACCGCCCATATCCGGAGGAGAGGCAGCGCCATGGCCAGGAACACGGCCTGATGATTGCGATTGGCAAAAAAGCCGAGCGGCTGGTACCGCCCCGATTGACGATAAGGATAGAGCGGGCTGTTTTCCGATCCTGCCCATTGAGCGATACCCAGCACGGCACTGGCAATCATCAACACCAGCAACACAGGCAGCAGATCGACCCTCTCCCGAGGCGTCAGCAGGGCTGTGCTTGCCAGCAAGGATAAGGGTATCACCAGCGCCACCAAGCTGTTCAGCGTCATGTCGGGTGCCACGCTGATAGGCCGCCAGGGTTGGGCCTGGCCTGTCGCCATCGCTGCTTCAAGGAAGCGGGCATGTCCCGGCAGGGCGGACCATAATGCCGGCGGAAGGGGAATAAGCTGGAACGCTATGACGGCGGCAAGGGCCCCCAGCAAGATCAGCGGGACGGATAATCCCTGCCAGTTCCGACGTCCGGGAAAAAGCAGTGCACCGATCGTCACAAGCACGGCCAGCGGTCGCAGAACCAGCATGGACATATTGTCCGCGCGCGACGATCCGCCAAATAATACGCACAGCACCACGAGTGCGCTGATGCCCGCGAAGCGCAACCGCCGCGAAGGCGCATCTGTATCACCAATCATGAAATGCCTTTGTCATCATCGATCATCTCCCACAAGCGTGTGGCGGATGGCGGCGGACCCGCCCGGGGCACCGGGCGATCAGCAATATCCCGTGAGCGCGAAAGGGCGCCAGAAGCGGGCTAACGACGATGTCAGGATTGTGCTGTAACTCTGCCGCTCAGGCATTATAGGCGACGCTTATCGGTGTGTACGCACGCCTCGACAGATTGGGAAGGTTTGATGGTGGGTAAAACGGCGTTAATTACCGGAGTTACGGGTCAGGACGGCGCGTATCTGGCGCAACTGCTGCTGGAGAAGGGCTACCGGGTTCACGGTATGAAGCGGCGTTCCTCATCATTCAACACCGGGCGGATCGAGGAAATTTACGAGGATCCGCATGTCGAGGATCCGCATTTCTCGCTCCATTACGGTGACATGACCGACTCCACCGCATTGATCCGACTGGTGCAGGAAACCCAGCCGGACGAAATCTATAACCTGGCTGCGCAAAGCCACGTCCAGGTGAGCTTCGAAACGCCCGAATATACCGCGAATGCCGATGCGATCGGGACCCTGCGCCTGTTGGAGGCAATTCGCATCCTCGGCATGGAAAAGAAGACGCGCTTCTATCAGGCTTCCACGTCCGAGCTGTATGGTCTGGTGCAGGAGGTCCCGCAACGCGAGACGACGCCGTTCTACCCGCGCAGCCCTTATGCAGCGGCGAAGCTTTACGCCTACTGGATCGTGGTGAACTACCGCGAGGCATATGGCATTCACGCCTCCAACGGCATTTTGTTCAACCACGAAAGTCCTCTGCGCGGCGAAACGTTCGTGACGCGCAAGATCACGCGTGCGGCCGCTGCGATCAAGCATGGTCGCCAAGAGATGCTGTACCTCGGCAATCTCGATGCGCGGCGTGACTGGGGTCATGCGCGTGAATACGTCCGGGGCATGTGGATGATCACCCAAGCGGACATCCCCGACGATTATGTTCTGGCCACGGGCGAGACGACGCCGGTGCGTACGTTTGTCGAATGGGCGTTCGCCGATGCCGGCATCGATCTGGAATGGCGCGGTGAGGGCGTCGAGGAAAAGGGTTATTGCAAGGCGACGGGCAAGCTGCGCGTCGCGGTCGACCCACGTTATTTTCGGCCTACCGAGGTGGATTTGCTGATCGGCGATCCGACCAAGGCTCGGGAGCAGCTCGGGTGGTCCCATGAAACCTCGCCGCGCGATCTCGCTCGCGAAATGGTGCTTGCGGATATTGAGACGATGCGCACGGCGCCGATCGGCAAGGGAGCCTGATCGATGTATTCGCTCGCCGGTAAGCGCGTATGGGTGGCGGGGCACCGCGGCATGGTCGGATCGGCCATCATTCGTGCGCTGGCCGATAAGGATTGCGAAATCCTGACGGTCAACCGTGGTGAGGTTGATCTGCGCGACGCCCGCGCGGTCGGCGACTGGATGGCCGCCACACGCCCCCATGCGGTGTTCCTGGCAGCGGCCAAGGTGGGCGGTATCCTGGCCAACGATACCGCCCCGGTCGATTTTCTGGTAGAGAACCTGCAAATCGAAACCGCGATCTTTGCCGGCGCCCATGCGACGGATGTAGAAAAGCTGCTCTTCCTTGGATCGAGCTGCATCTACCCCAAGCTGGCCGAGCAGCCGCTGCGCGAAGAGGCCTTGTTGACCGGGCCGCTTGAGCCGACCAACGAATGGTATGCGATCGCCAAGATCGCCGGGATCAAGATGGCCCAGGCCTATCGACGCCAGTTCGGCCGAGACTATATCTCAGCGATGCCCACCAATCTGTATGGGCCCGGGGACAATTACGACTTGGCCTCAAGCCATGTCATGCCCGCGTTGATCCGGAAGGTGGATGCCGCCAAGCGCAGTGGCAGCCCCGTGGTGGTCTGGGGGACCGGTACACCGCGGCGTGAGTTCCTTTATGTCGACGATTGTGCCGCCGCCTGCCTGCATATGATACAGCACTACTCAGGTGACATGCATCTCAACATCGGCGTGGGAGAGGATATCTCTATCTTGGATTTGACCCGCCTAGTGATGGATGTAATCGGCTATGATGGCCCGATCGAGCACGATAAGTCTAAACCAGATGGCACGCCACGCAAGCTAATGGATGTCAGCCGGCTTGCCGAACAGGGTTGGCGGGCGAAGACTAGCCTGCGTGACGGGATTGTGGAAGCTTACAAGAGTTACCTTGCTGCCGAGATACGTAATAAGAACTGAGGGAGTGATCGGCTATGATTCTTATGGCTCTGTCACTCCTGCAGGTGCTATCCTATCAGGTCCCTGCCCCCTTGAGTAGGACGGAGCAGCAAGCTGAACTATCATTGCGCCGCGCAGACGAAGGCCGTGCATTAGCACGGCGCTTTCTTTGTCAAGATGAACGCCGGTTTGATAGGCTGCGTGAACTGGACGAGCGGTTTGCGTTTATTAAATCGCGGTTTTCTCAAGTCTTTAATCACAGTTGGCGAGATGAGGCTAACGGCTTCATGCAACTTGACGAGAAAAGAGAAGCTGATATCGGGCGTAAAGACGATTGTCGATTGCGCGATAGTTTTGCCGCTGGGATGACTGATTACGAGAATGGATTGCTGGCTGCCCAGGCTGAACTAAGTAGTATTCGGCAAGAATTTACCAATTAAGCGGTGGGGGGGGGGGGGCATGAATGCCTCGCAATATTTTTTCCGGACCAAGCTTATTTTTTAGATAGCCAGACAGAAAATGTAAAGGCGATCTCGCTGAATAACGCCATGTGCAATGGTGAAATATTTAAAAGCACTTGGTTTGATATTTAAGGAATGTGATGCGCTATAAATCCTTGGATTCGCTGCGCGGATTAGCATCGCTAGTTGTTCTTTTTTATCATACTTTGCTTGTACTTCCGGGGTCTCAGGAAGACAGGCGCGCCATATTCCATGACGGATTTTCTTATCCCATGGCATGGTTATATGCTACGCCTCTTAGAATCTTTATAAGTGGACCTTCGGCGGTTCTGCTGTTCTTTGTGTTGAGCGGATTTGTTCTATCCCTTAATTTATCGTCGCCGCGGAGACCTAGCTACATTGGGTTTGTGTCATCCAGGGCTATTAGGATTTGGCTGCCGTTTGCTGTTGTAATCGGCGTTTCTGCGATTTTAAGCATCGTTGTACCTCATAGCCATATAAAGGGTGCATCAGAGTGGTTTCTTTATAATTGGAGCATAGGGGCTACACCGGCAAATATATTAGATCACCTGCTGATGACCGGACGGTCAGGTGACTTGGATAACCCGATGTGGAGTTTAGTGCATGAAATTAGAATATCACTTATATTTCCCGCTATGCTAATTGCCGCTGAGTTTGCCCCCTTTGTGAGCGTGGTGGTCTCGGTATTAATAATGTTAATATGTGCTACTTTGAATAAGAATTTGCCACAAGGTGGATTTTTACTGTCGCTGTCGCAGACGGGAGTATATATCTACTTTTTTATTATTGGTATTATTTTTTGTAAAAACATTGAGCGTGCGAAGAACTATTTAGAGAACCTATCTAAGTCGTCGTTCGCAGCTATAACGGTCTTAGCGTTAATATTACTGACAATAAGTCCATCCACGACAAATAATATTACAGGATATTACAGCGTAGCTTTGCTTATCCTAAATGGTATTGGCGCTGTTGCTCTGATTGGGGTGGCGATAACACCAAGTAAATTATACGATTTTATGGTCGGTAGGCTTCTGGTCTATCTCGGTAAGATATCGTATAGCTTGTATCTTACACACGTTATTACAATAACATGTGTTGTATATATATTGGCGCCAATAACTGGTTTAAGCGCTAGCTTGTTGGGGTCCTTTCCAGTTGCGATAGTCGTTGCTGACATATGTCAGCGCTGCTTAGAGAGTCCAAGTCATCGAATGGCAAAATATGTAACAAAGAAAATGACGCTAGATTCGCGGTAATATCTCTTTCTTTAAAAATGAAAGCTCTTTTTGGTTTTTTAAGGGGGGTGCATCAGTTGAACCTTTCTAACCACGGGGTGGTTTAATTGATGAGCGCGAGCATACGGATGCAATGAAGGCTTGTTGCCAGCAGCGCGATTGCCCAGTTGAGCCTAGGCCATAGGCGACAGCCTATAGCTAAGTGAGTTTTCGATTGAGTTGAAGATTTCAGCGTGATTTCTTTAACTACGCTGGTGTGGTACCAAGCAATTACACGTCAGGTAGTACCTGAAGTAACAGCCAATTCGTTTTGCGCACAATCGCGTTGCTACATTGATAATAGGCGGCTTGCATGATGGTCTGATCCGCAAGAACCCCTGCCCGAGCAACGAGTGTGGTCAAGTGGTCGGTTTTGTTTTGCCGTTGGCAACATTGTCGACATCAGCATGTTGAATCCTTGCTTGACATCACTTAGCCGGTCCAGCTCGTTGCAGACACTACCTATGGTGCAGCAGTTTATGCGCGAGCTTATTATACCAGTTCTGTGTCCGATAACAATGATTCTCGGACAAAAGGCTGGCGCCATCAAAAAGCGCATGGCACACGTGGCCAATGGCCCCGCTTCCACCGTTGAGCGATACGGATGACCGTCCGCCCGAGATCGTCCTGCCGGCCCTGCAAACACAACCCGTGCTTCCGGCGATCCTCAACGCAAAGATCGAGCGGGCCGCGGCGTACGCCAAGGCGGCGCGATCGAGCGCGACGCGGCGGGTGTATGATTCTGACTGGGCGATATTCACCGCCTGGTGCGCCGCGCATGATCTGAGCCCGCTACCGGCCAGTCCGGATGTCGTTGCGGTGTTCGCCAGCGATCAGGCGACCGCCGGGCTTAATCCGGCGACGATCAGCCGACGCGTGGCAGCGATCGGGCATCACCATCGCAGCAACGGCTATCCGGCGCCGACGGCGATGCCGACCGCCGGACGGTTGGCGGAGGTGCTCGCCGGTATTCGCGCTGAACATGGTGGGATGAAGCGGCAGAAGCGGCCTGCCGATGCTGCTGCGCTGCGTAATATGCTCGCCGCAATCGAGGGCGACGGCCTCAGGGCGGTAAGAGATCGTGCGATCTTGGCGGTCGGCATGGCCGCGGCGCTGCGCCGATCCGAGATCGTCGCGCTCGATGTCGCGCATGTCGGCATAGTACCGGAAGGCTTGCGGCTGACGATCGCGCGCTCGAAGACCGATCGCGATGGACATGGCGCGGTGATCGCCATTCCGGAAGGATCGCGGATCCGCCCGAAGGCATTGCTGCTCGACTGGATGTCGGCCGCTGGGCATCAGGAAGGGCCGCTGTTCCGCCGGCTGTCGCGGTTGGATGCACTGACCCCGGCCGCGATGTCCGACCGCGCCATCGCACGGCTGGTGCAGCAGCATGCCGCAGCGGCAGGCTATGACCCGACCCAGTTCGCGGGCCATTCATTGCGTGCTGGGTTTTTGACCGAGGGCGCGGCGCAGGGTGCGACGATCTTCAAGCTTCAGGAGGTCAGTCGTCATAAATCGGTGCAGGTGCTATCCGACTACGTCCGCAACGCCGAACTGTTCAAGGATCACGCTGGCGATCGATTTTTGTGATCTGAACGACTGCCGCTCGCCTTATTGTAGACACGTATACATGTATACAGCCACACGCGCATACACGCACACACGTCTACGTGTTTTCACGTTGTGCGCGCTTTGAATCATAGGCTGTCAGTTTTGCTTAGAGCGGGTTCCATTCAGTCAGGGTCATAGCCGCAGGGAGCTGAAGTAGTTGGCGCATTCCTGCGGCCGGAACAGATCGACCAGTCTGCCGATGAGCGACCACAGGCCCGACACGGGCCGCTCGCCAGCTTTGCATGGCCTTGAGGCGGGAAAGCCTTCTCGATCGGGTTAAAGTCGGCCTGTATGGCGGGAGGAGCAGCAGGCGGGCGCCAGCTGCCTCGATCAGGTCGTGGACGCTGGCGCTTATGGCTGGACAGGTTGTCCATGATGACCACGTCGCCTGAGGTCGCGGACGAGGACCTGTCGGACAGCGGTTAAGGTCCTTTTTCACCTGCAGGCTCGATGGCGTGCGGTGCGCCTTCAGGTGAATCTCATCGATCATCACTGTCTTCGGCTCGGCGTCTGCCCTGGCCAGTCCCTCCATCATCCTGATGAACACGCTTCGCTCACCCAGCGCTTCCGTCGATTGTGGAGTGTCTTGTGAGGCCCGTATACCACCAGGGCCATCTAGTTTGGCGTCGGCGTGGAAACGGCCGTCCTACAGTGCGGATACCACCCGTAGCTTGCGCTCGTTCGGATCGACAGGATCGAGGAAGAACGCACCGGCATCACGATTGGCCGCCAGCCAATCGACGTGGGCATGCTCGATCAGTTGACCCGGAACCAGTCGCGGCACGCCGGGTGGGGCTGGCGCGATCATTTCGGCAGCGATACAGCCAATCGCCTCTTCGATTCGAACGAGTTCCGTTGGACCGAAGAATGCCTCTGCAGGGTCGTTCTGCATGGTCACCGAAAGAGAACCGATTCCGGGCAGATCCGCGGGCGCTGCGGGAAGCCCGCTGGTACCGGCCTTGATCTGTTTGGCGGCATCACGCAGGCCTTTCACCAAGGCTTTGACGTTGCGCGAACTGGTCCCCAACGAAAGCACGGCCAGAAGGTGGCGAGCGTCGGACAGCCCGACGCTGACCCTGTGATGTGCCATCAGCCAGTCGTCGAGCGCGTAACCCGTGACACCCCATGCCGAGATGTCGATGAGCACCTTGGTTTCGTCCAACTGACTGTCGATCGGCAAGTCGCAGATATCGAAGACGCGGAGCCCCGCGATGCTTGCTACCTGTTTCCTCAGCGTAGCCGCCAGATCGATCACGGGATTCCAGAGGGCTTCACCCTTCGTCGCATGTTCCCGGCGAACGGCATCAAGACTGGCGAGGATGGGGACAGAAGGACTGGTGGTTTCGAACAGCTCGTAAGCGAGCCACAACCGTTGCAGATCGACGATCCCGGACTTGGCGAGCAGGGCAGACCCTTGGGTCAGCGCGCCCATCGTCTTGTGCAGACTATAGACGGCGATGTCTGCGCCCTTGGTCAGCGGATCATGCGGCAGGGCTTCACAGAAGGCGAACGCACCGCCCCATGCCGCATCGCAGATCAGGGGAATGCCGCGCGCATGGCACAGGTCCGCCAATGCCGCGATATCGCTCGTGACGCCATAATAGGTCGGCGAAACCACCACGAAGGCTTTCGCGTCCGGATGATCGTCCAGGGCTTTGTGCAGATCCGCTGGCGCAACGCCGTGCTCGATATCCCACTGGGGATCGATGATGACGGGCACGATCTGCGCGTTCAGACCGGCTGCAAGCGCATGGGTCCGCTCAGCTTTATGAACGTTGGCGGCAAGGAGCACGGTATCGCCGGGGCGCGTCACTGCGGCCAGCGCGGTGTGCAGGCTTTGTGTCGATCCCCCGGTCACGAACCGACAGAAGTCAGCCTGCCAGGCCTCCGCCGCGAGCTCGTGCGCGCGCTGGAGAACGTGCGCACCCTCGGTCCGGTCGTCGAGCCCCTTGGGGGTGATAACGTCAGCCTGGAACACACGGGCGCCGAGCAGAGCCTTGGCCTCCTTGGGGACGGCATTGCCCTGATGGTGGCCGGGGGCGCCAAAACCATGGATGGGACGTCGCTCGAGTTGCTTCAATGCCTCGAGCAAGGGGGCCTGCTGCTGATCCATCGTCGCGTATCCAATATACCCACGGAGCATCGACCGGCTGATGCCGCGAAGCGTGCCGAAATCGGCATCCGGGGAAGTTTTCGATGCTGGATCAACGCGCGATCATCGGGAAGAGGCGCTTATGATATTAACCTCAAACGACTTTTCTGCTTGACCCGGATCAAGGTGGGCCGGGAGTCAGGAACGCCAGCAGGCACGCCTCGTTCTCTTGCCATGCTGTCAACTACATCGATGTTCGGCTGGGCAGACCCCAGCGAGGACGAAGCGACCCTGCTGCTCTCCGCCTATATCGCCGATCATGGCTTTCCGTGTGTGGGAGCCAAGGCGGCGCTGGCGAAGGGCACGCTCGACATTCTGGGTGCACGCGACATTGCCAGCGCCTGGGACGATTTGCGTATTCATGACCGGTTGCGCTGCTTCGCTGCCCAATATCGGGCGGAGCCATCCTTATTTCGCAGCTTCGCCGTCGTCTTTTCCGGTCCCGACGATTTGAGCGAGGCAGCCTTCGAGCGTGCCATCTGGCAGCGTATCCAGTCGCTGTCGGACAAGGACGTGTGGCTGGGACAGGAGTGGGACAAGCGCGTCAGTCCCGATCCATCGAACCCGCATTTCTCGCTGTCTTTCGGCGGGGAGGCGTTCTTCGTAGTCGGGCTTCACCCACACGCCAGCCGCCCGGCCCGGCGATTTGCACGACCAACGATGATCTTCAACCTGCACGACCAGTTCGAAACCCTGCGCGAGCAGGGAAAATACGAGACGATGCGGGAAAAGATCATGGTTCGCGACGAGGTGCTCGCCGGCTCGCGCAATCCGATGCTGTCCCGGCATGGTGAAGCAAGCGAAGCGCGGCAATATAGCGGCAGGGCCGTAGACAGCGGCTGGCAATGCCCTTTCCGGTATTCGGGCGAATGAGCGCTCGTCGGTCGGACGATCGGATCGTCGAAATTCCCGAACGGAGCGGCAATGGGTTCCGGCTGGCGAAGGGCCAATTCCTCACCGTCATCGACCCGCGTGGGTGCCAGGTGGCGGACCTGCTGGCATTTTCCGCCGATGATCTGGGTGAGGTCATATCGTCGGGCCGGACGCTCGATTATGCCGAGACGATCCGCCTCACCACCGGACACAAGCTCTATTCCAACCGATCGAACGTGATGCTCGAGATCGTCGCCGATACGGTCGGCGTACACGATTTCCTGCTGACGCCGTGCTCCTATGCGACGTTCGACCATTTTTATCCGGACCTTCCACGGCACCGGGGCTGTTTTGGCAACCTTGCCGCCGCGCTGGCGCCGTTCGGGGTGGAGCCGGACCAGATTCCCGTCGCCTTCAATTGCTTCATGAACGTGCCGGTCGATGCGTCGACCGGCCGGCTCTCGGTATTGCCGCCGATCAGCAAGGCAGGCGACGCCATCAGCTTCGTGGCACACATGGATCTGGTGATCGGCCTCACCGCGTGTTCGGCGCCTGCATCGAACGGCGGATCGTTCAAGCCCATCCACTATCGGGTTCATGACGAACCGCTGGACATTCGGCCGGCAACCGGTGTCGGGCATCCGGTGTTTGCGACCAGGCACGGCGATGAGGGGGCGCAATGATCGACAGCGATGACGAGGCCTGGATGCGCAAGGCGGTCGAAGTCGCCCGCTCCAAGGGGTCGGATCCATCCACATCGCCTTTGGGCTGCGTGATCGTGCGCGATGGCAAGGTGATCGCGGCAGAGCGTAACCAGACGCACGAACTGCCCGATGCGACGGCGCATGCCGAAATGATGGCGATCCGGCGGGCCTGCGAAGGGATCGGTGAACTCGAACTTCGCGGCGCCACGCTGTATTCGACGTTGCAGCCGTGCGGGATGTGCACGATGGCATCGATCTGGTCGAAGGTCGGCCGCGTCGTCTACGGTGCCGGTCGCGACGACGTTCATCCGATGTACTTCGAGGCGAAGCATGTCGATACGCTGTCGTTCATCACGGATGCCTATCGTGATGATATAGTGATAGAGGGTGGTTGCCTGGCGGAACAATGCGCCACGCTCTACTACGGCCCTGACGCCGAGCTTCCCGCCGAGGAACAGGCCAACCTGTGAACCGGCACGGCCCAATCAACATCAATACCGCGACTGCCGATGAGCTGGATGCTATTCCTGCCCTCAAGGGCCATGGCTTCGAGATCGTGCGCTACCGTGACGAGCGTGGTGGCTTTAGTGACCTTCGCCAACTGGCAGAGGTGCCAGGTATGACGGGCAAGGCAGATGATATCAGCGCCGAACTGACGGTCGAAGCGTCCTGAAGCATTGGCCGTGCAAGCCAGAGACAGGGGGCGGAGTGATTCCGACAGCTGTCCTGCCTCGATGACGCGCCGGGCGAGCGCAGCCACGGCGGATACCCGTTGGTTCCCGCCAGCCCCGGAAGTATATTTTCAGCCGCGCATCCGTTGGACCCGGGCACGAGTGGAACGTGCGCAACATCGTTGCCGTTCATATGGCGGGCAAGCTGGCCCCGGAGAGTGGCCATGTTGAAGCGGACCGATGATGCGATAATCGCGAGCGACCGGACGCGGATAACCGTGCTGCCGGCCGCCAGTGTCGCCGCCAGGGTTCTGACGACCGGCGGCAAGCGATCGATCGTCGTCGTCGACGATGACGCCAGGGCCGAAGCGATCGCCCGCCTTGCGGAGGCGTTCGCGCCGGCCGTGACGGTCGTCCACCTCGCCGCGAGCGATGCCTTGCCGGGCGATGCCGCCCCACCAAGCGCCGCGAACGTCGGGCGGCGGGTCGAAGCGCTTCGTCGCTTGCGGGACGGGACAACGGCGCGACCGGACGATCCCGTGCTCTTGGTGCTGTCCGCCGAAGCCAGCGCGGTACGCTATGCGGCGCCGGATGCCTTCGACGAAATGCCGCCCGTGTTTGCGGTCGGCGACCGTATCGATATCGAGACGCTGCCCGCCATCGCGGAGAGCATCGGCTATCTGGTCGACGACCGCGTCGACGAGCCCGGCGAGATCGCGATCCGCGGCAGCGTGATCGACATCTTTCCTGCCGATCATCCCTATCCGGTGCGGATCGAGTTCGCCGATGGCCATATCACCGGAATCCGATCCTATGATGCGGTGACCCAGCTCGGGTCGGGCGATCTGGAATCGGTGACGATCGGGCGTGCGAGCGAGCCGGAATTGGGCGACGGCGTGACGATCACGGCGCACCTGCCGGACGCCGACATCTTCCTCGACCCCGGCGTGGCGAACCGGCGCGATCGGTTCCTGGCGTTGGCCATGGACGGATCGGCACGGCGCCGGTCACAGGCGGAACTGGTCGACGAGGCGATGTGGGAGGCCGCGATCGCGGATCGCCACAGCCTGCTGTCGCCCGAGGCCGTATTGCCGACGCCCCGGTTCGTCGAACGGCGCGATCCGTTGCGCGCGTTCCGCAGCTTCGCCAGGGCAGCGCTTGCCGAGGGCAATCTGCTCATCGCCGGATCGGCCCGCGACCTTCGCTTCCTGTCCTCGCGCATCGGCCTGGATATCGCCGATGCGCGCTCGTTCGCCGATGCGGCTGCACAGCCGGCCGGCACGGCCTCGATGCTCGTCGCGCCGCTCGATCACGGCTTCGTCCATGACGGCATGTCCGTCGTCGCCGCGGCCGATCTGCTGGGGAGCCGGGCAAAACTCGACGATGCCCACCCGGCGTCCGCATCGGCGTTCGGAGAAGGCGCCGAACTGCGTGTCGGCGATCTCATCGTCCACGAAGACCATGGCATAGGCGCCGTCGTCGGGCTGGAAGCCGTGCAGCTGGACGAGACATCCTCGACCGACGCGATCGTGCTGGAATATGCCAAGGGTGCCCGGCGGCTCGTGTCGGTAGCGGAGGCCGACCGGATCTGGCGCTATGGCGCCGATGCCGATGCCGTGAAGCGCGATGCGCTCGATGGGGGTAGCTGGACGAAGCGTCGCGTCGGGATCGATACGGCGATCGCCGAGAGCGCGCGCAGGTTGCAGGCGCTGGCTGCCGAACGCGATGCGCGGACGAGCGATCCGATCGTTCCCGACAACGCGGCCTACGAACGATTTGCGTCCGGCTTCGCCTTTTCGGAGACGCCGGACCAGGCGCGCGCCATCGCCGCGGTGCGGAGCGACCTGGCGAGCGGGCGGCCGATGGACCGGCTGGTGGTCGGCGATGTCGGCTATGGGAAGACCGAAGTGGCGCTGCGTGCGGCGGCAATCGTCGCGCTGGCCGGCCGTCAGGTCGCGGTCGTCGCGCCGACCACGGTGTTGATCCGGCAGCACCTCGCGACATTCGCCAAGCGCTTCGAGGGGACGGGCCTGACCGTCGCCGGCCTGTCGCGGCTGTCCACGTCTGCCGAGCGCAAGCGGGTCTGTGCCGGCCTTGCCGATGGCTCCATCCACATCGTCGTCGCGACCAGCACGGTCGCCGGCAAGGCCGTTACGTTCCGCGACCTCGCACTCGTCGTCATCGACGAAGAACAGCGGTTCGGCGCCAAGGCCAAGGCGGATCTGCACGCCATGGGCGCCGGGCATGTCCTGACGTTGAGCGCGACCCCGATACCGCGCACCCTGCAATCGGCCATGGTCGGCCTGCAGGCGATGTCGATCATCGCGACGCCGCCCGCCCGCCGGCAGCCGATCCGCACGACGATCGGCAGCTTCGACGACCAGGCCGTCCGCCGGGCGCTGCAACGCGAGCGAACCCGCGGCGGGCAAAGCTTCGTCGTCGTGCCCCGCATCGAGGATATCGCGCCGTTGGCGGACAAGCTGGGCAAGCTGGTGCCGGAGCTGGGCCTGGTCGTTGCCCATGGCAAAATGGAAGCGAGCCAGCTCGACGACGCCATGACCGCCTTTGCGGCGGGAGACGGCGACATCCTGCTGGCGACCAACATCATTGAGGCTGGTCTCGACGTGCCACGCGCGAACACGATGATCGTGCATCACGCCGACCGTTTCGGATTGTCGCAGCTGCACCAGCTGCGCGGCCGTGTCGGTCGTGGCGGCAGGCGCGGCCAGATCATGCTGCTGACCGCCGGCGATGCCGCGATCGCCGATGCGACGCTGAAGCGGCTGCGTGCACTACAGGCGTTCGACCAGCTCGGCGCGGGGTTCGCGATCAGCAGCCGCGATCTGGACATGCGTGGTGCGGGCGACCTGGTCGGCGAGGAACAGGCCGGTCACATGAAGCTCATCGGCATCGACCTTTATCAGCATCTGCTCGGCCAAGCGCTGAAGGCGGCGCGCGGTGAGGAGACGGAGCAGTGGCAACCGGTGCTCAATCTGGGTCTCGGTGGCCTGCTGCCGGAAGAATGGATACCCGAGACAGACGTGCGATTGACGCTGTACAGCCAGCTTGCGCACCTGACCGAGGTCGGCGCGCTGGAGGTTTTCGCGTCGGAACTCGAAGATCGCTTCGGTGCATTGCCCCCGGCCGCTGCCCAGCTGATCGAGACGGCGCGGATCAGGTTGCTGGCCTCCGGTGCGGATGTCCGTCAGATCGATGCCGGTCCGGGGGCCCTCGCCTTCACGCTCGGCGATCCCAAGGCGCGATTGTCCGAACCCTTCCAGTCCTCGAAACGGCGTTGGCTCGTACGGGAGCGTATCGCCGATCCTCTGGCGCGGAGCGAACGGGTTCGCGAATTGCTGGGCGAAATCCACGTTTGATCGGGCAGCCCGGTGGCATGGCCCGTCGACGACCGTGTACGATCGGTTCGACCGCCGGGCGTGTCCGGGCGATCGGCAGCATGAAGGGGGCGGATGGCGGCCAGGGTCATGCACTCGTCGACTTCGTCGGCCGCCCGAGTTCGCGATACAGCCGATGATTGCGCTTGTGGTCGATCTTCCAGCCCTCCCGCCGGAGTAGCACATGGATGCGTCGATACCCGTAGCAAACACGGGTCGCAGTCACTCCCTGATCTGCATCTTGAGGCCGGCCTGATCGAGGCGGCGGGACTGATAGCGCTGGATTGATCGATTGATCGGAAATGCGCTGCAGGCTCGCCGTTCGCTAACTTGGTAGCTCGCCTGCAAATAGCCGACGATCTCCCGGGCTCGATCAGGCCTTACATTTTTCGGCGCATGACATCCTGTAGCATCTCCTTGTCCAGGCTGAGGTTCGCCACCATCCTCAGCAGGCCGAGGATGGAACAACGGTCGAGCAGGTTTGCCGGAAGGCCGGCATATCGATCCAGACCTACTAGCGATGGCGTAGCAAATACGGAGGGCTGATGCCGTCGGAGATGAAACGCCTGAAAGTGCTGGAGGAGGAGAACGTCCGGCTTAAGTGGCTGAACGCTATCTGCTGCTCGCTGAACTTCGACTTTTTCCATTAACGGATTCCCTCGTCCGGCACTTGCCAAACCTAACCGGGAATTTCTCGAATAATGAACCAATCCGGAGGGCTCAGGTCACACCGTACCCCACCGCTCCTTCAAGTCTGCGAACCAAAAGCCAGACGCTGACATCCTGTCCACGATGGGCGGGCTTACTTCGCTACCCAACCGCCCCTGTAGCGCCTCCAGATCGACGTGGAGCAACGTACGACATCGTCGGCAGCGCGATCCTGCCCAGGGAAAGTAACTAATCATCTCGTCCAGCATGCGGGTCTAGGTCGGCCAAAACGGCACGATGTCGACGGTGTGTGCCATGTTGCCTAACAAACGATCGGCATTGCCCAGCGGTCCCGCATCTGCGATCCTGTAAGCAAGGACGGTGAAGGCCCGTCCCCGGGGCGTAGGAACCCCTCTGATGCGCAGCCGGTCGAGAGCTTCTCGGCCGGGTGGCTGTCGCGCATGTCCAAGGCTCTGCCCAAAGGCGGCAGCGCCTTGTGCTGCGCGCAGGGTTCCTAACGCCCGGCTATCACGGCCGGGCACTGCCTCTTCCTCAATCAGGAGGCGGTATGACGGACCCGGATAAAAGCAACGATCAACACTATTTCGATGCACTCAAACTGGTCGAGTGGATCGTGATGGCCTTCGATATCGAAACCAAGGGGGAGGGCGGGCGCAACAGCGGCGCGATCGGTATGTCGGGGTGCCGCGTCTTCAATACGCTTGCCAGAAAGCCCGGCGCTTTTGTTCGGCTCGTACCGCTCAGATACTCCGAATTAGTCGAGGAAAGTGGCTTGTCCCGCAGCACCATCGGTCATGCCGTAGACCGCCTGATCGAGCACCTCCTGCTGTCAGTCGTCGGGCGTTCCGGTGATCCCACAGGCCGCATGGCTATGCTCCATCTGCCGCCAAGAGTGCTGTCTTTGTACGAGCGCCGCGAGGGAAGACCCGGTTCAAGCCGAGAGCCTGTTCCACGCGCCGAAGTGGCAAAAGCGTTGGCAGTATTAAGCCGGGAGGCATGAGCATGGGTGCAGGTGAGGGACTACAATCGCGGGTCAGAAAGCGAGGCCACACGGAAGCGGCCGCAGGTTTTCGCCGAAGCCTTCGAACCCGCAACATCGTGCTTGTCGTCGTAGGCGCCGAAGCGGTTCTGCTTGCGCTGTTACGCATTGCCGGTTGCAGCTGAGGATGTCACGTTTCCTTCGAAATTGCCGCGGTTTCGATGCCCCGTGGAGAGCGTACATCCGGTGAGCCGAAAGCATAATCATCGCGGCCAAGTGCTCCGTTCCGAGCAACGTGCCGATCGTCTCCAGCTTCGCGCCGACCAGCTCGGCCGACGATCGGCACGGCAGCTGGGCGTCGTCATCAGCCTTGCGAGAATGGCTGAGTTGCGCACCATCATCGCCGCGTCCGAACTGCCGGATACGATCCGCAAGGTGGGGAAAGTAGGGCTGTCGGCCGACGCCTATGAGATCAAGTTCGACGTCGAAATGCTGGTCGCCGTCTACGATCGGCGGGGCCAGTCCATTGCCATGTTTCTGCTGCCTGACGCTCCTGGAATTACGCGGACGATACCGACCAACGTGTGACGGTCAGAGTACTATCGACGCGCGGTATCGGATGCCAGGATGGCTGCAGTCAGCTCAACGCTGCTGATCTCGCCGGCGACATAGCTGGCGTTCAGGCGCTCGATCTCACCTGAGAGAATGCCTCCTTCGTAGCGGATAGATCCTCGTGCGAAATCGACCTCCCGCTGTCGACGAACGCGCTCATCTTCGCTGATCGAAGGCTGAGCAGGCGAGGCTGAGTTGATGCCGTTCAAGGGTGCTGTCCTTCCGTTGAACTACCGCGGCGATGCCTCAGGATCGGGACCAAATGCGTCGTTCTGAAGCATCACCGGCAGATCAAAACCTGTACCATGAAAGAGCTTTTAGCGCGAGCCGGATGGGCGATGACGTGGCTCAGTGTGCGCGCGAAATATGATCATTGAGGGTGAGCAGGCCTGCGCCTCGGCGGCTCGTCATGCAATCGAAACGAGGGCTTTCCTGATCACACAACCTCCTCCGCGCCCGCTGAGATTATGACCTGGGAAGAAGGCTAGTCGATTCAAGGAAATGCAGCTAAGGAAGGGATGGCAGGATATGCCAACCGGCACCGATGTATACATCGGCTTGGTTGGCGTCGCTGCACGGGGCTCGAGAGATGATCGTCACAACGCGAGTATCTGACGTACTGGCCGACGCGATCGACCGCGTCGCGGCTGCGAACGGGCAGACCCGCAGCGCATGGATCGCCAACGTCCTTCTTCGAGCGGCGGTGTCGGACGAGAGCCAGGCCGTACCAGTGCTACCGGTTCAGGGCAGGGGGCTTCCCGATGAATATATTCGCGTCACAGTGCGGCTGCATCGCAGCGAGGTCGAGGCGATTGACACGGTCGGCGCACCGCTCAGGCTCAGTCGTCATGCATGGATTAAGCGGGCGCTGCGCTGGCAACTCTGGGACAAGGCCGGCAACCTGCGCCTCGCCTCGATCAGCCAGGACGAGCTCAAGAAACTGCGCAAGCAGGTGATGGCGATCGGTCGCAACATCAATCAAGCGGTGCACGCGATGAACGCGGCAAACCAGCCGGAGAGCTCGCTCGATGTGGCGCGAATTGCTGCGCCATTCCTCGAGACGTGTGCCGAATTGAAGACCCTGCTGTTCGCTATGCGACGAGAGTTGACGTCCTATGCTAGCGCCGAAGTCAGCTACTGGACCAGCGCATCCAAGGCTGCCGACGAATGAGCTTCCAGCTTTCTTCCGGGACCCTCGATAAGCTCGCGGGTGTGTATGCGCCGCCTCGCAAGCACCGTCCGGGCAGCGGCGGTGGGAGAGCGAAAGGCGCAACCACGGGCGGTTCCGCGATCGCGCTGCTGCTACCGAAAGGGGGCGCAGGGCGCGCCGACTTTACGACCAGTCCGCAGTTGAAGCATGCGTTCGGAAGCGGCGCCCAAGAGCGGGTCAGCGATCGTGCGATCAGGACGCTGGAGCGTACCGCGCGCGGCGTGCCCGAGGTCATGGTTCGAGTGACCGGGCGGCAGACCGGCAGTGGCCATGTGCTCGCAAACTTCGCCTACATCAGCCGGTTGGGACACGGCGCGGGCAAGGAATTGGCGCTTCATACAAGCGAAGAAGACGTCCTTCGCGATGGCCGAGACATGCAAATTCTGGCGCAGGATTGGCACGAGTGGGAGATGGGTGGCGACGGTCGGCGAAAGGGCGCGACGTCGATCTCGATGATCCTGTCGATGCCGGCGGGCACCGACCCCGAGCGGTTGCAGGAGGCCGCGCTCGACTTTGCACGCACCGAATTCGCCAACCGATCGTGGGTCGCTTCGCTGCACGTCGACCGCGATCATCCGCACGTCCACCTGACCATCGCGCGGCGCGATCTCGATGGTCGACGCTTCAATCCGGATCGCGACGATCTCTTCCGTTACCGCCAGCGTTTCGCCCAGAAGCTGCGTGTCCGCGGCATCGAGGCGAACGCGACACCGGCCCGGGCACGGGGTATCGATCCGGTCCACGAGCCGATCGCTGCCCGCAAGGTGCGCGCGAAAGGAGAGGTGCCGCGCATCGATAAAAGTCGGACCGAGCGCGCGGCACGGCTCCGAGAACAGGGCGTCATCGATCCGGCGCAAGCCGCGCTTGCACGCCGCCATGCATCGATCCGATCGGCGCACATCCAGGCCTTCGCCTTGCTGTCGCAGTCACCCAACGTGGCCGATCAATTCGTCGCACAGAGCGTCGAGAAGTTCGTCATGGCGATGCCGTCTCCCGAGCCTAATTCGGCCCGAGCGGTGCGTCTGGCACGTGAGCAGGAGGCGGAACGTGCGGCAGCGCGCGTGCGGGCGCGTTTTTCCGATTTGGCGAAGCCATTGTCCGATACCGGCATCAGCAGGCTTCAAGCTCTCAGCGATAAGTTGAAGGCGCGTGCGCCCTCTGCCGCCCCATCCATGAGGGCAGATCAGCAGCAGCCAGCGAAGCCGCAAGGACCAGCGGAGCCACGCGGAATATCCCGCCCGGATCATCTACCCGAAAGCACTAACCGGCGTGATCTGGCCGGCGCGATCCAGCTTTATGCCCGCGCAGTCGTGGATGTCGCCGGGATGCAGAAAAGGGGGCTTCCGGTGCTGCCGCATCAATTGGCGGCGCTCGAGCAAACCAGCGAGGCGTTGGATGCCATACGGTACAATGGCCTGCGTCACTTCGTGACCGCGATCGAGCGCAATCCGATGCTCGTCCACGATGCCGCTGCCGGTGATGTGCGTGGGTCGCTCGAAGCGATGGCCGTGGAAGCGCAGGTCGACCAAGATCCGAAGCTCCGCGCCGAGCGGTTCATGGAGCGCTGGTGGAAGGTCGAGATTGAAAGGAGTCTGGGTGATCCCATGGTCAGGATCCTCAGGGGACACATGGTCGACGATCTTTATCATGATCCAGCCCTGCGTGATGAACTCGAGCGCTGCGCCCCCGAATTGGGGCTGAAGCGCAGCGAGCACCCAACGCCCGAGCAGATGCTCCAGCGGTGGCTACTGGAGATGGACCGGGACCGCGAGCGACAGCAGGACCGTGGCGGACCGGGTCGCTAAGGCCTTTCTTCGCTCTTGAGGGCAGGAGTACCCAGACTCAGCGTCGAGGCGTGACACCAGGAGCTGACGGTTCCTAAATCGCCTTCTCATGCTTCCATCCGTCATTCGTCAGAACGAGAGCCGCCTTGCCGTCCAGGCTTTCTGCCGTGTTGCGAGCGAGATCTGGGAAGGCGGCCTTAACCTTCGGGTTCTTGGCCCAGTCCGGCAAGTCGGTCAGATGGTACTTGTAGCTCACCTGTGACAGGGTCATGCCCATCATGTCAGCAGGCTGAGTGAAGTTGGTAACCTCGTCGACGTGCGGCTTGCCGTAACATAGACCGGTTCGCTTCCCGCCCATGGTCGATGGACCGGCGTCCTTGCTGTAAGCTGCCTTGCCCTGATCGGTCAGATCGTAGGCGATAACGGCCACCTTGCGTTCGGCACCACCGAACATGTTCTGCTGCTCGATCTCAGTCGTCGATTTCTTCATGATGCCGGCATCGACAAGGGCATCGAGCGGTGCCAACCGCCTCTGCCGTGCTTCCTCGGCAAATTGCTGCGTCCTGGGCGTAGCCTCGACATAGGCCGGCAGTGCGTCATACTTCTGCCCCGGCGCGGTGACCGTACCGTTAGGAACGTTGAGACAGGGCGGGCCCTTCTCGATCCAATCGTTTATCGCATGCGCGAAGTTGCTCTTGTTCGCCTCCTTAGCGTTGGAGCATCCCGCCAAAGCGGTGATTGATAAGGCGAGTAGGGGGACAACCTTCATCCGGTGAGCTCCTGATGTTCGGTGCGCAGCTTAACCAAGGCGAACAAGGTTGCCACCACCAATCGAGATAATTGGCTCCTGCTTATCCAACCCGTGTACTGATGCGGCCCCGCATTTCGTATTGCGGGTCATGGTTATTGCAGCTTTTATGCAGGCAGAACTGCGGAGCTACACCTATGAAAATCCCGGCTGTGTCTCTTACTGCGTTGGTGATGATCCTTGCCCCGGGTGAGGGCTGGGCACAGACTGCACATCCGCTCAACGCTACGCGGATCGCCAGAAGACAGCATTTTCGCAACTGACGCGTCACCGTTTCGGTTTCCCCTATCGTCTTGCGGCGCCATCGTCCTCATCTGGTTGAAAGCCGCGCCATGCCGCCGATCGGGGCGTCTTACGGAAGAGTAAGCGTACGCTGCGCCGGTAGGGCTGACGCGACGCAGGTGTTCTTCCCTCGGGGTCAGACACCAAGTTGAAGATCGACTACAACTCAATGGGTTACGATCGCCTCAGCCGTCGGGTCGCAGCCGGTAGCCGACCCCCAGTTCGTTGGCGATGACGCTGCCGACCGGTGCCGGCGCTTCCAGCTTCTGGCGCAGGTTGCGGACGACGATGCGGAGATATTCGATGCGCGGGTCGTCGTCCCCGGTCCAGGCGGTGGCGATGATGCGGTCGTGGGTGACGACGCGGCCGATGTGGCGGGCGAGCACCGCGAGCACGTCGTATTCCTTGCGGGTCAAATGGACATCCTCGCCGGCGCGCTGGACAAGGCGGCGGTCGAGATCGATGACGAGGTCGCCGCGGCGGACGACGTGCTGCGTCGCCTCCGACACGCCGCGATGGCGCAGGGCGGCACGCAGGCGGGCGAGCAGTTCCTGCGTGTCGAACGGTTTCGTCACGTAATCCTCGGCACCCAGATCGAGCGCAGCGACCTTTTCGTCGGTGGCATCGCGTGCGGAAACGACCAGGATCAGCGCATCGCCCTTGGCGCGCAATAGCGGGATGAGGCCGAGGCCGTCGGCATCCGGCAGGCCGAGGTCGAGCAGGATCGCATCGGGTTCGTCGGCGACCGCGCGCAGCATCGCCTCACGCGCGTCATTGGCGTCGACGACGGCATAACCGGCGCGTTCCAGCGTGTTGCGGAGCAGGCGGCGGATCGCGGGTTCGTCATCGACGATCAAGATCTTGGCGGGCATCAGATGGCGGGTCCTACAGGCTCGCGGACGATCAGCGTAGCGGGGAAGACGAGGGTGAAGACCGCACCCTTTTCCCCGTCGTCGCGGTTGGCGGCCCCGACCCGCATGCCCATCGCTTCGGCAAAGGCCGCGACGATGGCGAGGCCGAGGCCGGTGCCGCCCGCGGCGCGGTCCGACCCTTCCAGCCGGCGGAACGTCTCGAACACCTCCGCCTCGCGGCCCGGCGGGATACCGGGGCCATGATCGCGGACGGACAGGTGCAATTCGCCGAAGCGATTGCGCCCGGTGATGACGATCGGCGTGTCCGGCGCACCATAGCGGCCGGCATTGTCGAGCAGGTTGAGCAGGCAATGGTGGAGCAGGTGCGGATCGGCGCGCACCAGCGGCAGGTCGGGCGGCAGGTCGAGGCGGATCGCATGCCCCTCCAGCGCGGCCCTGGCGTCATGGGCGGCGCCGGTCACCGCATCGCCGAGATCGGTCGCCTCGACTGCCAGCGTCAGCGCCCCCGCCTCGACCCGCGCCATGTCGAGCAGATTGGCGATGAAGCGGTGCAGCCGTGCCGCCTCGCCCTCGATTGTCGCGATCAGCTGCGGCGTCGCACCATCGTGCAGCTGCGCCGCGGCCGCGATCACCGCGGTCAGCGGGGTGCGCAGATCGTGGCTGACCGACGAGAGCAGCGCGGCGCGCAGGCGATCGCGGGTGCGCACCGCGTCGAGGTCGCGCATCTCGTGTTCCAGCTGCAGCCGTTCGAGCACCAGCGTCGCCTGTTCGACCAGGCTGGCGAACAGCGGCAACTGGTCGGAGCGCAGCGGATCGCGGCCGGAATCCTGCGCCAATCCGAGTACGCCGAGATTATGGCTGCCGGCGACCAGCGGCTGGAAGAACCAGCCCGATGCGGCGAGCGTCGCCGAACCGCGCCCGGCGGGCTGGCCGGTGTCATAGGCCCATTGCGCCGCGGCCATCTCCATCGTGTCGAGCCGATGGTCGGACCCGTTCGCGGCCTGTACGACGAGGCCGGTGGCCGCGTCTTGCGCGGCAAGACCGGTCGTCTCCGGCACGAGCAGCACCGTGCGGAGGTCGAACAGCCGGCCGATCTCGACGCAGATCGCCTGTGCGACCGTCTGCGGGTCGCCGAGCCGGGTCAGCTGGCGCAGGAAACCGGCGAGCGCCGCATTGGCGCGTGCGCTGGCGCCGGCGAGGTCGGCCTGCGCGCGGACCCGTGCGGTCAGATGGCTGGTCGCCACCGCCACGCCGAGCAACACCAGCACCGACAGGACGTTTTCGGGATTGCTTATCGTCAGCGTGCCGGTCGGGGGCAGGAAGAAGAAATTATAGGCGATGCTGGAGGCGAGGCCGGCGAACAGCCCGGTGCGCAACCCGAACAGGCTGGCGGCGGCCATGACGGGAAGCAGGTAGAGGAGTGCGATATTGCCGAGGTCGAGAATGTGGGACAGCGCGCTGCCGAGCGCGGTGATCGCCAGCACCATCGCCGTGGTCCAGGCATAATCGGTCCATCGCCCCCATTGCCCGCCAAGCGGGCGATAGGTCGGCCGGGGTGCCGGCGCGGCGGGCATCGGCAGGACGTGGACGGCGATGTCGGGCGTCTCGCGCACCAGCCGGTCGACGATCGAGCCGTGGCGCAGTTCGAACCAGCGCGACCGCTGCGACTTGCCGACGATCAGCTGGGTCGCGCGTGCGTCCGCGGCATAGGTCTTGAGGCCCTGCAGCACGCTGGCGGCGGGCACGGTCGCGACCGCGCTGCCGAGCTGTGCGGCAAGGTTCATCACCGCGGCGATGCGGCGATGCTGGTCCTCGCCGAAGCCCTGCGTGCGCGGCGTTTCGATGAACACCGCGGTCCAGGGGGCGTGCAGCGCGTCGGCGATGCGCTTGGCGGCGCGCACCAGCCCGTCGGCGCCGGGCAATTCGCTGACCGCGACGACGACGCGCTCGCCGCCCGCCCAGGTGCCGCCCATGCCGAGCGCACGGACGTGTTCGAGCATCTGCGTGTCGACCGCCTGTGCGGCACGGCGCAGCGCCAGTTCGCGCAGCGCCGACAGATTGGTCTTGGAGAAGAAGTGCGACAGCGCACGCGTCGCCTCCTGCGGCAGATAGACCTTCCCCGCCTTGAGCCGCTCGATCAGCTCGTCGGGAGGAATGTCGACGACCTCGACCTCGGCCGCCTCGAGGATGCGGTCGGGCAAGGTCTCGCGCACCCGGACGCGGGTGAAGCCGGCGACGACGTCGTTGAGGCTTTCGACATGCTGGATGTTGACCGTCGACCAGACATGGATGCCGGCGTCGAGCAGCTCCTCGACGTCCTGATAGCGCTTGGCGTGGCGACAGCCGGGCGCGTTGGTGTGGGCGAGTTCGTCGACCAGCACGAGCGCCGGCGCGCGGGCGAGGATGGCGTCGAGATCCATCTCGTGGATCGTATGGGCTTCGTAGGCGACCGCACGACGCGGCACGATCTCGAACCCGTGGGTCAGCGCCTCGGTCTCGGCGCGGCCGTGCGTCTCGACCACGCCGATCACGATGTCCATGCCGTCGCGCCGGCGCGCGGCGCCTTCCGACAGCATCTCGAACGTCTTGCCGACGCCGGGGGCGGCGCCGAGGAAGATCTTCAGGCGCCCCCTGCCCTCCTGCGCGGCGTGGCGCAGCAGGGCGTCGGGATCGGGGCGCTCGGAAATCGTCATCGGCGGGTGGCGGCGTCCAGCGCACGGTTGAGACCGAGCACGTTGACATGGGCATCGCCGAACGCGCTGTCCTCGATCCGGTCGGCGACGAGGCTGCGGACGCGGGCGAGCGGGATGGCGCGGACACGGGCGATGCGCGGCGCCTGGGCGTAGGCGGCTGCCGGCGACAGGTCCGGATCGAGGCCCGAGCCGCTGGCAGTGACGAGGTCGGCGGGCAGCGGGCTGCGCACGCCGTCCGCCTGCTGGCGGGCGATGTCGGGCGTCACGCGATCGACCAATGCCCGCGATGCGGGGCCAAGGTTCGACCCCGACGAGGCGAGCCCGTCGTAACCCTTGCCCGCGGCGGACGGACGGGTGCGGAAATAGCGATCCGAGACGAATGCCTGGCCGACGACGCTCGAGCCGATCACCCGGCCATTGGCGGTGACGAGGCTGCCGTTGGCCTGTGCCGGGAAGAGGGCCTGTCCGATGCCGGTCATCGCCAACGGATAGCCGATCCCCAGCAAGGCTGCGAACAGGATCGTGAGGACGAACGCGGGACGCAGCGCGGTGGTGAGATCGGAAGTCATGAGAGAGTCCTTGTAACCTTCAGTTCCCCGGCGAAGGCCGGGCCCCAGTTGGGAAGGCGGCGGTGACGGAGCGCTGCCCTTTCCATAAGCGTCCCCCGATTGGGCCCTGGCCTTCGCCGGGGAACAGGAGGGACACGATGCATCACGCCAGCCCCAGCCCGCCGACGGCGAGGTCGATCAGCTTGATCCCGGCGAACGGCGCCAGCAGTCCGCCGAGGCCGTAGACGGCGAGGTTGCGGGCGAGCAGCGGACCCGCCGCCATCGGGCGATAGGTGACGCCCTTCAGCGCCAGCGGCACCAGGCAGGGGATGATGAGCGCGTTGAAGATGATCGCCGACAGGATCGCCGACTGCGGCGACCCCAGCGCCATCACGTTGAGCACGCCCAATCCGGGATAGAGCGCGACGAACATCGCCGGGATGATCGCGAAATATTTGGCGACGTCGTTGGCGACCGAGAAGGTGGTGAGCGCGCCGCGCGTCATCAGCAGCTGCTTGCCGAGGCCGACGACCTCGATCAGCTTGGTCGGATCGCTGTCAAGGTCGACCATGTTGCCCGCCTCGCGCGCGGCCTGCGTGCCGGTGTTCATCGCGACGCCGACGTCGGCCTGCGCCAGCGCGGGCGCGTCGTTGGTGCCATCGCCGCACATCGCGACCAGCTTGCCCGCCTGCTGTTCCTGGCGGATCAGCGCCAGCTTGTCCTCCGGCGTCGCCTGCGCGAGGAAGTCGTCGACCCCCGCCTCGGCCGCGATCGCCGCGGCGGTCAGCGGATTGTCGCCGGTGATCATCACCGTGCGGATGCCCATGACGCGCAGCGCGCCGAAGCGTTCGCGGATGCCCGCCTTGACCACGTCCTTGAGGAAGATCGCGCCGAGCAAGCGGCCCTCCTTCGCCACCGCCAGCGGCGTGCCGCCGGCGCGGGCGATGGCGTCGGTGATGCGGCGCAATTCGGTCGCCGCGGCGGTTTCGCCAAGGCCGGGATTGGCGCGCAGGATCGAATCGACCGCGCCCTTCTGCACCAGGGTGTCGCCGATGCGGACGCCCGAGATGCGGGTCTGGGCGGTGAAGGGGATGACCTCCGCATCCGTCGGCAGCGTGCTGGTGGCGATGCCGCGTTCGCGCGCCAGCACGACGATCGAGCGACCTTCGGGCGTCTCGTCGGCCAGGCTGGCGAGCAGCGCCGCCTCTGCCATCTCCGCCTCGCTCGCTCCGCCGACGGTACGGAATTCGCTCGCCTGGCGGTCGCCGATGGTGATCGTGCCGGTCTTGTCGAGCAGCAGCACGTCGATATCGCCCGCCGCCTCGACCGCGCGGCCCGATTTGGCGAGCACGTTGAAGCGGACGAGGCGGTCCATGCCGGCGATGCCGATCGCCGACAGCAGGGCCGCGATGGTCGTTGGAATGAGGGTGATGAGCAACGCGGCGAGGATCGCGACCGGGATCGACCCGCCGGCATAGGAGGCGAAGCCGGGGATGGTGCCGACCGCGATCAGGAAGATGATCGTCAGGCCGACCAGCAGGATGGTCAGCGCGATCTCGTTCGGCGTCTTCTGCCGCTCCGCCCCTTCGACCAGCGCGATCATCCGGTCGAGGAAGCCCTGTCCCGGGTTGACCGTCACGCGGACGCGGATGCTGTCGGAGATGACGCGCGTGCCCGCGGTGACGGCGGAGCGGTCGCCGCCCGCCTCGCGGATCACCGGCGCGCTTTCGCCGGTGATCGCGGCTTCGTTGACCGAGGCGACGCCGGCGATCACCTCGCCATCCGACGGGATGAGGTCGCCGGTCTCGACCAGCACGACATCGCCGATCGACAGCCGGCTGCCGGGGACGAGTTCCCAGGTGTCGCCGACGCCGGTGAGCAGCTTGGCGCGCAGGTCGGCCTTGGTATCGCGCAGGGACGCGGCCTGCGCCTTGCCGCGCCCTTCGGCCAGCGCCTCGGCGAACGTGCCGAACAGGACGGTCAGCCATAGCCAGACGACGAGCTGGAGCTTGAAGCCCATCGTCAGGCCATCGGCGCCGATGCCGAGCAGCACGGTGAGCAGCAGCGCGACGCAGGCGGTGACGAACATCACCGGATTGCGGACCAGCTGGCGGGGGTCGAGCTTGCGGAATGCGTCACCGATCGCGGGAACGATCAGGTCGGCGGTGAACAGGGACTTTGCGGTCGAGCGTGCCATCGGTGGCGCTCCCTCAGGACAAGGTGCCGCGGATCATGGCGAGATGATCGGCGATGGGACCGAGCGCGAGGCTCGGCAGGAAGGTGAGGCCGCCGAGCACCAGCACGATGCCGACGAGCAGGCCGATCCAGAGGCCGCCGGTGGTCGGGAACGACCCCGCGCTGACCGGCGTGTGCTTCTTGGCGGCGAGGCTGCCGGCGATCGCCAGCATGGGGACGATGACGAAGAACCGTCCGACCCACATC
>NZ_CP048421.1 GCF_010450875.1 Sphingomonas insulae
AACAGGTTGGCGTAGTTCATCATGTTGCCGCCAAGATCGTTCGTGAAGAAGTGGAAACCCACATAGCGATCGAGCGCGAGGAGCGCGGTTGCCACGGTCAACGGCGGCATGGCAAAGATCATGAGGATGCTGGTGCACAATGCCGTCCAGACGAACAGCGGCATGCGCATGAACGTCATGCCCGGGCACCGCTCCTTGTAGATCGTCACGGCAAAATTGAGGCCCGACAGCGTCGAGGCGATCGATCCCAGTGTCACCGCCCATATCCAATAGTCCGGGCCGACATCGGGGCTGAACGCAAGCTCGGTATACGGGGGATAGCCGCTCCAGCCGCCGGTCGAGAAGCGCCCGATCACAAGGCTGACCATTATCAGCCCCGCCGCACCCCCGGTCAGCCACAGGCTGATCGAATTAAGCAGCGGAAAGGAGACGTCGCGGGCCCCGATCTGCAGCGGCATGACGTAATTGATGATGCCGGTCAGGAACGGCATGGCCATGAAAAAGATCATGATGCTGCCGTGCGTGCTGAACAGCTGCGCGAAATGGTCCGGTTCGACAAAGCCAGGTGCGTTGACCGCCGCGGCCTGCTGCATGCGCATCAGCACTGCCTCGACGAGAGCGCGCGACAGCATCACGAAGGCGAGCACGACATACATGATGCCGATCTTCTTATGGTCGAGGCTGGTCAGCCATTCTCGCCACAGATAGCGCCAGCGGCCCTTTATCGTGATCAGCGCAATGACGCTCGCGGCGCCGACGATCACCATCATCGCCGCACCCGCGCCAATGATCTCGTTGATCGTGGGATTTTGCCATGCCCGAACGAACGGCAACGCGCTCCAGGTGAAACGGCCAAGCACTGCCGGCCAGATACCGTCCATCATCGTGTCATGTCCGGTGCGTGCTGGAGAATGTGTGTGAAGAGGCCTGGAGGCGTCGACGAAAAGAACAAGGGTCGCCGGACGACCGATCTGTTCGACAGGCGCGCATAGCCGTCTGCGTCCAGCGGCACGCCGCGCGCTCGGACCTGCGCCAGCCACCGCCGATAGTCCGGCGCCGTCCGGGCGATGACGTCGAATTTCTGGTCCTGAAAGCCCCGGCCGTTGAATTGGGTGTTCTGGCCGTGGAAGATACCGGATCGGCTGGCGGCGAGGTTCAGCTGCGTCTTCATCCCGGCCATCGCGTAGATTTGCCCGGCAAGCTGGGGCACCATCAGCGACTGCATCACGGTCCCGCTCGTCAGGCTGATATGGACCGGGCGGCCAACGGGGATATCGAGTTCGTTGACCGTCGCGATACCCTCGGCAGGATAGATGAAGAGCCATTTCCAATCGAGCGCCACCGCCTGCACTTCGAGCGGGGGCTCGGCAGACGCGATTGGCCGGTACGGGTCAAGATCATGGGTGTACGTCCAGAGCACGACGGCAAGTGCGATGACAATGCCGGCCGGAGGCAGCCAGATCAGCGCTTCCAACGGCCAGGAAAAATCCCATTTGGGCTTGAATGCGCTGTCCTTGTTGGAAAGCCGATAGTGCCAGGCCATGATCGGCGTAAGAATGAGCACTGGCCCGGCCACGAACAGCAATACCGCGCCGACGATCAGGTAAAGGTGCCACTGGCTATCCGCCACCGGCCCGGCGTGGTTGGCGACGCCGAGCTTCAACACGTCGCATCCGGAGAGCAGCATCGATGACGCGGCGCACGCGCTTCGCGACCATCGAACCAGCCAACGCCGGATCGTCATGGCGCCCGTCGCGGGTAAGCGGAGGGTCGTCAAACGTATCGTCCGGCCGAAGAAGTGTGACAAAGTGGCCGCGGCATCACATCTTTTCCTTCACGCCAGCGCGGATCAGCAGCCAGTTGACCGGAAAGGAGGTACAGAAACCGGCGATCATGGCGATTTGCATCGCGAACCAGAATTCGGGCGTGTTTACCGCAGCGAACCCGCCGAATAGGGGGCGGAACAGTAGGAACTGGATAACCGCCATCATCCCGTACATCCCCACCTGCCACGCGCTGATCGAGGCGATGTCAGCCTTGGCTGCCTGGTAGATGCCCTGCCCGACCGAGAGGTCGCGCATTGGCTTGATCGCGAAATACTGGAAAACGATGCCGATCAGGAAGGCCAGTAGGAAGTCCGGGATCCAGATCGCGAACGTCTTCTCGGCGAACAGACTACCATAGCCGAACCACACCGCGATCGCGGGGAAGGCAAACGCGGTCCATTCGACCACGATGTCTCCCAGCGTACAGCCCGCCCCGCAATGACTGGCACCCTTCAGTACGATCGCGGCGAATGGCTGCTCCGGCAGGCGATCGAAGTCGCCGTCGGCGGGTCCCCTGCCCCACTGGTAATAGGCCGCCAGCCAGAGGACGCTCCCAAACAGCGCGGTGAGCGACCAGACCGCGTACATCACCCCCATTTTCTGCGGGCGCCGAACCTCGTCGAGGGCAATGACCGCGGCCGAGGCAACCGCGACCGTCAGCGAGACAATTGCAAGAAGATGCAGCCAGTGGGGAAACGCCGGCATCAGTCAGCCGCGCCAAAGGGGTCCGAGCGATTCACGCTCACCACGCCTTCCCGACGACCCTGTCTGTCCCGGAAGCGATCAAGCTTCCGCCTCCACCCGGACGGGCACCGACTTCGATGCCGGAGTCTTGGACAGCTGGTCGTGATGCCCGATCGGCACCAGAACGTTGCATTCGGGATAATAGGAGGCGATCGTCCCGCGCGGCAGCTTGTATGCGGTCAACGTCAGGCCGCCGAGGCGACGATCCTGGCCGTCATCGACGTCGGTTACCAAGGTCACGATCTGACCGTCGCGGAACCCCGCCTCGGCGATATCCTCGGGGCACATCAGCAGGATGTCGCGCGACCCTTCCAGACCGCGCAAGCGATCGGAATAGCCGTAGATCGTGGTATTGAACTGATCGTTCGAGCGCATGGTGATCAATCGGTAGCGCCCCGGCGCGTCCTGGAATCCCAGTGAATTGAGCTGTCCCGGCGTCGTGAACACCGCCTTGCCCTCCGGGGTCTTCCAGACCCGCTCGTGCGCCCCGTTGCCACGGTAGAAGCCGCCAGCCTCGTACATCCGCGCGTTATAGTCGCGAAAATCGTCGGGATAGGTCCGCTCGATGAGATCGCGGACCAGCGAATAGTCGGCGGTCCATTCATCCCACTTGAGGGCGGCAGTCGGGTCGACTGCCGCCTTGGCGATGCCGGTGACGATAGCGAGCTCGCTTTTGACCGCATCCGACACCGGCTCGCTATGACCGATCGAGGCGTTGATCATCGAGAAGCTGTCCTCGGTCGTGATCGACTGGTTGCCGCTCGCCTGTTCGTCACGCTCGAAACGACCCAGGCATGGCAGGATATACGCCTGCTTGCCCGGAAAGAGATGACTGCGATTGAGCTTGGTCGAGATCATGACGGTGAGGTCCTGTCCCGCCCAGGCTTCCTCCATGCGCTTTTGATCGGGAACGGCACGAACCAGATTACCGCCCAGCGATACGAATGCCCGCACCTTGCCCGCGAACAGCCCCTCGACCGCATCGACGATGTTGACGCCGTCCTCGGTCGGCGGATCGAAGTCGAACAGCGCCTTCAGCTTGTCGAGCGGAACGAGCTTGGTCTTCTCGGCGATGCCAACCGTCCGCTGGCCCTGGACGTTGCTGTGCCCGCGCACCGGGCAGCACCCGGCGCCGGGCTTGCCGATGTTCCCGCGCAGCA
Source organism: Sphingomonas insulae (assembly GCF_010450875.1). Lineage (NCBI taxonomy): Bacteria > Pseudomonadati > Pseudomonadota > Alphaproteobacteria > Sphingomonadales > Sphingomonadaceae > Sphingomonas > Sphingomonas insulae. Next base: position 3,731 of record NZ_CP048421.1, read on the forward strand.
ACAGCAGATTGACCAGCATCGCGATGTTGAGCGCGCCGTGCGTATGCTGGGTCAGACCCATGCCGTAGACGCCGATCACCTTTTCTGCCGCGATGTACACGTCGGCCGCCTCGCGCAGCGCTGCCTGGGTGAGCCCAGACTCTTGCTCGATCTCTGCCCAGGTGACGTCTCGGCACGACTGGATGAACGCATCGAAGCCGGTGGTGTGCTGCTCAACGAAGGCATGATCGATGATCTCGGCCTTGCCCGTGGCTTTTGCGGCGTCATCCGCCTCGACGACACATTTGCATAGCCCCAGGATCGCCGCGACATCACCGCCTGCCTTGAGCTGATGATATTGGTCGGAGATCTTCGTCTCCTTGCCGGTCAGCATCGCGGTCGGGCTCTGCGGATCGACAAACGATACGAGGCCCTGCTCGATCACCGGATTGAACGTGACGATCTTGCCGCCGCGGTCCTTCAGGTCCTTGAGCGGATGAAGGAAACGCGGGCTGTTCGTCCCGGGGTTCTGCCCGAAGAAGAAGAAGGCATCGGTTTGCGCAAGATCGTCCCAGACGATCGTGCCGACCGGCGAGCCGATCACCTTGGTGAGGCCAACCGAGGTCGTCTCGTGACACATGTTCGAACTCTGCGGCAGATTGTTGTTGCCATAGGTCCGCGCCAGCAACGCGTAGAGATAGGAGGCCTCGAGCCCGGCATGGCCTGAGGAATAGAAGACCGCGCTCTTCCGATCGATGCCGCGCAACGTCGCCCCGATCGCCGCGAACGCCTCGTTCCAGCTCACCGCGACATAGCGATCGGTCGCGGCATCATAGCGCAGCGGATGGGTCAGTCGCCCGGTCAACTCAAGGTCGTGGTCCTTCCAGTCCCTGAGCGCAGTGACGGTGTGCGCCTCGTCCTCCCAGAATGCCGGCGTGCAGCGGGCCTTGGTCTGCTCCCACATCGTCGCCTTTGCGCCATTCTCACAAAACTCGAATGCCGAGTAATTTGCAGGCTTGGGCCACGCACATGACACGCACATCACGCCCTTTGGCTTGTTCAGCCGACCCAGGCTGCGCAACGAGCCGCCAGCCGGCCATGTTTCGCCAAAGATCCGCGACATCCCCTTCATGGACCCCCATCCGCCCGCGGGCCCGGTATCGTGCGGGAGGTCCTTTTGATCGGCCATGGGTTGATCCTTCGAGGCTTCGGGCTGACGACGGTAATGTTGTAGTGAGATTAGGCGTATTTGCGCTGATCCGTCTGGACTGTCACCGCCTGATTGGGCGCCTGATAGAATAGCAGCGCATCGCTCTTCGCAGGGTGCTCGGCGACGAACGCGCTGGATAGGCGATAGGTCGTTTCGTCTGCCGTCGCACGAACTCGCAGCGATACCAAAAAGGCGACTTGAGTGCAGTATGACAGTCGGCGCTTCGATCCAGGCGCCTCATTGACAAGGACGATTCCTGTCGATCCGTTGAACCAAACTTCCTCCCCAGCGGTTTTGATCGGACCACGGGATCGTGAGTTACCGAAAGGACTGATCATGAGCATCGAAGGGAAGGCCAAGGAGGCCGCTGGGTTCGTCAAGGAAGAGATGAACGAACACAAGGATACGCCCGAAGGAAAGGCAAAAGCCCAGGAAGGACGCGATCTTCGAAACGAAGGTCGCGTGGAGGATGGCAAGGCGCCCAAAACAACCGAGCCGGGTACTGGCCACGAAGAGAAATAGGTCAAAGCGCTGCCCTCGTCGCGGCGAGGGCGGCGCCGCTATAGCAACTCTTCCAAGCGGGCAAATATCGCTGCGGGGTGTTCACCCGCTTTGGTGAAAATCTAGATTTAAGTGATTAACCGGTCACGCTGCGACTGTTTCCTACGCAGACTGCGCGGGTACTAGACCAAAAATTTTGCCCGCCCGCAGACGCAGCAGCAAGTCCGCGGAGCAACGCGCCCGCACCGTCAGAAGTAAACTAGGGATCGTGCACGAGGTCACCGTGTCATTGATCGTTAGCATTCAAGCAAGTGCGTGCCGCTGGCACAGACCGGAGCACCCCTGCCCCTAGCACGCCTGCGCTACCGCACCCGCAACGATAGAGATGTCATGTAACGCGAACCGCAATTAAGGGTTGTCAGCGTTTTCGTCTCTCCTTTTATTCACTGCCTCCTACTAGCGAACAGTCCCCGTTCAGTTCGTTGGCCCGATTGCGTCTTATCTCGACTGTACCGGCCGAATTCATCACACCGCGCTCGAACCTGGAGATGTAAAGGCCGGATATGCGGCGACAGCCCGGATGAAAGACAAATGATCAGACGGTCTTACAACGCACCGACGGTTGTTCTTCACAAAAGACGTTTGTTTATCTGGACGAGCACGACAGGCGTGCAAGGGGTGGCCGTTCATCGGATGGTCGGTCACGCTTTACGAAACGGACCTGACCCGGCCTTTCGAAGATGTGAACCTCGCGAAAAGGGATGTCAGCGCTTCGGCCATGACAATTCACGGTGGTAACACCGGCCTGATCTGCGCTCCGGGCGATTATCTTGTTCGAATGAGAAGCTGATCGGTCGCGTGCTCGAGGGCACGGGACAAAGAAATTTCTAGCCTTGTGTAGCTTCCTCTGCGGTCACGCGTTTGGGCTAATAACGACTGTGTCAGCAGTGCAGGCCAGGCGCATCTCCAGCGAAAGAATCCTCATGGCCGACACGATCTCCCATTCAGCGATCCGTTACACGACGGCTATCGAAAAGCCGGAGGCGGATGAGGGGGAAACCATCAGGGGCCTGAACGAGCAGTTCCATCTTATTCAGGAGCAGACTGCCAAGGATTATGGTTCGGCCGTGCGCGGCGTCCATGCCAAGGCGCACGCCATCGTGAAGGGCCGGATCGAAGTTCTGCCCGGGTTGACGGCACCGCTGGCGCAGGGGCTTTTTGCCACGTCGGGCTCCTACGATGTGCTCATGCGGTTCTCAACGTTGCCGGGCGATATTCTCGACGACAGCATCAGTGTACCGCGCGGGGTAGCGATCAAACTGTTCGACGTTTCTGGCGACCGCCTGCCGGGTTCCGAGACGGACGCCACGCAGGATTTTGTTTTCGTCAACGGCCCTGCCTTTGCCGCCCCTACGCCCAAGGCGTTCCTCGCCAATCTGAAGATGCTGGCCAAGACCACTGATACGGGCGAGGGTCTGAAGAAGGCGCTGTCGGCGACGTTACAGGTAGTTGACGCCGCACTCGAAACGATCGGGGTCCAGAGCCCTACGGTCGAGACGCTGGGTGGTGCGCCGAACACTCACCCGTTGGGCGAGACCTATTTCACGCAGGTGCCGTTTCGCTACGGCGACTATATCGCCAAGCTCTCGCTGGCACCGGTTTCGCAGAACATGACGGCGCTGACGGGCGACAAGGTCGAAACCTCGGGTCGCCCCGATGCCCTGCGCGAGGATCTGGGAGAGGTGCTTATCGAGCAGGACTGCGTGTGGGAGCTGCGGGTCCAGCTTTGCACGGACTTGGAAAAGATGCCGATCGAGGATGCTTCGGTGGTCTGGGATGAGAAGAAAAGCCCGTTTGTCCCGATTGCCCTCCTTACCGCTCCTGCGCAGATCAGCTGGGAGCATGGCGCCAGCGATGGTCAGGACAAGGCGATCGCATTCAGCCCGTGGCACGGTCTTGCTGCGCATCAGCCGATCGGGGGCGTTAACCGGGCGCGCAAGCCGACCTATGAGGCGTCCGCCAAATTTCGCGGCGAATTCAACGGGTGCCCGATGCACGAGCCACGTTCGCTTGGGGATGTTCCCGCAAAGGCCATGACGGTCGATTGAAACCATGCGGGAGAGCAGCGCTCTCCCACCGCCCTCGGCACATGCAAAAATTATGTGCTGAGGTCTCCACTCTCCTGCGTTCACATGAGGGGCCGATGGCACAGCCGTCAGAGCGTTCGTCAGATCGTTTTTTACACAGGGCGCTACCGGCGGTCACTTTGATGCGATCGATCTCGGCTTCTCCCTCTGAAACATATCGGAGAGCGAATACCGGCTCTGTTCTGACGCAGTCGGCCGTCAGCGAGCCGAGGCTGCACCTGATCGAGCAGTTGGTCCGAACAGGTCAGGGGGAACAGGATGCATTTCGTACGGTGTACGTTCTGACATCGGCCAAGCTGTTTGGCATATGCCTGCGCGTTTGCGGGGACCGCACCGCTGCCGAAGACGTGCTACACGATGTCTACATGATCGTCTGGAAGCGCGCAGGATCGTATGACCCGTGTCTCGGCAGTCCGATCAGCTGGCTGACAACCATCGCCCGCAATCGGGCAATCGACTGGCGCCGCAATCAGACAAGACAGGCCGCCTTGCCGCTCGACAACGCGCCCGACCTGCCTGACCCAGCGATTGATACCGAGGCGGGAATGCTGCTCGATGAGGCATCGCGGGGGATTTTCGCGTCGCTTGCCGCACTGGAAAGCCATCAGGGTGATGCGATCCGCAACGCGTTCTTCCATGGCTTTACCTATGCCGAGCTTGCCGAACGCCATTGCGTGCCGATCGGCACAATGAAGAGCTGGATACGCCGCGGCTTACAACAGATGCGCCGCAATCTCGAATTAGCGGGCCATTAGCTGAGCAACGTCCTCAGCAACCCATCGCCGCGATGTAACGATCACCATTTTTTAATGCCTTGAATGGCGCTAGGTGGGCGGAGGCGGATCCGACCCTAAACCACCACGACCTAGTTTCTGTCGTTTACCGCGATGTAGCCTGCCGCAAATTCTGTCGTTTGTTCAGCTGCTTTGAAAGTTTGGCTATAAACAGAGGTAAACGACGCCTTTGCAAGGCAATTCACTTGTGGAATGGATCGAGAAAGCACGGATAACCGGCCGATGCCTTGGATGGACTGATGGCAGCACGTCGGTGAACCACAGAACGCTGCCCCCCACACCTTGCGATGGTAAGCCTCGGATTCCTTAGCGTATATTTAAGCCTCTTCCGGCATGTACCCTTGTCCGAGGAGCCTGACCGTGTCGATGAAAGAAGCAAGTTTCGAAGCTGTCACCCTGTCCGCGCTGGAGGCAATGAGCGTCGAAGAGCTGGACGCCTTGCCATACGGAGCGCTTGGCTTCGGGCCGGACACCATTGTGCAGCGATACAATGCGACTGAGGCGCGCATGTCTGGCCTCGACCCGTCGACAGTGGTCGGTGTGCCCTTCTTCGATGCGGTCGCGCAATGCATGAACAACTTCATGGTCGCGCAGCGGTTCGTCGACGAGCCGCAGCTTGATGAGATCGTCCCTTATTTGCTGACGTTGCGGATGCGTCCGACGAAGGTCCGCCTGCGGCTTCTGGCGGATCCCGGCATGCCGCGCCACTACATCCTCATCGAACGATAAGACCGGCGCCATGACCGAAAAGTCGAGTGAGGAGCAGCTCCTCGAATTCCTCTACGCCTGTCCGGTCGGACTGATCGAATGCGACCTTGCCGGCGACATTGGGCTGATGAATCCGCACGCCATGCAGCACCTGCTGCCGCTGGCCGGGCCCCGCGATGCCAGCAATCTGTTTGCAGCATTCGAGCAGCACGCGCCCGAGCTGCGTAGCCTTGCTGCGACCTACACACCTGCAACCGGCAAGATCTGCGATGGTCACCGGATCTTCGTCGATCTGGGTCGCGGCCGGCGCACGCAGGCACCGACGGTCTTGGCCTGTACGATCGTGAAGCTTGGCCCCGACCGACTGATGGTCACGCTGTCCGATATCAGCCATCAGGTGGTGCAGGAGGAGCGACTCCGCCAGGCGGACACGTGGTTTGCGACCCTGCTCGACGGGGTCAACGCCTATGCCTCGCTCGCTCTGACGTCGGACGGTCAGATCGCCTCCGCCGGTGCGTGCTTCACGCACCAGACCGGGCATGACAATGCGGCCGTCGTAGGTCGCCATCTGGCCGATATCCTCGCCAACGATGGTACCGGGGGCGACCTGCAGCTGAATGAGCAGCTGGAAATTGCCGGCAGGGACGGATGGCATCTGCAGGAAGGGTGGCAGAACCGCGCCGATGGCGAACGCTATTGGTGCCAGCGCCTCGTTGTTGCGCGATCGGACGGGGACGGACTTGAACCGACCGGCTATTCTGTCGTGCTGCGCGAGGTACCACGGCGTGAGGCCGCCGCAGAAGACATGCGCCGTCTTCTCACCTGCGATCACCTGACCGGCGCGTCCAATCGCCGTCATTTCGCCAATGTCATGGAACGCGAGCACGCACATTGGCGCGAGTTGCGCCAGTCGCTGTCGCTGATCGTCCTCGACCTTGATCATTTCAAGGCAGTCAACGACACCTATGGCCATCCGGCAGGCGACGCGCTGCTGTGTAAGGTCGTGACGGCCTGTGCAGGTCTGTTGCCGCCCCGTGGCATTTTCGCCCGGCTGGGTGGCGAGGAATTCGGCGCACTGTTGCCACGCCATGATCAGGATCAGGCTCTCGCCCTTGCCGAGCAGATGCGCGAGGCGATCGCAGCCCTCCACATCAACACCCAGCACGGCGCGCTGACCGCTACCGCCAGCCTTGGCATTGCCACGCTGGACGAAGCGGGCGGATCGATCGATACGCTCATCAAACTGGCCGACGAACGGCTTTACGCCGCGAAAAACGCTGGCCGGAATCAGGTCTATCGGCCGCAGGCCTGCGCCGCATGACGTCGGCGCCATCGCGCACGGTCCTGCGCCAGATAGCCTGCGCGGTCGTCGCGGCAGAGGTGCGTCGCCAGCGTGGTCGTGACCTGCCGATGCCGCATGACTGGCCGGAAACGATGGCAATCGGCGACGAAGGCCTTGGGCTTGACTCGCTCGAACAAATGGGCGCGCTTGGGGCACTCGCGGAGGCATTCGACCTCGATGAAGCCTCGCCGGGCAAGGAGCCGCCGCAGACAGTCGGGGCATGGATCGACTGGATCATGCAACGGCACGCTACGGGTGACGGCAGGATCACCGTCACTACCTCGGGCTCGACAGGATTACCCGTGCCCTGCACGCATGCAATGTCGGAGCTCGTCATGGAAGCGCGCGACCTGGCAAAGCTATGTTTGGGGCGACGCCGTGTAGTGACCCTCGTCCCGGCGCATCATCTTTACGGGATCATCTGGACGGCGATCCTGCCCGCCATTCTCAACGTTCCCGTCGTCGTTCGCCAAGCCGGCGCAGCTCTGGATCTTCTCCCCGGCGATCTCGTCGTGGCGGTGCCGGACCAGTGGCGGGCCATCGCGCGGCTTACGCGCTGCTTGCCCGACGACATCGTCGGCGTCAGTTCGGCAGCACCATTGCCGGACGCGCAAGCCGGCGACCTGCTGGCGGCCGGCCTGGCGCGTCTTATCGACATCTATGGATCGTCGGAAACCGGTGGGATTGCCGTTCGTGAATGGCCGGCCACGGCCTATCAACTGCTGCACCGCTGGCATCTGTCGGAGCACGAAGGCGACTGGCAGATCCTTGATGAGAAGGGCGCACGTCATGCCCTGCCGGATCATATCGAACGGGTTGGTGATCGACGCATCCGTCCCATCGGCCGGCGCGATGGAGCCGTGCAGGTCGGCGGCCACAACGTTTGGCTCGGTCGGGTCGCCGACGTGCTGTGCCGGATTGAGGGCGTGGCCGAGATTGCGGTTCGAGTGGGTAGCAACGGTCGGCTGAAAGCCTTCATCGTGCCCGACGCGCAGCACGATGAAGCCGAACTGTTGAACGCACTCGAACGCGCCGCGGCGGATCGTCTGTCCGTTGCGGAACGCCCCCGGAACTGGCGCTTCGGGCCCGCCCTGCCACGCAACGCCATGGGCAAACTGGAAGACTGGGCATGATGCATTCACTCATCAGCACTCGCGATATAGGGCGGTCGAAGCCCGTGTTGCTGAACGATGCCTGCACCGGTTGTCGCAGCGGCACGCCGCTACCGATCGACATCACCATGGCATTCCAGCCGATCGTCGACATTCGCGCCGGGCGCGTGTTCGCCTACGAAGCACTCGTACGCGGCGTCGCTGGTGAGACGGCCGGCGAAATCCTGTCCAGCGTTTCCGCCGAGATGGTCTACAAGTTCGACCAGGCATGTCGCGTGAAGGCGATCGAGCTGGCCGGCCGGCTTTTCGCGCCTCAGGATGACGCCAAGCTCTCGATCAACTTCATGCCGAACGCCGTCTACGAGCCGGATGCGTGCATCCGGGCATCGCTGGCCGCGGCGAAGCGGGTGGGCTTCGACCCGCGTCGGCTGATGTTTGAATTCACCGAGAACGAACGCATGGACGACGTGGCGCACGTCCAGCGCATTATCGACGCTTATCGGGCCCGCGGCTTCACCACCGCCATCGACGACTTCGGAGCGGGCTACGCCGGCCTTGGCCTGCTCGCCGACCTTCGCCCCGACATGCTAAAGCTGGATATGGCTCTCATCAGAGGAATTGATAGCTCGACGTCGCGGCAGGTGATCGTTGCCGGGGTAGCGCGTATCGCCGAAGCGCTGGGCATCCGCTGTATCGCCGAGGGCATCGAAACCTCAGCCGAGCTTTGCACCTTGCGTGACCTCGGTATATCCCTGTGCCAAGGGTATCTCCTTGCGCGACCTGTCGTCGCAAGTCTGCCGCCGTTCGTCATACAGGCACTGTGACCCACAACCGGTCATTCGCGCAATCTCTGCTGCTTCCCAGCTTCAGACATTCATGCATATTCGGAACGGGAGGCGTGCAGTCAGCGTCAGCGCGCCCGTCGGTCGTGGGCTGTATCGAAACGATCGAGTTTCGGGAATGGCCAAGCCGATCATGAACGGCACGGATCAGTGGCATGCTGCCCGTTGAGTTGCTTTCAAGGAAGAGGGGCGTTACATCATCCGCCACGCCCCCTCTTTTTTTATCGAAAGACGGGAAGCCGTTTTTCGATGGTATTACATCGACCCAAGTTCCATGATGTGGTGCTCGACCACAGGTACGATGGTCACAGCTACAGCCCTAAGCGCCGGCGCGGTACCTTCCATCGCGTAGGCCTTTTGCACGTTGAGTGCCTGCCCATGTGACGCCTTCTGCTGTGCAACATAGGCAGCGTCTCGCGCTGGTCCCTGCTCAGCCCGCAGTTCGGTGATGAGCTCCTGCTGGAGCGGGTTGAGCTTCGGCGGCATCGCCTTCACGCGCGAACGGGCGGCGGCCGCCTTCACGTCGGCAGTGCTCTTCGTGTGATCGGTAATCATCATCTGCGCGAAGGAGCGCAGCTTGGGATCCTGCGTCGTCTCGAGCAGCACCTGACTGGAGGTAATTTCGTAGAGATCGCCAGCGCCGGCCGCCATCACATACTCAGCAGGCGTCATCACCTGCGCCGCAGCAGGGGCCGCGATCGCGATGGTGGCAAGCGCTGCGGACATCATCAGAAGTTTCATCACAGTTCCTTTGAAATCAGTTGCGGATGCCGAATGCGGCCTTGAGGCGAGCGATGGCGTAGGCATTGGCGTCATAGGCACCGCGGACCACCGTCCCCATGCCGAAGAACTCGTGCGTCACGCCGGGGAAGGTACGCTGCTCGACCTTGTCGCCTGCCGACTTCATCGCGGCAGCAAGCGTTTCCCCGTCCGAGCGGAGTGGATCGATCTGTGCGTTGACGATCGTCGTGGGCGGAAGATCGCGTAAGTTTGCGCCCACTAGGTTCAAGCGGGGGTCCTGCATGTCCGCCATCGTATTCGTATAATAATAGCCGAACCACTTCAACATCGCCGTATTGAGCGGCTTGGCGTTGGCGGCATCGGTCCGGGAGGGCAGAATCATGCTGCTGTTTGCGATCGGGTAGACTGACAGGACGTGGACCGGCATGGTCAGCTTGCTATCACGTGCATGGATCGCAGTTGCGACAGCAAGGTTGCCGCCCGCGCTTTCGCCGGCGAGCGCCAGCTTGCTCGTATCGCCGCCCCAGCTCTGTGCATTCTGAAGAACCCAGTCGTACGCTGCGTACGCGTCGTCGTGCTGCGCCGGGAATTTGAACTCGGGCGCGTGTCGATACTCGACCGATACGACGATCGCATTGAGCTGCTTCGACAGCAGGCGCGGGGCGGCGTCGTAGGTGTTGACGTCGGCGATCACCCAACCGCCGCCATGATAGTAGACGATCACGGGCATCGGCGCGCCGGTCGCATTCGCCGGCTTATAGATCCGCACATATTGCATCGGATCGCTGCCATAAGGCAGGTCCCGCGTCGTCATCGCCGGGTCAGGTGCGGTCGACATACCCTTCGTGCGCATTACGGCTTTGGCTGCGTCCGCTGCGGACGGCTGGATGCGGGCTTTGACCGGCGTCAGCGTCTCGATCGGCTTGGCGCCGAGCAACGGAAGTTGGTCAAGCACCATCTGCATGTCGGCTGCAGCCTTAGGCGGCTGGGCCGCTACCGCGGACGGCGGAGATGGTGGCGCCGCGTTCACTGAGTTGCTCGACTGTGCGAGCACGGCAGTGGAACAGCCGAGCATCGCCAAACCCAAAATGACGTGTCGCTTCATCTAAATTCACCCTGTTCCATGAGCCCTAATCGAGAACCTTCTGGAAGAGCTTATCGTTCCGTGGGCAAATATAGGGCAGCGCCCCGGGAACAGCACCGTCCGCTTGGCGGCGTGATCCGGGCACCCGCAGGCTCATCGTGCGCTGAATGCCCTTTGCCATTAGTACTACCGTGTCATTGATGCGAACACAGCAGACGTGAGGGACCCCTTGGCAAAATAAACAATCGAGATGTGCCGGTTGCAACCGGGAGCGTCTTTAATTTAAGCCTGAGCGGTACAGTTTTATCGTGTCGCCTATTTCTTAACTTCCGGACGTCTAAAACATGGTCATTCCGCCATATAGGGCTAAGATAACGAAAGATATATTATTGATTTGGTGTCTGTAGGTAACGTTGCATCAAACTATCGGCATGCCGTCGCAAAGCGATGACCTCGCTGAGTACAGACTCACTTTGTTCATCCACAATCCTGGCGCGGGCACCGATCTGGCGGACGGCGAAAACTGCATCGCCGATCTCTTCGCCCACATGCGCTCGGGTTGCGCTCTGTAGACCTGCCGTAGCCTTGATCCTGCCAGAGCTCGCTTGCATGGATTCGACACGTTCGGCGAGTTTGTCGCATCGTTCGACGGCCCGCGTGACTGTTTGCTCGATCGCCCGCAGTTCACTCAAAATATGATCTGTCGCTTCCGCAGTCGCCCCTGCCAATAGGCGAACCTCGTTTGCCACCACGGCAAAGCTTCTGCCGCTGTCTCCGGCTCTTGCTGCTTCGATTGACGCATTTAGTGCGAGCATCTTGGTCTGCGACGCAATGGCAGATATCTCGCCGGCAACTGAACCGATTCCCTCGAGATGAGATCCGAGACCCGAGACAGTCACCCGCATCGTTTCAGTATCATCCGAGACATGCTCGATGTCGCGGGCAACTCCTTTCAATATTGTCTCAACCTCGCCGCCCATGAGGACAAGCTGCCCGACACCCTGACCCGCCGCATCAGCGCGCAGCTCGCCATCGGCCGCCAGCGCGGACAATTCCTTGGCCTGTTGTTCAAGCTGCGATGCCGCGTCGCTTAGCCGTTCGGCTACCGATCGCACCTGCTCAGCTTCCTGCTGTCGTTCCAGTCGCAGACGGCGAGCTATAAGACGCTCCATTACCATATCGGCAAGCATGGTCAGGTGGGCGCGCTCCTGCCCGCTAAACCCACCGGGTCTTGGCGCGGGATCAAAGATGCACAAGGTGCCAATGTTAAAACCAGCCGGGGTGGTCAACGGTGCTCCGGCGTAAAACCGGATATGTGGTGGCCCCGTGACCAGTGAATTGTCGGCAAAGCGCGCGTCTGCGGCGGCATCGGGCACCACCATGACCTCGCCCTCTAAAATGGCGTGCCCGCAGAAAGCAGCGTCCCGGCCAGTTTCACAGGCCTCGAGCCCGACGCGAGCCTTGAACCACTGCCGTTCGGCATCGATAAGCGAGACCGTGCTGGTAGCGACTTCAAACAGGCTCTGCGCCAGCCTGACCACGTCATCGAACACCTGCTCCGACGCGGTGTCGAGAATTTGATAAGCTGCCAACTCGGCAAGACGTTCGGCCTCATTGCCGGGAACTGGAAAGGGCCGTTGCTCCAAAAGATTCCTCACCGATCGAAGATCAAATTTGACCCGTCCACATTTATCACGGCTTGCGAACGGCACACGGCTTGCCACGCCGCCCGGCAATAACCGTCACTCGGCACCTGGCTCGCCGAACGAGGCGTAGAAGCGCCCGGGCAAACGTGAACGCGTTTAGCGGCCAATTGCGAGCTCTATAGAAGACGTTGTATTGGGCCCCTTGCCGGAGGCCTCGCGGGCCGCAAGCTCACTTAGGGTCGCGTAGCGCGCAGCCAGGTCGAGATGAATGGCTTTGATCGCCGGGTCGGTGGCACGGCTCGCAATGAACAGCTGCTGTTGCGCCCGACGCTGATAATAGGCCCAATCATTTTCCAATGTCACGGCAGCATCTCCGCTATAAGCCTGTAGGAAAGTACACTGCTCCGAAACGGAACATTTGCCGCTGCCTGACAACGCTGATCGCGGCCGCTTCGAAAGCACCCGCTGCGGTCATATCTGATAACTCCCAACATTATCACAGATTACTGTCGTTGCGGCCAAAATTGCTCAAAGGATTGGACTTGAGCAATTGCCGGCATCACCAGCAATGATCAACCTTGCCTCTTCGTCCAGAAGATTTGCGGCATGTTCGATGTAGCAGACAGCCGGTTGGCCGATTTGCTCCTGATCGAGCCGTACAAGACAGCCTCTCAGTGTCTGCGCCTCTGCCCGGAGCGTTTCCGTCGATGTGCTGTGTGCCATGGGAGAACCACCCGGATTGCCGGAAAGGTGCCATGATGAGGCAAAGCCATCCATGTGACGACTGATATCTTATTGATTAAATGCAATGTTCTGTGGCAATATAAAGACTGCTTGCTCATAGGTACGCTACCCCGATGAGTAACCGTTTCATCGAAAAGCTGCGCAAACTTGCCGAGCTCGGCGAGCCTGAACTGCGCGCATTGGAGCGCGTCACCGCGCACCCGAAAACCATCAGATCACGAAAAGATCTGATCCGCGAGGGTGATCCGCCGGGTCCGGTACTGGTGGTGTTGGAGGGTTGGGCCTTCCGCTACAAGGTTCTACCGAGTGGCACCCGCCAGATCATGGCCTTTCTCATGCCTGGTGACGCATGCGACCTGCATGCCAATATGCTCGCCGAGATGGACCATAGCATCCAAACCGTCACCGAGGCCTCGATCGCAACGATCAACCGCGCGGACATGAACGAGATGATGACGTCCTACCCCCGCATTGCGTGCGCGATGTATGTGGCACAGCTTATTGATGAGGGGACGCTGCGCGCTTGGATTGTCAGCCTGGGTCGTCGCTCCAGTGTCGAGCGGGTCGCCCATTTGATACTGGAATTGTTCCTTCGGGCGGTTCGCATCGAGCTGAGCGACGGCACCACCATGGAGTTGCCGCTTCCACAGGCGGTGCTGGCTGATGCACTTGGTATGACGCCGGTCCACATCAACCGCATTCTCCAGGAGCTGCGACGCTCGGGTGCGATCGAGCTGAGCCGAGGCGTATTGCGCATCAAGGACCCTGCCGCCCTGACACACATATCCGGCTTCGATGCCAACTACCTGCACAAGCGCCTGAAATAGGCATGCCAGACCTTAACTATCGACATTGCCCTGCCATTAAACTTTGCACATAACAGGTCATCGTCGGCCGATGTTTCAGAGGCGCTGACGGCTGTGGACCGGAGCGTCTGCGCCTCTAGTGAGGCCTGCGCTATGTCGAAGCTCTACATTCACGCCATCAGCTCGGAGTTTCGGTCGCGCGATGACGGTATCGAATATGATCAGCCTGAGGACGCGCTCGCCACAGCCGTCCAAAGCGCTGCTGCTATGGCGCTCGATGAAATTTACGCAGGCAAGACGAACACTGCTATAGAGGTCAGAATTGAACATGCAGACGGAACGCCGTTGCTGCGATCGGTTGTGAGCATGTCGGTCACCGCTCTCCTGCCAATTCTTTCAGAACAAGTAAACCTCCCAAAAACAAATGTCGGCCGTGATCGCAGACGGTAAGAAGAAGGTTTTTCACCTCCCGCTCGACACCTTTTCTCCGCGACTTGTTCCTGATTGCAATTTTCTCAGACCGACACTTGGCGACGGCGTTACGGAAAGGGATTATGTCACGAAATTGTTGACTTGCGGACGTTGCGCATGATCCCCTCCCTTCCAGTCGGGCACTGACGTGACCCCCGTTTCTTCATCCACTTGGAACTAGAAACCGGCCCTCGAAGGGACGGACGGAATGAAGCGGAAGCAGTTTTCGGAAGAGCAGATCATCGGCATCCTTAAGGAGGCCGAGGCGGGTGCAGTGGTGACGGAGCTGTGCCGCAAACACGGCATGTCGAGCGCGACCTACTATGCATGGAAGGCGAAGTTCGGCGGCCTGGAGGTATCCGACGCGAAGCGTCTGAGGTCGCTCGAAGAGGAGAACGCGCGGCTCAAGCGGCTGCTCGCGGACACGATGCTCGACAACGCGGGGTTGAAAGACCTGCTGTCAAAAAAGTGGTGACGCCCGCCGCGAAGCGGCAAGCGGTCGCACATCTCCGGGCGACGCTGCGGATGAGCGAGCGGCGGGCGTGCATGGTCATCGGGGCGGACCGCACGAGCATGCGGTATCGCTCGTGCCGGGCAGATGATGGCGACCTGCGGTCGCGGCTGTGCGAGCTGGCGCAGCAGCGCCGGCGGTTCGGCTATCGGCGGCTGCATATCCTGCTTCGCCGGGACGGCATCACGATCAACCGCAAGAAGACCCAGCGGCTCTACCGCGAGGAAGGGCTGACGGTCAGGCGCCGGAAGGGACGAAGGCGCGCTACAGGCAGCCGGGCGCCCGCGCCAATGCTGGCGCTCCCCAACCAGCGCTGGAGCCTGGACTTCGTGCACGACCAGCTCGTGACCGGCCGCCGGTTCCGCGTGCTCAACATCGTCGACGACGTGACGCGCGAATGCCTCCGGGCGGTGGTGGACACGTCGATCTCGGGCCGGCGGGTGGTGCGCGAATTGACCGATCTGATCGCCGAGCGCGGAAGGCCGAAGATGATCGTCAGCGACAATGGGACCGAACTCACCTCAAACGCGGTGCTCGCATGGTGCGGCGACGTGGGCGTCGAGTGGCATTACATCGCGCCGGGTCGGCCGACGCAGAACGGGTTCGTGGAGAGCTTCAATGGTCGCATGCGCGACGAACTGCTCAACGAGACGCTGTTCTTCACCATCGGTCAGGCCCGCTCGATCCTGGCCCGCTGGGTCGACGACTACAACACCGAGCGGCCCCACTCGTCGCTGGGCTACGCTACCCCGGCGGCATTCGCCGCTGGGCTCGAACAGCAACGGGCGGGATTAACCCCGCCCGTTGCTTCATCTGCGCTCATGCGCGACAACACCGGTCGGTCTCTGGTCGCAGCTGGATGAAAGACGGGGGTCACGTCAGTGCTCGACGGGCCGATCAACGGCGACTGGTTCGAGGCCTATGTCCGACAGGTCCTCGTCCCCGATCTGAAGCGCGACGACGTGGTTATCATGGACAATCTGTCCAGCCACAAGCGCGCCAGCGTCCGCGAGGCTATCGAAGCCGTTGGCGCCTGCCTGCTGTTCCTCCCGCCATACAGCCCCGACTTCAACCCGATCGAGAAGGCGTTCGCCCGCCTCAAGGCCATGCTCCGCAAGGCTGGCGAGCGGACCGTCTCCGGACTTTGGTCCCTCATCGGCAAGCTGGTCGACCTGTTCCAGCCGCAGGAGTGCGCCAACTACGTCAGCTCCTGCGGCTATGATCCAGACTGAATGGAATCCGCTCTAAATCAGCTCTTTCAGAGAGCGGAAAACGGCGTTCTGCCTGCTACTCCCTGGCTTCGCGCATCCCCAAAATGGCTGGCCGCGACGCTGCAAGGACATGATCCGATTTTTATCCGTGATAACAACAGGGGGCGACTGCATTGCAGCCGGCCCGCCCGAGGTCCGCAACGCGATCAGCAGCGACCTATGGCCAGGATGGATCGCGTTTCGAAGGTGCGCCATGGCGCCCACTCGATCAAATGAAGATGTTCCAAGTGTCCCTGCCGGTCCGCCTCTTGCGATAGAATGCGCCGTTCGTCGTCCACATGTTGAAGGCCATGATGCCGAAGCCGGCACCGTTGGCTAGCGCCGAACCGCCAATCGCCCCGAATGCGGCGGCGACCAATATCGAGAGGACGGTCACCATGATTGCGCGCTTCCAGAGACCGAGCACCATCAGGTAGATGATCCCAAAGAAAAACGCCTTGAAGTTGCCACCGAGCCGGATGCGCTGACCCATACTGCCCTGCCGAAACGAACGTTTACCCGAAGGGGTGTTGGGCGCGCCGTGTTCATCGAAATAGGCAAAGCGCTCCTGCCAAATGGCGGGGAGATCTGAATCCTCATAGTTGGCCGAAGGGGGAGCATCGACGAAGGTGGACCGCAGCGTCGCCGCTTTTTGGAAGATAAATTCATCGTCGGTAAGGTGTCCTGCGCCATGAAGAGTGGCGAGGGTCTGCAGACGTTCCGCTATGTCGGTCATTCGACTTAACTCCTTGTTGGTGGTAAGGTCAGGGTCAGGTTCGGGCGAGCAGCGCCGTCTTCGCGGCGTGGAACTCCGCGTCATCGATCACCCCGTTGGCACGGAGCGCGCCGAGCCTGCCCAGTTGTTCGAGCGTCGACATGCCGTCCGAGCCTGAAGATCCACTGCGGGTCCTCTCGGCGGCGTAGCCACGCTCCCGCCCGAAGGCCGCCGCTCCCAGTGCGTCGCCAGCGTTGCGAGTGCCGCGACCGGTCACGTTTCCAACGACCGGGTCGATCAAGGCCTTCTCCGTCGGCCACACGGCCCAGACCATCGCTGCCAGCCAGCCCAAGCCGGTCCAGCCACCGCAGAGGTTCAGCGCGAAGATCACCCAAGTGTACGAGTGTCCCCGGATCAACGCGATCAGTGTCGGGGCGAAGTAGATCGCGAGCCCAACGAGGCAGAGGATGATCAAACCTATGCCGAGTGCCGCCGCTCCGTCGCTATCGCTTGAGCGAGCTGAAGCGTCTGGACGGGAAGCGCTGACGACGTCGGAGTCTTGCAACGCCAGGCCAGCCTCTACCGGAGCGGCGATGGAGGCAGGGATCGTCGTGTTGGTCTCATCCGGCACCGCTGCCGGTAGTCGTTCCGGTTCCTCGACCGCAGCCACCATGGCGTCAGGCTCACCAGCGGCCGTCTGAACGCGGTCGACCGGCAGCGCCGATGTTCCGTTGCCCAGGCAGGAAGGATCCTCCGGCTGCAGGCATTCCGAAACAACGTTTGCAGCCTGCCCTGCCGCGTGAGCCATGGACAAGGGCGACGCTACCCAGGCGATGGCAATCAGTATCTTGAAGATGGACGATCCTGCGTACATTTCATCCCCGCGTCATGGCTGGAGACGTTGATGACACCCGGTCGACAATCCAGCTATCCGGGAATTTCCCGGAGCATCAGCAAATCCTTAATCAATACTTTTTTAATCAATTACCTGATGCGAGGAACTAGCCTTCGCTTACAAGTCGACGCATTTCGATTCAGATTTTCCATCCAATGGCCAACAAGTGTCCTGAGTCATATGATATTTTTCAGCTCATAAAAAAAGCGAATGTTGATTGTGCAACATAGGTAATATTCTACTATCTTTGGTTTTTCTTAGCATCTATGGTACGTGCAATACGCTTTTTATTAGATAGACCATCGCCAAATTACATATGCATATGACGAAGCTTTTGTCGCCATGAGGAAAAAATACTCTATCCCATGCGACACATATCTGAAATATCAAGCAGCATCCGGAAAATTCCCTGATAGGATCTTAGCTTAGTGTTCGGCTAACTGACCGCCAATGCCATCGCCAAACCACTTCATCCTCTTTCCAATCGCCTCTGCCGGTTGCGCCTCGATGCCACGGCCTGCCGACCTACCGTGGCTGGTCGGATATGCCTTGGCGTTCGCATACGCCCATTATGCCGCTGCAAGCTGGGGCGGACAGGGATATTACTCGCTGCTGTATCCTGCTGCGGGCGTTAGGTTGGCGCTGCTGTGGAGCCGCGGCTCACGCCTGACCCTTGCGGTAATGGTCATGGAGCTGAGCGTGCAAACCGCTGCCGGCGTCATTAATCCGGGCCAGTCCGGCTGGCTGACAGCGGTTATCGGCGTGGCGAGACCGGCGCTGACCTATGGTCTGGCGATCTACCTCGTCCGATCCGTTGCTGCCCGATCCCGGTCAAGCCTCAGCGTCGCGCCGATGCCATTCGGCCTTGCCGCCGTCACGGCCCCGGTCGCGGCCGCCGTGGCATCGCTTCCGTGGTCGTTGCTCAGTCCCGAACTGACCGGCGTTGTCGGAATGCGGCAGACAGTCGCCTCCTTGACTGGATTTGCGGTCGGAGACCTGCTGGGCGTCCTGCTCGTCGCTCCGCCGTTGCTCTGGTTGGGTCAGTCCGCCCAAAACCGTCCCGAGAACCCGGTTCGCCTCACACTCCACCATCTTAGAGCGCTTGTGGAGGGCAGCCTCGTTCTGAGCGTAGCGATCGCTGCGAGCATGCTACTCGAGCATATTGGCCTAGGCGTCCCTGCAGCCCCGGCTCTCCTCGCCGTCGCATGGATCGGCCTGCGGTTCGGTCGGACGGCGAGTTGGTGGGCCATCCTGATCGTGGCGGCTCTCGTACTTCCATACACCGCCACTGACATGCCGGTCGCCGACCGGTTGGCCCTCCACATGAGCCTCGCGTCGATCGTGGTTGTCGGATATCTCGCTGGCAGCTTCGCCGATGCGCAGATCCGCGCGCGAAAGGACGTTTCGCGTCGCGATCGCATGCTGTTCCAGGCGGAACGCCTCAAGACGTTGCGTGCGATGTCGGTTGCCGTAATCCACGAGATTAGTCAGCCGCTTTCGACGCTGGCGATCGAGGCGAAGCATCTTCACGAGATTACCGTTTCCGCGGACCCGGAGATCGCCAAGACCGCAGCACTGATCGACCGGAAGGCGGAGGCGCTTGCGACGTTGGTGCGCCGGTTGCGGCGTTTCGGGGGGCGTTCGGTCGACGAACCTAGCACCCTGCCCGTCTCGGCCTTGATTGACACGGTCGCTGCCTTGACCTCCGCCGAAACGAAAGCCGCGCGGGTTACGCTGGACGTGCCCGCGATCGATCCCGACCTTGCTGTCGTCGGTCAGGAGATTGAACTGGCGCAGGCGATCGTGAACCTCGTCCGCAACGCGGTTCAAGCGTGCGACGGCCATGTCTCACTCTTCGCGCATCGCGAAGACGACCAGGTCGTCGTGACGGTCGCCAACCGCTGCTCAGACCGAACGACACCGCAGCCCGGCATGGGTGTGGGAGCGCTCGTCGCGCGCGCGATCATTGAAGCGCACGGCGGCACGCTGGACCGTGTCAGCCAACCGAATGGCGTCACCCGGGCGACGCTGGCCCTTCCGTCTGCCGGAGTAGTTGCATGACGTCTGCTGATTATGAAACCGGCGCTGCCGTCTACGTCGTCGACGACGACCGTGATCTTGGGGCCGCAGTTGCCCGTCTGCTGTGCCGGCATGGACATGCCGCCGAACCATTTCTCGATCCAGCCATGTTGCTGTCGGTCTATTCGGAGGCGCCTGCGCATTGCATCGTCACCGACATCATGATGGGCGATCTCGACGGCTTCGGATTTGCCGACCGTGTGCGGACTATCGATCCAGCTGTCGCGATCGTCTTCATGACCGCCTGCCCGACGACCGCCAACGCCGTCGACTCCGTCCGACGGTATGGCGGGCTCGATTATCTCGAGAAGCCGCTGGACGAAACGCGTCTGCTCGCAGCCGTGGATGAAGGGGTCGCATGGTCCCGACACCAGCGCAGCATCAACGCCCGGACCGCCGCTCTTTCCATCCGCGAGCGGCAGGTCTTCGACCTGCTCGTGCAGGGCCATAGCAACAAGGCCGTCGCTGACCTGCTCGGCCTCAGCCCGAAAACCGTCGAAGACCATCGTGCTGCGATCGTCGCCAAGACCGGCACCAATGGCCTTGCCCAGCTCATCGCGCTGACGCGATGACCCAATCCCGGACATTGCGCGCGCTCGCTCCCGTATCCAACTTCGGCCATTCATTCACATCGGTAGGGTAGCGCCGTTAATCCGCCGCGCGCGGGGGCCGTTAGGGGGGCGCTGTGCTCTAGCTTGAATGCTCATCGCACGCGCACCACGAGCTTGCCCTTGGCCCCGCCCTTGTCGAGCTGGGCCATTGCATCGTTCATCCGCTCGAACGGAAAGACCCGGTCGACGACGGGTTTGATCGTTCCGGCCTCCAGCAGCGACGTAAGCTTGCTCAGCTGCCCGCCATCGGCATGCATGAACAGGAACGAATAATCGACGCCCGCCCGCTTCGCCTTGCGGCGGATGCCCGCACTCGTCCCGCGCAGC
This sequence comes from Sphingomonas insulae, assembly GCF_010450875.1. Taxonomy (NCBI): domain Bacteria; kingdom Pseudomonadati; phylum Pseudomonadota; class Alphaproteobacteria; order Sphingomonadales; family Sphingomonadaceae; genus Sphingomonas; species Sphingomonas insulae. The sequence goes on from NZ_CP048421.1 coordinate 24,246, forward strand.
AACAGGCGCAGGACGATGTTCAGCCCCTGCGCCTTCGCGAATGCCGGATCAGGCGGCCCGGAAATCGAGATCAGCTTGCCGCCGGGCTTGAGCACCTTGAGTGACTTATCCAGCGCCGTGCCGTCCAGGCTGTTGAGCACGACGTCATAACCGGACAGTTCCTGCGAAAAGTCCTGCGTCTTGTAGTCGATCACGACATCCGCGCCGAGGCTGCGGACGAGCTCCGCGTTGGTCGCGCTCGCCGTCGTCGCGACGGTCGCGCCAAGATGCCTGGCGACCTGGATCGCCAGCGTGCCGACCCCGCCCGAGCCGGCATGTATCAGAACCTTCTGCCCCTTTTTGAGGTTCCCACGCTCGACCAGCACCTGCCAGACGGTCAACCCGACGAGCGGGATCGAAGCAGCTTCCTCCATCGACAGGTTGGCGGGTTTCAGCGCGAGGTCGTCCTGCTTCACCGCGATCCGCTCGGCGAAGGTGCCGATATGGCCGTCGCGCGGGCGGGCATAGACCTCGTCGCCCGGCTTGAACCCCCGTACCCCCTGACCGACGGACACCACCCTGCCGGCCAGGTCGTGCCCGAGCACGAAAGGCGGCTTGTAGGGCAGGATGGGCTTGAACGCGCCGTCGCGGATCTTCGCGTCGAGCTGGTTGAGGCCGGCCGCGTGGATTTCGACCAGCACCTCGTCGGCTGCGGGTACAGGCTCAGGCATGTCGCCAAGACGCAGCGGCGGCTGCTTGCCGTAGCGATCAAGAATATAGGCTTTCATCTGCCCTCTCCTCCGGCGTCGGCCAGTGTCGGATAGTCGGTGTACCCCTTCGCACCGCCACCGTAGAGCGTGGAAGGGTCGAGCGGATTGAGGTCAGCACCCGCTTTCAGCCGCTCGACGAAATCGGGGTTGGCGATGAAGCCGCGCCCGAAGGCGAACAGGTCGGCCTTGCCGGCCGCCAGCTGCTCCTCGGCGAGTGCCTTGTCGAACCCGTTGTTGGCGAGGAAGGTACCGCCGAACTTGCGGCGCAGCGCGCCATAGTCGAACGGCTTGGCATCGCGCGGCCCACCGGTCGCGCCCTCGACGACGTGGAGATAGGCAATCTTCATCGCGCCCAGCTGCTCCGCAACATGATCGAACTGCGGCTGCTCATCGTCCGCCGGCACGATGCCGCTGGCAGGCGAAACAGGTGACAGGCGCACGCCGGTCCGGTTCGCGCCGATCTCACCCGCAACGGCGGCCGTCACCTCCAGCAGCAGACGGGCGCGGTTCTCGATTGAACCGCCATAGGCGTCGGTTCGCACGTTCGCCGTCTCGCGCAGGAATTCGTCGAGCAGATACCCGTTAGCGCCATGCACCTCGACCCCGTCGAAGCCGGCTTCCATCGCGTTCGCGGCCGCCTGGCGGAAGCTCTCGACGATGCCGGGCAGCTCGTCCGGTTCGAGCGCGCGCGGCTCCGACACGTCGGCAAAGCCGTTGTTGACGAAAGTCTTAGCCTCTGCGCGGATCGCCGATGGGGCGACCGGCGCCTCGCCACCATGCAGATCGACATGGCTGACGCGCCCGACATGCCAGAGCTGGACGAAGATGCGACCGCCCTTCGCATGGACTGCGTCGGTCACCGTGCGCCATGCAGCAATTTGCTCGGGCGTGTAGAGGCCAGGCGTGTCCTGATACCCTTGCGCCTGCGCCGAAACCTGTGTCGCCTCGGTGATGATGAGACCGGCGGATGCGCGCTGTGAGTAATATTCCGCCGCATGCTCGCTTGGCAGAAGACCGGGCGCGGCGCGGTTGCGGGTCAACGGCGCCATGACGATACGATTGGGCAGCGTCAGCGGGCCGAGTTGGTACGGGGAGAACAGATCGCTCATCGTTGGTCCTTGTCGCAAAAAGAGGTCAGGCTGCGGTGTAGCGGGGCGCGGGGTGGACCGAGCCGAAGTGCGGCAGCATCGCCTGACGCGCCTGATCGAACGCGTCCCACAGAGTGCCGTCGTGGAGCGGTGGGATGGTGACGCCTTCGCGGCGGTCGAAGCCGACAAGCGCGGCATCGACCAGCTCGTTCACGTCCATCATCGGCGGAAGGCTTGCCTCGTCGGCGCCGGCACGGCCCCACAGCTCCGTGCGGGTTGCCGCCGGCAGCACCGCCTGGACGTAAACCCCCTTGGGTCCGAGTTCGAGCGACAAACCCTGCGACAGGAATAGGACAAAGGCCTTGGTCGCGCCATAGATGCTCATGCCGAACTCGGGGGCAAGGCCAACAACCGAACCGATGTTGACGATCGCGCCCTCGCCAACTTGCGCCAGCCGCGGGGCGATTGCGCTGGCGAGGCGGACGACCGAGGTGGTGTTGAGCGCGACCAGCCGATCCACGGCGTCGGTCGATTGATCGATGAACGTGCCGTTCAACCCCGCGCCGGCGTTGTTGATGAGGATGCCAATTTTAGCGTCGTCGCGCAGTCGCGTCTCGACGGTCGCCAACTGTGCGGTGTCGGTCAGATCGGCGGGCAGCACGTCGACGGCAACGCCATGCTGCGACGATAGCGTCCCCGCCAGTGCGGTCAGCCGCGCCGCGTCGCGGGCGACTAGTACGAGATCGTGGCCGCGCTTGGCGAACCGATCAGCATAGGTGGCGCCGATGCCGGTCGAGGCGCCGGTGATGAGAATGGTCGGCTTGGTCATCCTGTTGCCCTTTGCGGCTGAAGCATTATATTCATGACAAGCGTCACGATAAGCTTTTATGTGATGGCGATCATGAATATGTCAACTGGGCGATCGGAGATTTTCGTATGCGGGTCAGTCGCGACCAGATGGCGACGAACAGGGTACGCATCCTCACCGAGGCGAGCCGGCTGTTCCGCGAGCGCGGTTTCGATGCGGTGACCGTGTCGGAGGTGATGAAGGCCGCCGGGCAGACGCACGGCGGCTTCTACAGCCACTTCGCGTCCAAGGACGATCTGGTTGCCCAGACCGTTGCATTCGCCCTCGACGGAGAGGGTGAGACGATGCCTGATCTGCAACGCTGGATCGATATCTATCTGTCGCCGCTGCACCGCGATCATGCGGGCGAAGGATGCCCGACCGCCAGCTTGGCCGGGCTGATGCGTCAGCAGACGCCGGAAGCACGCGTCGCGATGGCCAAGGGTCTGGAGGCGCAGATCGACCGGTTTGCGCGCTCCTTGCCCGCGGGCGATCCGGCGTCACGCCGGCGCGATGCGATCGGGCGGTGGTCGGCGATGGTGGGTGCCCTCGTCATGGCGCGTGCGGTCGACGATCCGGCGCTGGCCGACGAGCTGCTGGCCAGCACGCGGGCGTGGATCGGGGCCGCAGGCGATCCTGCCGACAGCGACATATCAGGAGAAACCAGCCGATGAACGTGACGCTGGGCCGTGCCGGTCTGGACGGCCACGACCAGCTTTCGGCGCTTCTGGCACCGCAACGGCCCGGCCTGTCGCTAACGGCGCATATCAATCTCGATAAGAAGCAGGAGAGCAAACGATGAGCGAAGTGATGCCCGAGGCAGACGGTCTGGCGCAGGTCAGGGCGCTGCTCGCCACCGGCCGTCAACCATCGATGGGCGAGACGCTGCGCGTATCCCTCGTCGAGGTCGATCGCGGGCGGTCGGTGTTCGAGGGGCGGCCCGATGCGAGCGTCCTTAACCCGATGGGAGGCGTGCACGGCGGCTATGCCGCTGCAATGCTCGATAGCGCCTGTGGCATCGCCGCGCATTCGAGCCTGAAGGCCGGGCAAGCCTATACGACGCTGGAACTCAAGATATCCTACGTCCGGGGGCTGACCAAGGAGAGCGGGCTATGTCGCGCGGAGGGACGCGTCGTCTCGGTCGGTCGGCGCGTCGCATTCGCCGAAGCCTCTCTCCACGACGAGCGTGGACGCTTGTGCGCTACGGCTACATCCACGCTGCTGGTGTTCGAGGCCCAGCCGTCACCCTGACGTATCGGCCAGCCGGTCCGCGATAAGGGCGGTGACCACGGTCTGGACGACATGTACCGTCCAGCGTTCGGTTGCCTTACGAGGTCCCGCCTCTATCTCGCCTTCGGTGATACCGAGGGCGGGGGCAATCGCGCCGATGTTTATCGCATAAAGGGCAGTGCCATAGCCGGCCGCCAGCAGCGGTGCCGGAATATCCGGAGCCAATTTCCGGACGGTCGGCCACGCAGCCGCGAAGGCAGCCGAGGCAGCCAGATGGTTGGCGAACTCGATGATACTCGTCCCGGCATCGCCGATCACGGCGCGACTTCCCGCTACATCGTCGATCCAGTCGACCGCGTCGCGGTCGAGCGTCTTACCGAATGCGCCGCTCTTGCGGGCCACCGTCATCAGCGCAGTGGTGGCGACACCGGCAATGAGGCCGCCGATGATGGCGGCGGGAAGCGTACGCATCACTCAGCTCCTGTCCGCGAGGTGGCTGTCTCGGGCGCGAGACGATTGATGACCGAGTAGTTGATTGCCGTCCACCATTCGGACCCCTCCCCGGTCAGGGCGGTCTCCGACGCCTCGATGACGGCGTGATCGTCGTGGACGAGATAATCCTCGACGTCGTTCATGCAAGCGAATGACAGCACCGACACCGCGTCGATCTTCACGCCTTCGGGGTCCTCCTGCGTCGAGCCGATGTTGTGAAGTTGCGCGTAGCGGCGGACGAGGTCGCGCGTCGCGCCTTGCGCCAGCACCAGGTCCGCATGTTCGCCAAGGAGACGATGCTGGAAATCGTCGCGCGTGATCTCGGGGCGCCGAACGTGGATCTTGACGAGGCTCACAGGATCGCGGTGGCGCTCGCTCGGAATCAGGATGTGCTCGCGCGCGATCTCGCGGGTCACCATGCGAAAGGCTGTCTGCTCATCCGCGATAATGCGTTCTGCGAACTTCTCCTGGCTGAGGACACGCTTGATGTCGTCCTCCTCGGCATAGGCGATGTACGCAAAGCCGTCCCATTTGGGTCGACCGTAAGCGGGCACCCGCTTTTCCGGATCGGATGGCAGCCGTCCGTTCTCGTCCACCATCGCGCGGTACGGCGGGCGGAAGAATGACGACGGTCCGGACGCCACGCGGTGCACCTGATCGTAGCGCAGCACCCGCGCGGAGGAACTGCCCGGCTCATCCCAGGCGAATTTGGGACCGTGGACCTTGCGCCAATATTCGTCCCAATGCTCGAAGGCGATGTTGCGATCGTCCTCGATCGCCAGTGCGCCGGGCCGCCAGTTTGGATGCCTGACCTCGTGCCCGTGCCGGTCGCGAGCGGCCCCCTCATCCTGAGGACGTTCGCTGCGCGGGGTCGCGTCGACGCGGCTGACAAAGGTGGGCGTGACGATCAGCGGCCGCCCGGTCGGACGCCGGGTCTCCCCCAGCGGTGGGCGGTGCTGGTTGTCCGTACGGTCGAAGTCGGTCGGCATCGTAACTCCACAATCAGCTGGGCGGCGCACCGCCAGAACACGGGAGAATGCATTGCGGGTGGGTTGGTATCCCCGGAAGCCGAGCCGCCGCCTCCCGATGATGTTGATGACCGCCAAGCAGGCGATGCGGATCGTAACCGGATCCTTCAATGTCCCCTTCGCGAGAGAAGCTGACAGCAAGCCCTGATCTACTGCTTCTCGATTGGGAACCTGTAACAGGGATCCCGCCGTGCTGATCGGGCTGACGAACGCCTGCGGGACCCGCTTTCCCAAAATCTGTTCCCGAATGCATTTTCCCGAAACTATCGGGTGAAGATGGAGTAACGGGAAAGCCGTGACCCTCCCAAGCGGTGCGTTTCGGGAATGCAATCGCCGCGGTGAGCGGCCAAGATCGTCCATGTCGCGATCAGTCGCTCAACCGCTACGAAGACCCAGAAGGCGACACTCTGCCCGTCCTGCACGCCTCCCGAGACCTGCCGTTTGTTCACCTTCGTCGTCGGTCGTGCATCAGCGCAGGGAGCGCTGACCGAGTCCCGCCTCAGCCTTCGGACGGTATGCGGGCTGTGACCTTGATCTCGAAGTCGAACCCCGCCAGCCAATTTACCCCGAGCGCAGTCCACGCCGGATACGGCGCCTTTAAAAATATTTCGGCTTTCACGGCCATGATCGTCTCGAATTGCTGCTCGGGATCGGTATGGAATGTCGTGACATCCAAAATGTCGTCGAAGCTACACCCGCCTGCCCGCAGCGTGGCCTCCAGATTTGCAAAGGCTAGTCGCACCTGCGCTTCGAAGTCGGGTTCGGGTGAGCCATCGTCCCGGCTACCAACCTGACCCGAGACAAACAGAAGATCGCCTGACCGTATAGCGGCCGAATAGCCGTGAGCTTCGTAGAGGGCGTGCCGCTTCGCAGGGAAGACTGCGTGACGCTGAGCCATGGATCGTTTCTCCGAACGTATAACAAGGAAGCTCGCGGTCGCTGGGATCAAAGCGACTGCTTGGACGATTTATATACGACGCGTATGTGAGGCATCGAGCCGCAGTAGTCAAATTCACATACGCGGCGTATGCGAAATGAGGTGACTCGGCGATGAGGCGACGCGTTGAAACCATGCAAGAAAACCGCACGAAACTGATCAGTGCGGCTCGCAAGGCATTTGCCGCTTCCGGTTTCGCGGGCGCGTCGATGGATCATTTGACTGCGGAGGTCGGCCTAACCCGCGGCGCGCTCTATCACAGCTTTGGCGACAAGACGGGTTTGCTGGCTGCCGTGGTTGCGCAAATTGATAGTGAAATGGCCGAGCGGGCGCGACGTGCGGGTTCTAGCGCTGCTACCGACTGGCAGCGGCTGATCGCTGAAGGTGAGGCCTACATCGAAATGGCGCTTGATCCCGAGGTTCGACGTATCGTGCTGCTGGATGGCCCGGCTTTCCTCGGCGACCCCGCGACATGGCCTTCCCAAAATGCCTGCCTCGAGGTCACCAAGCAGGCCATCGCCAAACTGATCGCGGACGAGGTCATGCAGTTAGTCGATGTCGAGGCCGCATCGCGACTCCTTAGCGGCGCAGCCTTCAATGCCGCCCTTTGGGTGTCCGCCAGCGAGGACCCGGAAGAAGCGCTTCCCCAAGCCATTGCTGCATTTCGACTGATGGCCGAAGGTTATCTAAAAGTGCGGTAGCTTTGAGTTGCCGTCGCGCCCATTTCTAGCCGGCAAGACCCACATCCAGTCATTCGCGGCCTCCTTTCGGCTCCCCACCTTCTGCCAATCGTTAATCCTCGTTGCCTGGGAGGTGCTAAGCCTCGGACCTGCCCGCTTTTCCGAGGAGTATAGTGAAATCGAAATGCTCGCAGGTGGCCACGCGAAAGACACCAAAACGCGCAGGACACTTGCTACGCGACACCACCCGGTGCATTGTTAAGGTAATACACTGGTGGTGAGGATATGAGCAAGTCAATTCGAGTGGCGTACATGATGGCCCTGCTGCCCATCCCAGCAGCAGCTCAACAGGCTGCTCCCACGCCATCTAACATCGCTGTGGTCGAACAGGGGCTGACGTCGGCCGTTGTGTTGGCCGGTACACCCGCACCGCGCCGCACGATCGAAGCGGAGATGCGACGGCTGCATGTACCTGGAGTCAGCGTCGCCGTTCTGCATGGCGGCGCCATTGAATGGTCGAAGGGGTATGGAGTCACGCGAGCGGGCGGGGCAGCCGTGACATCGGATACACTGTTTCAGGCCGGCTCGATCAGCAAGCCGGTCACGGCACTGGCTGCGTTGCGCCTCGTCCAGCAGCACCGCTTGACGCTGGACGGCGATGTCAACGCGCAACTCAGGGGCTGGCAGCTGCCGACGCCACCCGGTGAACAGGTCAGCTTACGCGAATTGCTGTCGCATACGGCGGGAACCACGGTGCATGGCTTCCCCGGCTACGCTGCCGGGGTCGTAGTGCCGAGCGTCGACGACGTGCTAGCCGGACATGCCCCCGCAAACACCAAACCGGTTATCGTGGATACGAAGCCCGGAACGACGTGGCGCTATTCCGGTGGTGGCTACACGGTCATTCAGAAACTGATTGGCGACGTGACGGGTAAGCCATTCGCCGCGGTTCTCCACGACGAGGTGCTTCGGCCCGCCGGCATGGCGCGCAGCAGCTTCGCCCAGCCGCTCGATGCCGCTTCGCTGGCGATCGCCGCCTGGCCACATGACGGGTCGGGCAAGCCCGTGCCCGGCGGACCTCACACCTATCCGGAGCTGGCCGCCGCTGGTCTGTGGAGCACGCCAAGCGATTTGCTGCGCTACGCCGTTGCCGTGCGCGACAGTGTGCGTGGCGAGAAAGGCAGCATTCTCGATCAATCGCTGGCAACCGCAATGCTGACGCCCGGCAAGGGGGAATGGGGCCTCGGTCTTGAAGTGCACCCGACACCTGCCGATCGCGCGTTCGCGCATGGCGGCAGCAACGAGGGATACGAGAATTTCCTGGTCGCCTATACCGGGTCGGGCGACGGGGTGGCGGTCATGACGAACGGTGCCCAAGGTGCCGAACTGGGATCGGAAATCACCCGCAGCGTGGCTGCCGCCTACGGCTGGCCTAGCTACCACAGCATCAAGCGCGCGAGCGTGCCGATCCCAGGCGACATCCGCGCTCGCCTGATCGGAACCTACGTCGTCTCCGATCTCGGCTCCTTCTCGATCACCGCGATCGGATCGGGCTTGGCTATCTCGCTTAAGGAGGGTGTCAGCGAACCGCTCTATGCGTCGGCGCCGGACAGTTATTTCATCCTTTCAACCGACTTGGTGCTACGTATGGGCCGCGAGCCTAAGGTCACTGGGCGGCTCGTCATGGGATCTTTCGACTGGCCGTTCACAAGAGAAACGGATGCTAAACCCTGACCTCCGATATTCCCGATTGGCGTCGTTAAGACGGAACAATCCCCCTCCTCAAACGGGATCCTGCTCCGGGAATGACTGGACTTGGTCAAACGGTGCTGCCCTGCCCTCTTGCCTCGACAACCCATAATCCGTCGCTCGCGCAGCCCTTGGAGCGCACCAAGTTCGGACTTTGATTCATCTTCGCGGCTCGAAGGCCAGTGCTTGCCAGCGGGACCGGCCACCCCCGGCACGATACTGCTCGTGAGCCGTTCTCTGATCACTTCATCAGCAGGAACTGACATGACCGACGATCCGCGCCCCAGCCACCCCACAAGCTTCCCTGACGAGCCGCAGCAGCCCCGCCCCGGTCTCACGACAGAGATGCGAACCAAGCCCGATCATGGCGAGGATAGCTACGTCGGCAAGGGACTGCTCAAGGACAAGACGGCGTTGATCACCGGCGGTGACTCCGGCATCGGACGGGCAGTCGCGATCGCGTATGCGCGCGAGGGTGCGGATGTCGCCATATCCTATCTGGCCGAGGAGCAGGTCGATGCCGAGGAAACACGAGCATGGGTCGAGAAGACAGGACAGCGTTGCCTCCTGCTGCCGGGAGACATCCGTGACCGGGATCACTGCTCGCGCCTCATTGAACGGACGGTGGCCGAATTTGGCAGGCTGGACGTCCTCGTCAACAACGCCGCTGCGCAGACTATGAACGAGGGGCTGGAAAGCATCGACGACGACGAGATGCAAGGTGCCTTCGCTGCCAACGTCTTTGCGATGATCCGTCTCGCCAAGGCGGCCGCGCCGCGCATGAAGCCGGGTGCAACGATCATCAACACGACGAGCGAGCAGGCGAAGGTCGCAGGCAAGAACATGATAGTTTATGCGGCCACGAAAGGCGCGATATCGAGTCTTACGGTAGGATTGTCCAACCTCCTGGCGAGCGACGGCATTCGGGTAAACGCAGTGGCGCCTGGCCCGATCTGGACCCCCATTCAGCCGATCGCCAAGTCCCCGCAGGAGCTGGAAACGCTTGGTCAGGACACGCCAATCGGACGCGCTGGGCAGCCGGGAGAACTTGCCCCCGCCTACGTGCTGCTCGCGTCTTCGGAGGGCAGCTACATGTCCGGCAACGTCGTCGCCGTTACGGGCGGCGTCCCTATTTCCTGAGCTGCAGAACCGACCTCGGCCACTGCCTTGCCGCTTCGGCTGAGGTCGGCATTTCATAACTGCGGTGAATAGCTACATGGTGGCTTATTGGCGATAATCGGCAGGCCGATAGGTCAGACCGTCACCGGCCTCCTCGCTATGTCCTCAATTACAGTTGCTAGCAGTGAAAGCCACAGGCGATTTTGCAGCGTTAATCACCGAACGACTGTTGCTCGCGATACGTAAACCAGCGACGCCCGCTTCTTCGTCAAAGCGGAAAACGCTCTTGTCCACGTCCCGTTAGAGGCGCGGCATGCGGTCTTTGAGTCGGCAAAGCTCATCAAGAGCTTCTTGCCGACACATACCTTTCACCTGCTGATCGATAACGTCGCGGGTGTGGTCGACCGCGCGCAGCTGGCGATCACCACAAAGTCACAGCAACTGCGGGTATCGGACGGCGCATTGTTGCGGTTCATCGAACAGGCCGGCTCGATCATTTGTGAACCTCCGTTCGACAGCGGTGCCGCCGGGCGATTTACGAGGACGTCGTCCGCTTTCGTTTTGTCCAAGCTCGCCAGACATATCCACGATCTTGCCCATCCCGAGGTTCGGGATCTGAGCCTCCGGCACGCCGACCGAACGCGCCGAATCGGCGACTTTTTGCGCGTCGGTCTTCATCGGGCAACCGCGCCTGACCTTCGTACTCTGTTTGCCCTTAGACATCGCCAATTCTCGGACTCCGCTGGCCTACGTTGATAGAACAATGTGAGAACGCTTGATATGTCAGCCAGACGCGCTGCCAGCCGATGGGAACGATGCCATGCCGCCCGCGTAATGATTTCGCGCGCCAAGACGGCGCCATGGGAGGACTTATGGAATTCAAGACGCTCGTCGTCGCCGCCGGCATGTTCGTCGCCAGCCTCGGCATCACAGGAGCAGCTGACGCCCAGCGCCATGGTCCCGGGCCCGGACCCGACCGTTTCGAGCACCGTGGCCCACCTGGTCGGCACGATGTCCGCGGCCCGCGCGGCCCGCATCACGTCGACCGTCACCGTGGTCCTCGCGGTCGGCACTACGCCTATGGGCGGCATGATCGCTGCCGGGTAATCTACCGTCACCACCGTCGCGTCCGCGTCTGCCGCTGACCTCATACGGTGCCGCCGGTTCCAACAGTATCGCAGGCGGCACCAGTTACCCCATACTATCGCTTCTGCAGCCGTCGCAGTGCTGGGCGGAAGGTACAAATTTACTGGGATGGCCTTCGCGCTGATTGCTGAGGCGTCGGTGAAAATTCCCGCCATCAACGCGTCGCCTCGCTCAACACTGGAAATAGGGATCACTACCAAAAGCCAGTGCTAACGGTATCTTAGCAGTGGTTGCGCGATGGTTCTGGCATGCAGGCACGCTTCAACATCGATGTGGAACCGTGGGTCGGCCTCATCACGATCACGCTCTCCGGCTTTTTTTATCCCGAAGATGCAGCACGATATGTTGCCGCTCGAAATAGCGCTCAGACCAAGCTTCGGACGCAGCCCAACGAGCATGTGACCTTGGTCGACCTGCGGAATGTCAGGATACAGCTGCAGGATAGCGTGACGCTCTTCCGGCAGACAATGACCGATCCCGCAGCGCGCTCGCGACGTTTGGCGCTGGTTACGGCGGGAGGCTTGTCCAAACTGCAGGTTCAGCGTGCGGCGGCTGGGCGCGGCGCCAGCTTTTTCACATGCTTCGATGAAGCCCGCAGGTGGCTTCTCGAAGGCTCGCTGGCCCCCGCTTAAACGGCTTGGTAACGGACTGCATGCCACCAAGTGACTATGAAGCCTGCGTTTTCTTTCGACGTGGACCCGGTTAAAAGTTTGGTCCGGATCACGATGTCCGGCTTCTTTTCGCCGGCCGATATCTGCCGCTTTTCCGAAGCCCGTGATGATGCTCACCACATGTTGCGGTGCGGACCGAACGAACACGTCACGTTGGTCGACATCCGTGGAATGCAGATACAGGGACAGGAGAGCGTCGCTGAGTTTGCTGCACTGCTGTCCCGGAAGGAGCACGCTTCCAAACGGATCGCATTCGTCGTCAGTCAATCCCTCGCGCGCCTTCAAATCCAGCGAGCTGCCTCGGGACGGGACGCAGGGTATTTCATTGATGATCCCATTGCCGCGGAGCAGTGGCTTTTTGCTCACGAGCGTGTAACAACTTGAAATTCCTGGAAGTGTGACGTGGGCGTTCTTCCCGGTATCGTAGCAAGTCGCCTGCTTCGAGGCGTCGTAGGGTCGCCCGAGGACCAGTGCGTCATGGGCCATCGTGTTCCGACAGGCGCCGAGCTGCGAGAATTGCTTGCGGTGGTAATCACGCGTGCAGCAGGCGGGAAAGCTGTCAGATGGCACGAGCGCATCGGACCAGTTCTGGAGCTTCCGCTGTCCCACGATTCCCGGTGCAACTGGCGAGTTGAGCCGGTCTGCGACGGCATGGAAGCAGCCATCATCGCCAAGACGGTCGAGCTCGTTCGCGTCAAACATCCGTACATTGCTGGCTAGCGATGCGACGTCGATCGTTTCGGTTGTTCGATGCCGACAAGCCGGCACTGCAACTGCCTTAAACAGCGATCACCTCCGGTTGCCAAGCAGCGACGGGCAGACCTGGGATCGCCATCCGCCGATAGCGCTCCGCCGTGGCCCTGCTGACGGCGCGAGCCTTGTCCTCGACGCTGGCAGCCGCCGCGATCGTCGGCTCGATCCACGACACCGGTTCGGCCTTGCCCTCAGCGCTGACCAGCGCCTCTCGGACCCACGGCTCGCCCTGCAACTTCCGCCACTTACCGATCAGCCCCCTCATCTGCTTTTCGCTGGTGCCGGCTTTCGCCAGCGGGGCAGACGCTTATGAGACGACATTGAACGACACGCCGGCAGCGACGATTGAAGGTGTTATCGCCAAGCTGCGTGTCGCATTCAGCCGGATCCACCCCAACGCCTGGTCCGATCAAGAGATCAAGTACCTGACCAGCAGTGACTTTCGTGAAGGCCTGCGCCTGGATGGCATGTTCGACCGTATGGCTTGGAGCGCGATCGAAGACCTCGCTCGTGTTGGCGGCTTCAGCTTGACGGATCACGGCGCATGATCAGCACGCGCCTTACCCTGTCGTTACTTCGAGACGACCCAGTTTGATTCGTCTGCCGCCGCCTTTGATACCGTGGCGAGGTGCCGGACGTAATTCTGAAAGATCGGCACGGTGAACGTGACGATCACGGGATCGGCGTTCGGCTCCTTGAACGTCAGGACGATGAACCTCGTGCCGGTTTCATCGATCATGAGTCCGGTTTCCATCGCGCCGGGCCCGCTGGGGCTTATAACAACTTCAGCCATAAATCAGCTCGGGTGCGCTTCGCTTTCCGTGGCGGCATCGACGTCCCCAACCGGCAGGGTCGCATCCGCTACAGCCGCAGCAGGTACGCCGCCGGTGGTATCATCAGCTTCGTCGGCCAAGCGCATCTGCTCGTAAGCGACCTCGAGATCAGCAGGCCCCGATCCGGTCGGCTGCATCGGCAGGTCGTTGTAGCTTTCGGGTTCGTGGGTCGGATCGTTCACGTCGGCCATGTCGCTCTCCTGCGGCTGTCTGTGGGAGTTCAACGCACGACCAGCAATTCGGCTCAGAGGGTATTCGCATGAACATGCTGAGAAGAATCATCGTCGCTGGCGAACCTTGGTACGACTGGGGGACCATCAGCATCACGAACCTTGACGCACGGAGCGAAAGCGAGATCGTTGACGGGGACGTCTGATACATCGACCTTCAGTGCTTCGGCATTCGTTTGATCGTGCAGTTCGGCCGCACGTCGATCGGCAACAGACTGAAGGAGATCGTTCCGTAATCGGGATGTTCGATCTGGCTTGGAACGCCCCCCTACCGCTGTCAAAGATCGATAAGATTATGATGCCGGTTCCGACGAGCGCGGTACCGATCGCTTTCGAATTCATCTCAAGCACCAGCCGGCCGCTGCCGCTCGCCGCACCCGCAGCATTCGGCGTGAGCCGACGCACCGAGCACAGGATCGGCACGGCGTATGTTGGTCGAGAGCGGCCGGCCTTCCCTACGGCCGCAGGGACCCAGTTCCGGCCGCTCAGAGACTACGAGGCGCCGCGCGAAACCGGCCGCTCGTTCAGCATCACCGACGGCCGATCAACCACATTTTCGAACCGTCGGTTTACCGCGCCAGAGTACGCTCGATTGGCCGGTCCGTCCCGATGGAGATGATCGATGGGGCATTCGTCGATGGACCCCGCCTTTCACGAACTTCGACCCTGGAACGAGGGCCGGCTTATCGGTGCAAAGCGGGCGCTGAAACAGCAACAGGTCTGGGCCATTCGCTTCTGGCTCGACCAGCATAGACGACTGCGCGACCGAGCGCTGTTCGACTTCGCCATCGACAGCAAGCTGCGCGGCTGCGATGTGGTCAGGGTGCGGATCGGCGATGTAGTTTCCGGCGGGCGCGTCCGTGACCGCGCCGTCGTGGTTCAGCAGAAGACCAAACGACCGGTCCAGTTCGAGCTGATGGATACCGCACGAAAGACGATGCGGGCGTGGTTGGAGCGGCGCGGCGGGACACTGAACGACTTCGTTTTCCCAAGTCGAAACGACTACATGGCTCACATGAGCACGCGGCAATATGCCCGCCTCGTGAACGAGTGGGTGGTCGGCATCGGCCTTCCGGCTCAGGATTACGGGACGCACTCGCTTCGGCGCACGAAAGCATCGATCATCTACAAGGCGACTGGCAATCTCCGCGCCGTTCAGATTTTACTCGGCCATGCCAAGATCGATAGCACGGTCCGCTACTTGGGCGTTGACGTGGAGGACGCTTTGGAACTGGCCGAACGCACTGAGGTCTGAGCCGACCCACAAGCGGACGCTCACACCCCTTCGCTAGTTCCTCAACTTCGGACGCTGGTTCATCGGCGCGGATGACAAATTTTGAAGCCCGGCTGTCCGCTTGTGAATGTCGTGATGGGAGGGGAAGGCCGTCAGTCCGCTCTCTAAGATACTGGCGGTAAGCGAACGCTCGTTCAGCGCGCTTCACGTGCCTGCCAACTCACTCGAAACGGTTCTTTAATCGTTCAAAGGTGATGATGATTGTCACCGCGCGCGATGACGAGAGACGAATGCTGAAGAGCCTGTTTAGAGAGCGAAAACGCTCTCATGCCGTTCGTGGCTTAAGCATTCTAGGTTCTGCTCCCGAACCCATATTCGATCGTTTCGTCGCCGCTGCGGCCAACGCATTCGATGCGCCGATCGCGCTTATGTCACTGATCCATGATGATCAACAGTGGTTCAAGGCGGGGCACGGCCTCGTCATTGATTGCATTCCGCGCGACAGCGGGTTTTGCAGCTTTACGCTTGATCGGCCCGATATAATGGAGACCGCCGACCCTCAAGCCGACCCGCGGTTCGCCAACCTGCCTGTTGTCGCCGGCGAACCTCACATCCGCTACTATATCGGAGCGCCGCTTCGACGAGTAAGCGGTATCGATGTAGGGGCGTTATGCATCCTCGACACCAAGCGACGATCCCCCGCATCGCCAGACCAGAAAGCCTATCTAATCGGGCTGGCACGGCAGGCGTCGACGGCGCTTGAGGCGCGATTGGATCTGCTCCAGCGAGGTGCCGCAGCATGATGCGGGTAGCACTTTGCATAACGCAGGAGCATGATCTGCGCCTGGTTGGGCTGGCCTTGCTAATTTGCCTGATCGGTTCTGCCGCCACCGTTCAGCTCTTCCATCGGGTGAGGGCGGCCGCGGGCTACAGTCGCTTTGGGTGGGTGGTGCTCACCGCAGTCAGCGCAGGGACCATGGTATGGGCAACGCATTTCGTCGCCATGATGGCGTTCCGCACGACTGCGCCAGTGGTTCTGGATCCCATCCTCACACTTTCTTCGCTCCTTGCAGTGACCTTCCTTGCGGTGCCCGGGTTGGCAATCGCTGTGCAACGTCGTTCCTGGAGCGGCGCGGCGGGTGGATGCATCATCGGTGCTGGCATCGCCGTGATGCACTACGTTGGCATGGCGGCATACCGGGTGGACGGTATCGTGACATGGGACTGGTGGTATGTTGCCGCGTCGGTAGTGCTCTCGTGTGGGTTTACCGCTGCCGCATTCGACAGCCTTAACCGCCGCAGCCGGCTGCGCAACGCGAAGGCGATAGGGCTGCTCGCCCTGGCAGTTGCCGCACTGCATTTCACCGGCATGGCCGCCATGCAGGTAACCGTGTTGCAACTCGGTCAGGGGCTGTCGGATCTAACG
Source organism: Sphingomonas insulae (assembly GCF_010450875.1). Lineage (NCBI taxonomy): Bacteria > Pseudomonadati > Pseudomonadota > Alphaproteobacteria > Sphingomonadales > Sphingomonadaceae > Sphingomonas > Sphingomonas insulae. The sequence continues at coordinate 40,458 of NZ_CP048421.1, forward strand.
ATGGTCGCTCTCGCTATTACCACGGCGGTTGCGACCTGTATCATCGTTGGTTGCGCAGCGATCAGCGCCCTGATCGACGGTCACACCCAGACCGAATCCTATACGCGGCTGCGCCGGATGGCGATGCACGATGGCCTGACCGATCTGCCGAACCGCATCAGTTTTATCGAAGAGCTTGAGCAGCGTTTTCTGATCAAGGGCGGTTACTCCTGCATGGCCGTGGTCATGATGGACCTATCACGCTTCAAGGTCGTAAACGACACCTATGGCCATCAAGCGGGCGACCAGCTGCTGGTTGCGCTAGCCGCCCGCCTTACCGCCTTGCTGCAGCCGGGCGAATGTGTTGCACGCCTAGGCGGTGACGAATTTTCGGCGGTCGTCTCATACCAGGATGCAAGCGACCTCCATGATTTTCTGAGCCGGTTACGCGCTGCATGCGACGCGCCTTTCGTTTTCGACCGGTTTACTGCGGCAATATCAGCGAACATCGGCGTCGCGCTCGCCGTACATGACGGGTTTGATGCCGACGTGCTGCTCGCCAAGGCGGACCTTGCCATGTACCGCGCCAAATCCGCGCATTCCGGCGAACCCTGCTTCTACGATAGTCAGATGGATGACGCGATACGGGAGCGTCGCGAGTTGATCGCTGACCTGAGGGCTGCGCTGGATACAGAATCCTTCGAGCTTCATTATCAGGTCCAGGCAGCCCTCCCTTCGGGGGAAATTTCGGGTTACGAGGCCCTGGTTCGGTGGAGGCATCCAACCAGAGGAATGGTTCCGCCATCGGAGTTTATCCCGCTGGCGGAAAAGAGCGGAGACATAGTACCGATTAGCATCTGGATTTTGCGCCAAGCATGCTTTGAGGCCGCCTTGTGGCCCAACAGACATCCCGTCGCCGTCAATCTTTCGCCGATACACCTCGCCGACCCGCGACTCGTGGATACGGTACGGTCAGCGCTGGAGGACAGCGGCCTGCCGCCCGAACGGCTGTCGCTTGAGCTGACTGAAAGCGCCATCATCCACGACCGCCGGTTCGCGCTGGGCCAGCTTAAAGCTCTCAAGGCCATGGGTATCGCCATCGCCCTAGACGACTTTGGCGTGGGGTATTCGTCCCTCGATGTTCTTCGATCGTTCCCGTTCGACCGCATTAAGCTAGACTCGTCTTTCGTGGCTGAGATCGAACGTGACGACCAAGCAGTAGCGATACTTCGCTCGGTTGCGGGACTGGGCCTGACGTTGAACATCCCGGTACTGGCCGAGGGCGTCGAACAGCCCGCACAACTGTCGATTGTCGCAAGGGAGGGCTGCTCGGCGATCCAGGGCTACCTAATAGGTAAACCGTCGCGGACGTTGGCCGAGCCAGACCGCGTTCGTCGTACGATGTCGCTGAAGCCCTGCGTCGTTGATGATGGAGCCGCAGTCGCATAATTTCTGGCTTGTCATCTACAATGGGCCGAGCAGGTAATATCAGCCTGAATGAATAACCGTCTTGGGGCCCTCACTTTGCAACTCGGACGTGCGCAATTGAGCGAACGCGCCACACCCTACGGCTTCCGGCTCGACCCATTCTCGGCCGCTCGCGGCCCCTTCCGCGCTTCCCAGCTTCGGTCACTCGTTCATGCGCCAGACCTGTCACTTCCGAGTAGCGCGATTTGCTATCGGTGTTTTGATCGTTGATGGGGAAGGCGAGCTGAGGTGGCACCGGGTCGCTCAATCGGTCATCGGCCGTTCTCCTAGTGCGCCGTCCCAGTCTTGACGGCCGATGAGAAGATAGCCCACCAGCAGTTTGCCTTGAGCGAGATCGTATTTTAATTCTAATGTTTTAAGTCTCCGCGGACGGCGATGATGTTTTTCTTAAAGGTTTTGCTGTGTTCTTTTATTTGCATGATTAATCATCGGCGCGTCGCTGCTTCTTACTCACGGCTTTTATCGTTAACCTGATTGCGGGACGAAGAAGGCCTCGTATTGGCACGCGATGCAGTCGATCCGATTACCTCCTTGGACGAGAGGCGCAGTCGGGTCATATCTGCGGAGCTTATCTGGTTCATGGATTGTCGAAGAAGCTCGTTTGCATGCAGTTAAAAACCAGCTGCAAACCTTACTTCTCCAACATCTATAATCAGAATTTTACACGTGCTCCGCCCGTGAAGCGCCGACCGAAGTCACACTCGCTGAGTAGCACGCCTCCGAGCGTCTCGCGCTTTAGTGTCGCATGTGTGACGTTGCTGGCGTTGAATGTCAGCGCCAAGTTGCGTGTGACATCGAGATTGGCCGAGATGTCGAGCTGTCCATAGGCTTCGCCGCGATCGCCGTCTCCGAAGGTCCCGGTGGTGCTGTTCACGGCCGCGCTGCGATAGGAATAGTTGGCACGGATGCCGAAGCCGTTCTTCTCGTAATAGCCGCCGAGATTGTAGCTTCGCTTGGACACGCCGGGGATCGGCACGCGAGGACCGCCCGCGACCGTCTGCACGTCGCTGACGTTGAGCAGCGTCACGTTGGAGGTCACGCCCAGGCCGTCGAAAGGCGAAGGCAGCATGTCGAGCGGCACCTGGGCATTCAGTTCCAGGCCCTTCACCTTGCCCCCAGCGCCATTGTCCGGCCGCGATGTGCGAAAGTCGAGTGTGACCGTGCCCGTCAGGGTCGACCGTATCGTGCGCGTCTCGACCGAGGTCGTGTCGACGATGAAGTTCTTCACATCCTTGTAGAAGACGGCTGCCGAAAGCAGGCCTGTGCGACCGTAATAATATTCGAGCGACAGATCCGCCTGGTCCGCCAAATAGGGTCGTAGAGAGGGGTTCTGCGTCGTGATGGTCCGCACGTTCGCGTTGATCGTCACCGTCGGCGACAACCGGTTGAGGTCGGGTCGCGTCATCGCCCGCGCCAGCCCGACACGAACGATCAGATTGTCCGCCAGCTCGTAGCGCGCGTTCAGGCTCGGCAGCCAGTTGCTGTAGCGGTTTCGAAACGCGATCGGCCCGCTATCGGGCACGAGCAGCGTGATACTGTCGTTCTGGAGTGTCGCGTTGGCGATGTCTGCGCCGAAACCGTCCGACGACACGCGCGTGCGGACGTAGCGCAGGCCGATGTTGCCGACGAGGCGGTCGTCGGCGCTGGCGAAGTCGGCGCGGGCATAAGCGGCCAAGACCCTCTCATCGACGGTGAACTGGTTGGTGCGGTTCAGCACCAGCGTGCCGCGCGCGAGCACGTCTTCCAAGTTCAGGTTCGCGAACAGCTTGGAGTAGTCGGCAACCAAGAATTTGCCGAGCCCGTCGCCGATAAAGCGCGAATAATCGACCTCCTTCAGCAGGCCCGCCGCGGAGATCGCGCCGCCCTCGACGCCGGGAAGGTACGGTGTGCCGTAGACAGAGGCGAGCACCTGCGGGCCGACCGTATATTGCGGGCGCGGACCGAACTCGATCTCGTCCTCACCGGCGTAGCCGCCGATCTTGACCGAACGCAGGAAGCTGTCGCCGAAATCGTACTTCGCGTCCAGGCGCACGGCCTTGTTCATCTCGTATCCCTTCTGGCCACGGAAAGACGAGAAGCTGCGGAAGTAATAGGTGCTCGGATCGAGCGAGTTATAGCCGCGCGTATAGGCGATGTCGGGCACGGCGCCCAGATCGTCAACGAGCGTATACGAGGCCGACGCGCGTGAGATCGGCACGAAGGAGTCGCGGTCGGAGAGCGTCCGCACCGATCGGCCGTAGGTCCCCTCGCCCGTGACGGTCAGATTGCCCGCCTTTGCCTCGCCGCCGATCGCGAAGTTCAGCGTCCGGTCCGCGATGGTCCAATTGAGATTGTTGGTCTGGTGATCCACTCCATCCGCATCGAGGAAGGTGAGCAGATTGCCTGCGCCTACCGTGCTGCCGCGGACGGCGCCGGTCGGGCCGCCGATGTTGGTCCAGCGCAGCTGGTGCTCGAAGCGGTTGAAGCCGTCGGTGAACCACGTCGCCAAGCCGTCGGCATAGAGATTGATGTCCGGCGACGGCTTCCACTGCAAGCCACCGACGATCGCCTTGCGTTCGAAATCGCCCTCGTCCGACACGAAGGTCGTCGCGTGATCGAACCCGAAGGTCGTGTCCGATCGCACGCCATCGCGATTGTAGTCGAAGCCGCCGGTGGCGTTCTCCCTGCGCTGTTCGATGCCGTAGCCGGTGAACCCGGCCTGGATCACCTTGCGTCGCTCGTAGTTGACGCCGAGATTCACGCCGAAGGTCCCGTCGCCGAACACGCGATTGACGAAGGCGGAAACGTGGGGGGTCAGCTTCTCGGGATTGCTCTCGTAGAGGGCTTCCGCGCTCAGGGCGACGACGTTGCGCGCGACATCGACCGGGCGATTGATGCGGACGTTAATCGTTGCGGAAATGCCGCCGTCGATCATGTCGGCGGTCGGCGTTTTGCTTACCTCCACCGCGCTGACGAAGTCGGTCGGCATGGAGGTGAACGAGAAACCGCGCGTCCCGCTTGGTGAAGTAAGAACGCGGCCGTTGTAAAGCGTGCGCGTGAAGTTCTCAGACAGGCCGCGGACGCTGACGCCGCTGCCCTCGCCCTTGTTGCGGGTGATCTGCACGCCCGTCACGCGCTGAAGGGATTCGGCGAGATTGCGGTCAGGGAACTTGCCTATGTCCTCGGCCGAGATCGCTTCGACCAGGTTGGGCGCATCGCGCTTGATGGCGATGGCTTCTTGAAGGCTGCGCCGGATCCCCGTGACAACGATGTCGGCGCTGTCGGCCTCGTCTCCAGCCGTTGCCACCGGCGTGGGCGCCTGAGCGGCGCTGTCCTGCGCAAAGGCAGGTGCCGCGGCGCCTGCCACGGCCATCGCGATCAGAGATGCGGCTGAGCGAAGCGTCTTCATGTCTATCCCCTCCTGTATCGGCCCGTCCTCGGCAGGACCGTTCTCGGCAGGACCGTTCTCGGCAGGACCGTTCTCGTGAACCCGGCGTTCCGCGAAGGTTCAGCCTTCATCGGAGACGCTATTGTTTATCACTGGTGGCATATGTTTGTATATATGGAATCTGCATTCGCGAGGAATTTGTCTCTGGAGCGAGGTCATTGTATCGAGCGATTGCTGACGCTGCTCCAAAGAAGCATGTTTCACGCGTGCAAGTAACTCTGCCGGCCCGTTGAGGGTGGCCGATGGCCAGGAGCTCGCCGCGACACCCAGTCGCCGTCGCGACCTAGGAGATGCGGTAAACGTTCCGCGCAGTGTCGCCGAGCACGCAGGCGCGATCATCCGCGTCAAGGCTCGACAACAGGTCGTCCGAGGCGCGAGCCCACTCGGCATAGGAACCGGCCAGCAGCAGCACCGGCCAGTCACTCCCCCAGAGGGTGCGTGACGAGCCGAACACATCGAGCACGTGCTCGGCATAGGGCCGGAGATCGTCGACAGCCCAGCCGGGCTCCGCTTCCGTCACGAGCCCGGACAGCTTGCACGCGACGTTCGGCAGGCGGCCAAGGGCTGCGAGATCGCGTGCCCATGGCTCGTGCGAACGCTGGGCAATGGCGGGCTTGCCGCCATGGTCCACCACGATCCGGAGCGTCGGGTACGTGGCGGCTATCCGGCCGATCGCTGGTAGGTGATGCGGCCGGATCAGCGCGTCAAAGACCAGATCGTGCTCGACCATTGCGAGCAGGGCGGGCGCGGCGGCAGGTTGCTCGATCCACTCGGCAGGCAGGTTCTGCAGCATCGGGCGCAACCCGCGCAGCTTGGGGTTGCGCGCCAGCCGTGCGATTTGTGCGGGCGCGTCGGCGGCACGCAGGTCGACCCAGCCCACGACCGCGGCGATCGACGGAGTTCTCGCTGCCAGATCGAGCAGCCATGCGGTATCCAGGTCGTCCGGCTGCGACTGAACCGCCACGGTCGCGGCAATGCCGAGCGCATCACGTTCCCCGTCCAGATCGCGGGGCAGGAAATCGCGGTGGATCGGGACCAGATCGGGCGTCGGCCAGACGTGACCGTTGCGACCGATCCGCCAATAATGCTGATGCGCATCGACGCGCATCAGACCTCCACGATGGCCTTGATCACACCCGCCTGCGGCTCCATCCACCGCGGTAGGGCGGAGGGCAGGTCGGCCAGCGGCGCGCTGTGCGTGTGCATGGCGGCGATCGGAACCGCGCCCGCGCGCATCGCCGCGATCACCGCATCGAAGTCGTCCCGCGTCGCATTGCGGCTGCCGAGAAGCGTCATCTCGCGCTTGTGGAACTCGGGATCGCTGAAGGTGATGTCGGCGCTTACCACCGACACCAGCACGTAGCGACCGCCATGTGCGACATATCCGAAGCCTGTCGTCATCGCCGCGGCGCTGCCGGTGCAGTCGAACACGCAGTCGAACATGTCGCCGCCGCTCAGCGTCAGCAGCCGCTCGGCGACGCCCTCGCCCGGATCGCTACTGGCGCACGCGCCGAGCTCCTCAATGCAGAAGCGCGCGCGCGCCGCGTTGCCGTCGAGCACCGTGACGCTGGCACCGGCGAGAGCGGCGAAGAGGGTGACGGCCATGCCGATTGGCCCGGCACCGACGACGAGCAGGCGCTCTCCCGCCGCGACGCTGCCGCGCACGACCGCATGGTGGCCGATCGCCAGGAACTCGACCATCGCGGCGGCGTCCAGCGTCAGGCCGGTCGCATCGACGACGAACTGCTCGTCGATGCAGAGATACTCCGCCAGACCTCCATCCCGGTGGACGCCCAGCACGGCGATGCGGGCACAGCAATTGGGCTTGCCTGCACGGCATGCGACGCACTGCCCGCAGGAGAGATAGGGGATGACGCACACCGGCTGTCCTGGCGCGAACGCGCTTCCCTCATCACAGTCGACGACCTTGCCGGCGAGCTCGTGGCCCATGACGCGCGGGTAGGACAGGTACGGCTGGGTGCCGCGGAAGATGTGGTAATCGGTCCCGCACACGCCCACGCGACGGATGCGCAGCAGCACCTCGCTGGGCCTGCGCTGCGGCTCCGCAACCTCTTGCACCACCAGCTCGCCCGGCGTGCGGCAGACCACCGTTTCCATCACGCGGCACGCCGGACGGAGATGGCGAAACCGGCGACCACGGCGAAGCATGCGGCGGGAATCAGCATCGCGATCGCGATGCCTGCCCGGTCGGACAGCCAGCCCATCGCGCCGGTCAGGATCGCGCCGCCGATGATCGCCATGATGATCAGCGACGCTCCCCAGCGACGCAGGGGCCCCAGGCCCTCCACGCCAAGCGCGAAGATCGTCGGGAACTGGATCGACAGGAAGAAGCTGGTGGCGACCAGCGCGTAGAGTCCGATCAAGCCGCCCACGGTTGCGGCCAGCGCCGCGAGCACCGCCGCCACCACCGAAAAGGCCAGCAACAGTGTCGCCGGTCGCACGCGCGTCATCAGCGCCGTTCCCGCGAAACGCCCGAACGCGAACAACGCCAGCGAGGCCAGCAGCATGTCCGCCGCAGCCTTCTCGCCCAGCGCCGGCACGTTCGCCTGGGCGTAGCGGATGGTATAGCTCCACAGGCCCACCTGCGCCCCCACGTAGAAGAACTGCGCCACCGTCGCGAACAGGAGCCGCGGACGGCGGAGCAGGTCGGCGAAACGATGTTCGCTTGTCACGGCGGAGGCATGCGTTTCTCCCGCCGGAAAGCGGATCAGCGCCGCTGCGACGGCGAAACACAGAACGATGCAGCCGAGGGTCAGGTAGGGCGGCTGCACGGCGAGCGTCTCCGCCCGGTACCAGGCGAGCCGCTCGGCCTGCCCCATCGCGGCGAGCGCGCGCTCGTCATGGTGGATGCCGGACAGGATGAAGGTCCGCCCGATCAGGATGCCGGCGAGCGCACCCAGCGGATTTGCCGCCTGCGCGAGGTTGATCCGCCGCGCCGCGCCAGCCGGATCGCCGAGCTCGGTGATGAGCGGATTGGCCGCGGTCTCGAGAAATGCGAGACCGCATGCGATCACGAACAGCGCCAGCAGGAAGAGCGCGTACTGGCTCATCGCCGCCGCGGGGTAGAAGAGCAGCGCGCCCGCTCCGTAGAGCAGCAGCCCCGTCACGATCGCGGCCTTGTACCCGTAGGATCGGGAGACCAGCGATGCGGGGATCGCGAGCAGGAAGTAGCCGAGATAGAATACCTGCTGGACGAAGCTGGTGCCGAAATCCGAGAGGACGAATGCCTTCTTAAACTGCGCGATCAGGATGTCGTTCAGGTTGTTCGCCACACCCCACAGGAAGAAGAGGCTGACCGTCAGTATAATCGCGGGCGTGTAGCGCCGCCGGTCGGTATCATGCTCCATGTTCAGATCGCCCCGCATCGGATCAGTCGAGCGCTCGGTCGAGGTGCGTGTAGCCGCCGTCGACGAACACCCACTGCCCCGTCGTGTGACTGGCGCGACCCGACATGAGAAAGACGACGGTGTCGGCGATTTCGCGGTCGGTCGTCATTCGGCGGCCCAGCGGAATGCGCGCGGTGATCTGCGCGAGCTTCTCGTCCGGTTCGTCGAAGGTGCGGATCCAATTGGCGTAGAGCGGTGTCATCACCTCGGCCGGGATCACCGCGTTGACGCGCACGCCGTCGCCCGCCAGCGCCGCCGCCCATTCGCGCGTCAGCCCGAGCTGCGCCGCCTTCGCCGCGACATAGCCGCTGGTGCCGCCCTGCCCGGTGACCGCGGTCTTTGACGAGATGTTGACGATCGCGCCGCGGCTCTCGCGCAGCGCAGGCAGGCAATGATGCGCCATGCCGAAATAGTGACCGAGGTTGCCGCGCACGGATTTCATGAAGTCCGCAGGGTCGCGATCCAGCCCGACCCCGTCGTTGGTGCCGGCGTTGTTGACCAGGCCGTGGATGCCATGCCCTATGGCCACGATCGCCCGGACCGCGGACGCGCAGGCCGCATCGTCGGTTACATCGGCCTGGATGAAGATGGTGTCGGGCTGCAGCCGGCGGATCCCCTCTTCGAAGTCGGGCAGCAGAGGACTGCGGCCGATGATCGCCGGAATGGCGCCCTCCTCCGCGAGCACGGTCGAGATCGCGCCACCGATCCCCGCGCCTCCGCCGGTGACGATCACCACCTTGCCGTCCAGGTCCAGCTTCATGCGGCATGCTCCAGCGCAGGACGGTGACGATAGCGCTCGATCGAATCCGGCTTCATCTCGATGGAGAACCCAGGGCGGCTCGGCGGCATGTATGCCGCGTCGCGGATCACGCACGGATCGATGAAATGCTCGTGCAGGTGGTCGACATATTCGATCACCCGCCCGTCGCGGGTACCCGATACCGCGACATAGTCGATCATCGAGAGATGCTGGACGTATTCGCACAAGCCCACGCCGCCCGCATGGGGACAGACCGGCAGGCCGTATTTCGCCGCCATCAGCAGCACGGCCAGGATCTCGTTGACCCCGCCCAGCCGGCATGCGTCGATCTGCACCACGTCGATCGCGCCTGCCATGATGAACTGCTTGAACAGCACCCGGTTCTGGCACATCTCGCCCGTCGCCACCTTGACCGGCGCGACACCCTCCCGGATCGCGCGATGCCCCAGCACGTCGTCGGGGCTGGTCGGCTCCTCGATGAACCACGGGTCGGCGAAGGCGAGCTGGCGCACCCAGTCGATCGCCTCGCCCACTTCCCAGACCTGGTTGGCGTCGATCATCAGCCGCACATCTGGGCCGACGGCCTCGCGCGCGATGCGCAGCCGCCGGATGTCGTCGGCAAGGTCGCGACCGACCTTCAGCTTCACATGGCGAAAGCCACTAGCTACCGCCTCCTTCGCGAGCGTCCGAAGCTTGTCGTCGGAATAGCCGAGCCAGCCGGCCGACGTGGTGTAGCAGGGGTAGCCTTCCGCCTCGAGCCGCCCGATCCGCTCGGCCTTGCCGGGCTCAACCGCCCGCAGCATCGCCAGCGCCTCGTCCGGCGTGATGCAGTCGGTGATGTAGCGGAAATCGATAGCCGCAACGAACTGCTCGGGCGTCAGGTCGGCGACCAGCCGCCACAGCGGCTTGCCTGCCTGCTTCGCCCACAGGTCCCAGACCGCGTTGACCACCGCGCCTGTCGCGAGATGGATGACGCCCTTGTCGGGACCCACCCAGCGCAGCTGGCTGTCGCCCGTCACGTGGCGCCAGAAACGCCCGGGCGCGTCGATGATCGCAGCCAGATCGAGGCCGACCACCCTCTCCCGCAACGTCTCAATTGCCGCCAGGCAGAGCTCGTTGCCGCGTCCGATCGTAAAGGTGAGGCCATGCCCTTCCAGTCCGAGCCGGTCGGTCTCCAAAATCACATAGGCGGCCGAATAGTCCGGATCGGGGTTCATCGCGTCCGACCCGTCCAGGCTGCGGCTGGTCGGAAAGCGGATGTCGGCGGTGCGCAGGCCGGTGATGCGGGTCATAGCAGCGTCCAGCCCCCGTCGATCACCGCGGTCGTGCCGGTCGTGAAAGCGCTCTCGTCCCCCGCCAGATGCACCGCCAGTGCGGCGATCTCGCTCGTGCGGCCCAGCCGCCCGATAGGCTGGCGCCCGGCAAAGGCGTCCAGGGTCTCCTCGAAGCTCGTGCCGTCGCGCTCCGCCTGCGCGCGCACGCGCTCGATCAGCGAGGGCGATTCCACGGTGCCTGGGCAGATCGCGTTGCAGCGGATCCCGCGGCCGACATAGTCGGCGGCGATCGCCTTGGTCAGTCCGATCACCGCCCCCTTGGTCGCCCCGTAGGCGAGCCGGTTCGGCACGCCGATGATCGACGACGCCACCGACGCGATGTTCACGATCGAACCGCCGCCGCGCTCCAGCATCGAAGGCACATAGGCCTTGGCCACCAGCATCGTCGCCGTGACGTTCAGCGCGACCGCGGCATCCCAATCGTCCTCCGTGCAGCCGAGCAGGTCGCCGGCGTGCACGACCCCTGCCGCATTGACGAGGATGTCCACCGCGCCGGTGCGCTCCGGAAGCGCGGCCACGCCGTGACGATCCGTAAGGTCGAGGACGATCGAGCTGCTCAGCCCGGCGAGCAGGTCTGCCTCGCGGTCCACAGCGACGACCGAGGCGCCCTCCGCCGCAAGGGCATCGTGAATGGCGCGTCCGATCCCCTGCCCGGCCGCGGTCACGACAGCGCGCTTCCCCGCCAATCTGCCCGAAGTCATCCGTCCCCCGTTCATGCTTTTACTAGTGGAATATACTTGCGATTTGCATCAAGGCAACCCCCGCGATTGCGGCCCTGCTGCAGTGCAGGTAAGCGTAGGCGATGTCCGACCGATCCTCCGAAACCGGCGAAGAAGGCGGCCGTTCGCGCGTCTATTCCGCCCCCGCGATCGAGAAGGCCATCGATGTCCTTGAGCTCCTGGGAACGGAGCCTGGCGGACTTACCATCAGCGAGATGGCGCAAAGGCTAGGGCGATCGATCAGCGAGCTGTTCCGCATGATCGTCGTCCTGGAGCAGAGGCGGTGGCTCCAGAAAGGCCTGGGTAGCGATCGCTACCGCGTGACCTACCGCATGCTGGAGGTCGCGTTTCGCGCCACGCCCGCGCAGGAACTCGCCCTGGTCGCAGCCCCCGCGATGCACGATCTCGCGGCGGACACCAGCCAGTCGTGCCATCTCGTCGTTCGTGGCGAGGCACGTGGCATGATCGTGCATCGGCAGGAAAACCTCGGTCCGGTCGGCTTTGCCATGCGCCTTGGCGCCAGTGTGGACCTGATCACCAGTTGCTCGGGCCATGTGCTGCTGGCCTTCGCGCCCGAGGCCCAGCGCGACGACCTGATCCATCGGCTGCCGCATCCGTCCGGTTATTCGCTCGATCGGCTGCGCCAGCGCCTGCGAGTGGTGCGGTTGCAAGGCTATGAGATGCAGCCCAGCGCACGCACGGCGGGAGTGACCGACATCAGCTATCCGGTGTTCGGGTTCGACGGGAACGTGGCGGCTGCGCTCACCATTCCTTTTCTGATGATGATCGACGGTTCGCAGCGGACCGATCTGGAGGAGACGCGCCAGCGGCTCCAGGATGCGACCCGCAGGATCTCCGCCGAGCTCGGCTGTCCCGCGAGCTGAGCGGAACACGCGTTCAGGCGGGAGGTCGCCAGTCGCCGAACAGCCCGGCGCGGGTCAGGCGCGCGACCTCCGCATCGGTCAACGTCCGCGCGCGACGCCGGCCCTTGGCACCAGGCCCGAGATTGCGATACTCGGCGAACCGGGCTTCCTCCGGTTCGAGCCAAGTGCGAGGATTGCCGTCCGGCCCCGTATACCACATGCGGGTCCAGCCGCTCGGCGCCACGTGCCGCCCCATGGTACAGCGGAGATAGGCCGCCATGCCGACCGACTCCATGGCATTCATCCGCTTGCCGTTCCGAACCGCAGGAGAGCGCCAGGGCCGGCCCAGGAACACGCTGCCGTCGGGCACGCCGGGTTCGGCGGTCAGCTGGCATCCGTCGAAGACGAGACCCGCCGGACGGTCGATCATGGTGCTCGGCGCGGCGATATAGCCCTCCACCGGCTCCCATCGCCGCCGGGACACGATCTCGCATCGCTCGAAGCGCGCAGCGCCGCCGCCGAAGATGAAGTCGTAGCTGCCGGCGATCCGGCATTCGCGGAACAGCGACCGATCGTCTTCGCAGAACAGCGTGTCCTGATGGCTGACGATGGCGCAACGCTCCAGGATGGCGCGATCGCTGCCGCGGCGCAGCGCCAGCGCGATCGCCTGCTGGCTGCCGCCCTCGTCTGCCTTGAGGCCGTCAGGCTTGCGCATTTCGGCTGGCGCATCGAAGCTGTTGAGGATGGTGAGGTCGCGTACTTCGAACCCTGGTGCCGCGACCTCCAGGACCGCGGTCCTGAAGGTGCCGAACGGCTTGCCGTCGGGCGCGATCGCACCGGCATAGGCGCCTGCGCGAAATGTCGTGCGCGCCACGCCCGATCCTGTCAGCCGCAGGTTGGGACGCCGGATCACGACCTGTCCCACATGATCGCCAGGCCCCACCAGCACGTTCAGCGGAGCGCTGCCCGCGGCGAGGTCCGACTGCAGGAGGGCATCGAGTAACCCGAAACGCGGCACCGTCGGCGGAAGCTGCGGCGCGGCGCCCACGACCGCGTCGAACGGACGTGTTCCCGCTGCGAGCGGCACCTGCCACAGCATCGTTGCGGTTAAACCCGCGAGCACGTGGCGCCGCTGGATCAGATCCGTGCCGCCGATGCCGGCAAGCTCATGCCCGCTGCTCGCTCCATCTATCGACATCGGCCCTCCACATGTTGACGCCCGCAAGCCACTATCATATGCGGAACGCACTTGCGCCAGAGAAAGCGCGCTTGCGAAAGGGAGAGGCGCATGACCGTTGACCTGAAATCGATGGATCGCCGCACGGCACTGCGCACGGTAGCAATAGGGAGCGCGGCTGCACTGACCCCCGGCAGCGCCGGAGCCGGAGCGCCTCCGACGAAGGAGCAGCGCACCGGCGACACCATCCTCTGGTATGCTCAACCGGCGGCAAGCTGGGTGGAGGCGCTGCCGATCGGCAACGGCCGGCTGGGCGGAATGGTGCATGGCGGCACCGATCACGAATACCTCCAGCTCAACGAGGACAGCCTGTGGGCAGGCGGCCCCTATGACCCGGTCAGCCCGGAGGCGCTCACCGCGTTGCCGGAGGTACGCAGGCTCGTGTTCGAGGGCAAGTTCGCCGAGGCGGAGGCGCTGGCACAGGACAAGCTGATGGCCCGACCGATCCGGCAGATGGCTTATGGCACGCTGGGGTCGCTGGTGATCTCACGCGCTGGCGCGTCGGCGCAGCCGGCTCCTCAGCCCGCTCCCAGTGGTCTGAAGGGGCAGGTGACGCCCCTCACCGCTGCCGCGCCGGTGCCCGGATACCGCCGTGCGCTCGACCTGGACAGCGCGGTCGCGAGTACCCGCTGGCGGGATGGCTCCACCGAATACCAGCGCGAGGCTTTCGCATCGGCCGTCGATCAGGTGATCGCCGTCCGGCTTTGGGCGGATCGTCCGGGTGCGATCGACGTGGACCTCTCCGTTATCACGCCGCTGAAGGACAGCGCGGTGGCGATCGACCGGTCTAACGAGCTTGTCCTGTCCGGGCGCAACGCCGCCAGCAACGGCGTCGCTGCGGCGCTGCGCTTTGAGGCGCGGGTCCGGGCGGTCGCGAGCGGCGGGACGGTATCAGGTACGGAAGATCGGTTGTCGGTGCGCGGCGCCGATGCGCTCGTTCTCTACATCGCCATGGCCACCAGCTATCGCCGTTTCGATGACGTCGGTGCCGACCCCAGGGCTGCAACACGCGCTCAGATCGATGCGGCTTCGGGCAAACCCTATGCGATGGTTCGCTCGGTCGCAGTCGCCGACCACCGCCGGCTGTTCCGGCGCGTGACATTGGATCTGGGCACCAGCGCTCTTGCCGCCAAACCGACGGATCAGCGCGTGCGGGTGGGAGATCGCGGCGAGGACCCCGCGCTCGCCGCCTTGTATTTCAACTACGCGCGTTACCTGCTGATCGCCTCCTCCCGACGCGGCGGCCAGCCTGCCAATCTGCAGGGCCTATGGAACGACACGCCCAATCCGCCTTGGGGTGGCAAGTACACGGTCAACATCAACACCGAGATGAACTACTGGCCCGCCGAGCCGACCAACCTCGCCGAATGCGTGGAGCCGCTCGTTGCCATGCTGCGCGACCTGTCCGTCACCGGCGCACGCACCGCCAAGATCATGTACGGTGCCCGCGGTTGGGTGTGCCACCACAATACCGATCTTTGGCGTGCGACCGCTCCGATCGACGGGGCCAAGTTCGGCATGTGGCCGACCGGCGGCGCCTGGCTCTGCACGCATCTCTGGGACCATTACGATTACGGCCGCGACGTCGCGTTCCTGCGTTCCGTCTACCCGATCATGCGCGGCGCGGCCCTGTTCTTCCTCGATGTGCTGCAGCGCGATCCGAACACCGGATATCTGGTCACCAATCCGTCCATGTCGCCGGAGAACAGCCATGGGCACGGCTCCTCCATCTGCGCCGGGCCGACGATGGACATGGCGATCCTTCGCGACCTGTTCGACCAGACCGCGCGCGCTGCGCGCGTGCTCGGCACCGACGCCACGCTGGCGGGTCAGTTCCTCGCGGCACGCAGCCGCCTCGCTCCGTTCAGGATTGGTCGCCAGGGCCAGCTCCAGGAATGGCAGGACGACTGGGATGCTGATGCGGGAGACCAGCATCATCGCCACGTCAGCCACCTGTATGCGCTGTATCCGAGCAACCAGATCACGGTCGACGGGACACCCGAACTCGCGTCTGCCGCGAAGCGCTCGCTCCAGACCCGCGGCGACGAGGCGACCGGCTGGGCAACCGCGTGGCGCATCGCGCTCTGGGCGCGCCTGGGCGACGGCAATCACGCGCACGAGATCCTGCGCTTCCTGGTCGGCCCGGCCCGGACCTACCCCAACATGTTCGACGCGCATCCCCCGTTTCAGATCGACGGCAACTTCGGTGGCGCGGCGGCCATCGCCGAGATGCTGCTGCGAAGCACTGGAGACGTCATCCACATCCTACCGGCACTTCCCGACGCTTGGCCAGACGGATCCGTTAACGGGCTGCGGGCCAGAGGCGGCTGCGAAGTCGATATACGCTGGCATGAGGGCGTTCTCGCCGAAGCCGTTATCCGCAGTTCGGTGGCGAGCCGACAGACGGTACGCTGCGACGCAGCGTCGCGGAACATACGCTTGCCCGCAGGTGGAACCACTCGCGTCTTGGGGCCGGAGCTCAGATCCAACTAAGCTACTTAGGGGATCTCACTTCGAAACGCATTGAAGACCCAGTTCCGGACATTCCTGCGCTCCGTCGTTGTTCCCAACTTTGGACATCTGTTCATCTCAAATTCGCCTCGTATTGGACGTGGCGCACACGGAGATTACGTGTGCGCCACCCGCTGAGGCTTATGCGTTGGGACGCACCAGTTCGGTTGCCGCAAGATGTTCGGCCAAGAACCAGACTTGCGGCTCGCCGGTGCGAATGATGTTGCTGACCAGCAGATCGTTCGTGCCGTCGTCGCCGGACTCGTCCGCGGCTTCCGCGCCTTCATGTGCCTGACGCAGGATGATCTCGTGCGCTTCGAGTAGACGCGCGAGCTGTGAGGGAACATCTTCGCGTCCCTTGGGAGGGCGAGGGATGCGGGTCATCTCGGCCACGTCGGGCGCCATGGCGATGCTGATGCCGCCCAACGCCATGATCCGCTCCGCAATCATGTCGACCAGGTCGGACTGCTCCTCGAAATGCTTATCGAGCAGTAGATGCAGTTGGTAGAAGGTCGCGCCGGACATTTGCCAATGGTGCTTCTTGTACATGTCACGCAGAGTGATCGTATCGACCAGAACCTGGTTCAGGATCTCCACGCTCTGGGCACGCGCATTGTCTTCGAGCGCGATGGGCAGGTCTTTCAACGTACCATATGGCTGGATCTCGCGATAATCGACGGCGTAGCGCGGCTGCGCTTCGTCCGTGGACGCGTTGCTCACTTTGGACGGCTTTTTCGCCATGGGGTTCAGCTCCGATATTGCATGAGGATCGTGCGTCCCCACAACAAGGGACCGGCCCGAAGGGTCCCCATCAGGGGAGCTGTGATCCTTTGAGGCTGGTCGCCGGAGAGCGGGGCCGGCGAGCGCATTGGAACGGTTCCCACCGTTCTTTTGGCAACGGGCGCATGGCTTCGGAACTGACCTTCCGTTGCAACGTCGGGCATGCAGTTGACTTTGCGAGGCCTGATGACCGGACCGACGTTGGTGTTTCTTCACGCACTTGGCGCAAGCGCGAAAGAGTGGAAGCCTGTTCTCCATTATCTACCGGGGCGTGATTGCGTCGCGCTCGACCTGCCAGGCTTCGGGGCGGCCGCACCATATGGCTATCTGAACGTTGCTGCGATGGCGGATTGGCTGGCGGACGAGATACGGTCTCGCGCTTTGTCTTCGTGCGTGCTCGTCGGCCATAGCATGGGAGGCAAGATCGCAACGCTCGTCGCTGCACGAGCCGCACGGGGCGAGATCGGATTGTCCGCAATCCTCGGCGTCGTTCTGGTTGCCGCATCGCCCCCCTCGCCCGAACCGATGGACGAGGATCGTCGCGCCGAGATGATCGGCTGGTTCGCCAAAAAGCAGGCGTCACACGCCGAAGCCGCAACGTTCGTCGACGCCAACACCGCGGCACGATTGCCGCCCCCCTTGCGCGACACGGCGATCGACGACGTACGGCGTTCGAGCCGCGAGGCGTGGCTCGGATGGCTGGAGCGCGGGAGTCGGGAGGATTGGAGCGCCGAGGCGCGTATTATCTCGATACCTGCCCTGATCCTCGCCGGCGCGGACGATGGCGATCTGGGTGAGGATGCCCAGCTTCGGCTCAACCTGCCGCATTACGTGACGGCCGATGTTCAGGTCGTGCAGGGAGCGGCACATCTTATTCCCTACGAACAGCCGCAGGTGCTCGCCGCATTGATCGAAGGCCATGTCGCGAACGTGACGCAAGCCGAATTGCCCGCCGATTTCGCGAGGCTGCTCGGTTCCGATCGCGTCAGCCGCAGGACCCGCGCTGCCCTGCTGGACCGCCTGCGTCCTCCTGCCCACGCTGCGATCTGGACGGCGGAAAACCGTACCACGGCAACGGCTCTGGTCGCGCAGATCCTGCCCGATGCTGACGGCGCGGCTATTCTGGCGGATCGTATCCTGAGCGGCATCGCGGACGGGACCGGGGATGGCTGGCGCTTCGCAATACTGCCGCCCGACCGTGAGGCATGGCAGCGCGGGTTTGCGACGATGGCGGCCTATGGTTTCGCCTCTCTCGACCTCGGCGCGCAGGCCCGCTTGCTCGAACGTGTGGCCGACGGCGAGGTCGGCAACCGTGAGGATGAGGCACAGCTCTCTCCCGAACAGATGGCGTTGTGGTTCGAGGACGTGCGCGCCGAAACGGTGCGCATCTGGATGTCGCTGCCTACGACGATGGCAGCGATCGGCTATGACGGCTTCGCGGTCGGTGGCGATGGTCGCCGCAAGCAGGGATACACGCGCACCGGCGCCGACGACCTGGAAGCCTGGCAACCGACGGTGGAGCGCGCCTCGTGACGTCGAAACATTACGGCGCGCATGAGGTCGTCGATGCCGTGGTGATCGGCACGGGCGCAGGTGGCGCACCGCTTACCTCGCGGCTGGCGCAGGCAGGTCTGTCGGTGGTGGCGCTGGAGGCGGGCCGACCGTTCCGCCCCGACGATCACGTCGCCGACGAGATCGCCGCCGACATCTACTGGATGGAGGAGCGGCTGAGCGGCGGGGCAACCCCGACGGCGTTCGGTTCGAACAATTCGGGGATGGGCGTCGGCGGGTCGACCCTGCACTGGGGCGCCTTTTGCCCCCGCCCCGATCCGCGCGACCTGCAACTGAAGACGATGACCGGTCAGGGTGCCGACTGGCCCATCGATCATGCCGAATTGATCCGCTACATTGCGGAGGTGGAGCAGTTTACCGGCGTATCCGGACCGGACGACTACCCATGGGACGCCACCCGTCGCTATGCCTATCCACCGGTCGCGCGCAACGCCGCGGCTGACGCAATGGCCCGCGGCTGTGCGGCGGTCGGCATGACCGCCACCGATGCGCCTGCCGCCCTGGTTTCACGCGATCGGGACCAGCCGCACTGGGGGCAGCGTCAGGCCTGCGTCAATTGCGGCACCTGCCACCAGGGCTGTCGGACCGCGGCGAAGACCAGCATGGATACGACCTACCTGCCGCTTGCCCTCGCGCATGGGACCGAGATCCGTGCCGGGGCGCGCGTGGTGTCGTTCGAGTTCGACGGCAGCGGACGGATCAGCGCAGTCGTGTATCGACAGGACGGCAAGGAGCACCGCCAGCGTTGTTCGACCGTCTTCCTGTGCGCCGGCGGGGTCGAAACACCGCGGCTGTTGCTCAATCTCGGCATTGCCAATTCAAGCGGCCAGGTCGGCCGCAACTTCATGGCGCATGTCGCGACACAGATCTGGGGCCGGTTCGACGCCGACATGCGGATGAACCGCGGCTATCCTTCATCGCTGATCAGCGAGGACATGATGCGGCCCGGCGATGCGGGCTGCGCGGGCGGCTATCTCATCCAGAGCCTCGGCGTGCTGCCCGTCAACCTCGCCACCGGCCTTGCGCGTGGAGCCGGCATGTGGGGCGAGCGGCTTCAGGCCCTTCTTCGCGGGTACAATCAGATGGCGGGGATCGGGATCAACGGCGAGTGCCTGCCCCATGCCGACAACCGTCTGATGCTCGCCGATGAGGTCGACGCCTACGGCCACCGCAAGGCGCGGATCGACTTCAGCTATCACGCCAACGAGCAAGCGATTGACCGTCATGCACGGCGCACGCTCACTCGGATCTGGGAAGCGGCCGGTGCGAGGGACATCGTCGCGGTCGACCGCTCCGCCCATACGATCGGCACGTGCCGCATGGGGACGGATGGCGACGCCGCTGTGGTCGACCCCGACGGTCGCAGCTTCGATGTTCCAAATCTGCTGATCTGCGACAATTCCGTCTTTCCCAGCGCGCTGGCGGCCAATCCCGCGTTGACCATCATGGCGTTGTCGCTGCGTACCTCCGACCGTTTTCTCGCATCCAGGCATTGAGGAGTTGATCATGGATTTGGGTATCAAGAACCGTATCGCGCTTATCAGTGGCGCGGATTCCGGCATGGGCCGGGAAACCGCACGCCTGCTGCTCGAGGCGGGGGTCCGCGTTGCGATCACCGATCGGCCCGATGGTACGCTGGACGAGGCGATCGCGGACCTCACCTCACTCGGCGAGGTCATCGCCGTCGCGGGCGACGTGACCAATCCCGACGACGTGCGGTCGATCTGGGTGCAGGTGCGCGACAGGCTCGGCAACCCGGACATCTACGTCAACGCCGCAGGCGTGACGGGAGCGACGGGCGACTTCCTCGATGTCGACGATGCCGGCTGGCAGGATACGCTCGACATCAATTTGATGGGCGCGGTTCGGATGTGCCGGGAAGCCATTCCGGCAATGCGCGAGAATGGCTGGGGCCGGATCGTCTTGTTCGCCTCCGAAGATGCGGTTCAGCCCTACATCGACGAATTGGCCTATTGCGCATCCAAGGCAGGTATCCTCGCCCTCGCTAAGGGGCTGTCCAAGGCCTATGGCGGCGACAACGTACTGGTTAACACCGTTTCGCCCGCGTTTATCGCAACACCAATGACGGACACGATGATGCGCAAACGGGCGGAGGAACGCGGCGAGAGCTTCGATGAGGCGATCGCGAGCTTTCTCGAAGAGGAGCGGCCGGGCATGGTGCTCAAGCGGCGCGGGCGGGCCGAAGAGGTGGCCGCAGCGGTCGCTTTCCTGTGCTCCGAGCGGGCGAGTTTCATCAATGGCGCCGGCATCAGAGTCGATTCCGGTTCGGTCTTCACCATCGCCGGATAAGGGTTAGCCGCGGTATCGTCGATACCGCGGCATTCATCGGACGCTGAAGTGACGCAGCCAACTGGACGAGGCATCGCCGGCGATTGCTGTCGAAAGCCGGCGCGCCGGCGCCGGTGTCCGGCAGAAGAGGCTGTCTGTAACGCAAAGCTGCCTGCATCCGCCGAAAAAATCTTCTAACGCGTGACGCGACTTACCGTAGTGCCGGAGCATTCCCGAAAAGGAACCCGAGGAAGGAAAGCAGCTATTGTGGACACCATTGACGCCCCTCCTCGTGACCGCTTTGCCAAAACTCGTTCCAATTGCTCCTTCTTGAACCTGCATTGCATAGACGGAGTTTGGAGAACGTAAAGCGTTCTGCAAAATCCGCGGTTCGAGAGGGCTACAAAGGACCCATGTCCGGCCATTCACGTCCCGTCCCTCGCTTCCCAAAAGCAGCCGCCCGTTCATGTAGATTTCGACGGAACTCAGGTGATTTGCGGAATGACATGTCATAGTAGGACTGGGCTGTTGAGCGTTAAAACTGTCGCATTGAGCGGCATCATGTTCGTTCATCATTGGCGCTCACCACGCCATAGCCAATGATACCGTAGCGTAGGGGATGAGCGTTGCGGTTGTACCTGAAGGCGCGTCCAGCCGCCGCAGCTGATTGTCTCGCACCAGTGCCAACACTTCGGCCTGCAGCGTTGCTTTGGCGCCGCCAAGACTGACCGGCTGCGACAGGGATATCCCGCCGCTGCCATAAGCCCGGGTGCCGCTGTCTGCTGCGTAGAAGCCGTCCCATCCGATACCCACGGTAAGCGGCAGTCCCAACGTGGGTCCATTTTCCCGCTTCGAAAGCTCGAACGACGGTGCGATGCCCCCGATGGTGTAGAAACCGCCATTACCTCGCGTTCGCCGCGTTACCGCCAATCTCGGCTTCAGCCGCCCGACCCGGTCATCGGCCGTATAGAGAAACGTCAGGCTCGCCTCATGCGACGTCGTAGCGATGGCGTTGGGACTGGTCTTGATCGTGTAGGTGGCTGCTGCGCTGACGCCTTTCACAGGCCGCCAGGCGATACCAAGAAGATTATTGCTCTCGTACCAGCTACGCGGGCGCGCCCTCTCATTGAGGCGGGGCGCATGAAAACCGTTGGAGCTCTGTCCGATCAGAAACAGCGTGCCCTCCCCTTCTCCGCCCTCCTGACGGCGAAGCACGACCGCGCCGCCCACTGAGAAATGAAAGGGGACGCGGCCGAGATCCGCATTGTCGTCGTCATACGCGCCACGCGCATAGTCGCCGTTACGCAGGTCGATCGACACAACCGGATGGATGTTTCCCGACCCGACATCGATTTCCGACAACGTCGCATCTTCAGTATCGGCGAACGGGATGGTCTGCGCACCTGCCGGCGCCGTGACGACGAGCGCCACGGCAGCCGGCATTGCCCTTGATGGCCGCATCACGAGGTCCGGCGGACCATCCATACGGTATCGCCAGCGTCATCGACGACGAAGATCGCTCCGTCCTCACGGGCCTGGACGCTGACCGGGCGGCCATAGACATGGCCCTTCTTCTCATCGGCAACGAAGCCGGTGAGGAATGGCTGCGGCGCACCGGTCGGCCGGCCATTCGCAAACGGCACCGCCAGCACGTCATAGCCGATGAAGCTCGACCGGTTCCACGAGCCGTGTCGGGCAACAAAGGCCGTTTTGCCCGCATCCGTTCCCTTGTTGAAAGCAAGACCCAGCGCTGCGGCATGCGGACCGACCGCGACGTCGGGCATCAGCGTGGTTGCGAGCAAATCACGCTTTTCGTTGGGGTGCCGTGGATCCTGCTTGCCATAATAGCTGTACGGCCAGCCATAGAAGCCTCCCTCACGCACGCCGACCAGATAGTCGGGCGAGATGTCGTCGCCCAGTTCATCGCGCTCGTTGACTGCTGTCCATAAGGTACTGGTCGAAGGTGCCCACGCCATGCCGACGGGGTTGCGGAGACCCGAAGCGTATAGTCGCTCACGCCCAGTCGCAAGATCCACCGCGAGGATCGCGGCGCGGCGCTTTTCCTCGTCCATCCCATGCTCGCCGACGTTGGAAGCGGAGCCCACGGACACATACAATATGCGCGCGTCGGGGCTCAGCAGCAGGTTGCGCGTCCAGTGATTGTTATAGCCCCCGGCAGGCAGCGAGATCAGGGGAGCGGGCGCTGCGGTGATCCGCGTTTGACCCGGCTGATAGGGGAAGCTGACCACGCCGTCGGTATTGCCAACATAGAGACGTCCGTTGGCATATTGCATCCCGAACGGCTGGTTGAGCCCCTCTCGCAGCACGAAGCGTTGTTCGGCGATACCATCCCGGTTCGCATCGCGAAGGAGCGTGATGCGATTTGCGCTGAAGCCGGTCGTCTTGGACAGAGCCTGCCCTCGTTGCACCTCCGGTTCGGCGTCGAGCTTCGGCTTGGTCCGGGCCTCTGCAACTAGCACGTCACCATTTGGCAGCAGCAACGCCTGGCGTGGATATTCAAGGCCGCCGGCGAACTTTAACACCTCGTAACCGCGCGGCGCCACGGGCTTGCGTCCTTCGGGCCAGCCGATCGTGCGCGGATGATTTACTACCGACTCAGTGGCGTAGGGCTCAGCTTGTGGTTGGAGGCCAACGACTTGCGGATCACGCTGGGCTTGCGCGGCGTCGGCAAACAGCGTGGCAACGAGGCAGGCATGCGCGAATACGATCTTGTTCATGGAGGCTCCCGGCTTTGCGTCGGGATGAACCCTTGGGATCAGTCATATATCCAAGCCGAAATGCGCAACGCTGGTATGCCCGCCGGTTGACTCATATCCGGTCGTTCGCGGCATCTTTTAAGCTCACCGCTTTCGGCCATCCGTCCATGTTGGTAGCGGAGGAGGAGCTGAGCCTTCGACCTGCTCGCCGACCCGAGAGCTTCTAGAAAAGGATGGCATTTCGAAGGTGCTACCGCGGCTCTCATGTCCGTCACCTCGATGGGTGATACGATCCAGATTGCGGCCACGCTCATACACCGCTAGCTGTTGCATATGAGTAATACAGTCAGTGGGCTGAAGCAGGCAGTTTACGGCGGTTTGGGCATGCTAATGGCTTCCGCCTCAGTGGCGAACGCCAGAACGAACTTCACGCTCCCGGATATGACCACAACCCTCCGCGAACAGCGCGTGGAAAGCGCGTCGATCGCCCTGATCCGCAACGGACAAATCGTCTCGACCGGGGCTTGGGGCATGGCAGGGCCGAACCGTGCGGCGACCGCTTCCACGCCCTACAATCTCGCGTCGCTGACAAAGCCGTTGACGGCGGAGGTCATCCTGCGACTGGTGTCGGCCGGCAAACTGTCGCTCGATGAGCCGATGGATCGCTACTGGAGCGACCCCGACCTGTCGCGCGATCCCCGGCGGATGAAGCTGACCGTCCGCATGGCACTGAGCCATCGCACCGGGTTGCCGAACTGGCGCGATGCGAAGGGGCTGGCGTTCGATCATGATCCCGGCACGACCACCGGCTATTCGGGCGAGGGGTATCAATATGCGGCGCGCTACGCCGAGCACCGCACCGGGCAATCGTTCGAGACGCTTGCTGGTCGCTGGCTGTTCGCCCCCGCCCATATGCGCGCCTCGGGCTATGTGTCGTCACAAGGCGAGACGGTGCCGATCGCCGTGCCCTATGACGACGCAGGCAATCCGCTGCCGGTCGAGCGGGTGACGCGATACAATGCTGCCGACTTAGCGCACGCGACGGCGCGTGATTATGCGCGCTTTCTCATCGATGCCCGCAACGACCGGGACCTGGTCGCGTCTTTGGCGGCGGAGCGGAGCACATCGCAGGCCGACCTGACGCCGGAAATATGTGCCGGACCGAAGGCGGCCAGCTGTCCGCGCTGGACCGGGTTCGGCCTCGGTTGGCAGCTCCTCGGCTTTCCCGATGGCACGACGATGCTCCACACCGGCAAGGATGCAGGGGCGTTCACCTTCGCCGCGATCGATCGCGCGAGCGGCGACGGCATCGTCATCCTGACCAACAGCGACAACGGGTGGCGGGTCATCCTGCCCATCCTCGAACGCACGCGGAGCGATCCGAAGCTGATCGCCTTCCTCCGTGGCCAGATGAACTGACAGGACCATGAGCATGATGATCGCCATCGCCGTTGCCGCAGCCTTGCTCGCGACGTCCGTTCCGCCCCCCGCCGATCCGTTGACGACGGAGATCGGCGCGCTCGATGCGAAGGTCTTCAACGCCTACAACCGCTGCGACCTGCCGACCTTCTCGGGCTATTTCGATCCGAAGGTCGCCTTTTATCACGACACTGGCGGCGCGACGTTCGAGCGTGAAGCGATGGTGGACGGCGTCCGCAAATACATCTGCGGGAAGGTGAAGCGCGAGCTGATCCCGGCGACGTTCCGCGTCTATCTGATCAAAAACTATGGCGCGATTGAGGAAGGCGAACACCGCTTCTGCGAACTGGCGACGGGACGATGCGAGGGGATCGCCAAATTCGTGATGGTCTGGGCAAAGCAGGATGGCACCTGGCGGATCACCAGCGTTCTCAGTTACGGGCACCGCGCCGCGACGCCTGCGGGGCAGCGAAGCGCCACTGACAGATAGCTCGTGGGGTGCTTCCCGATTTGGTTTGGCGGACCAGACCCATAGTCGGTCACTCAGGGCCCGTTTTCCGCTTCCCGAAAGCCGCCATCCGTTCATCTCACCCGCGGCCGGCTGCGTCTCGGCTTAGAGGGCCGGGTACTTGCATCAGTGTAGCCGGGTCTAGCGTGCCGTAGATGTGCATCAAAACCGCCTGCTTTCACGTCGGACATGTCGCGACAAATACGCCGTCAGTCTAACCAGCACCGGCGTTGCGAAACTTAGCACATTCACGACAAAAGGCTGCGGTGCGAAGCAGCCGGAAGGCTGGCACAACACCAGCGCTGCCGTTTTTACGCCGCTAGGAAAGCCCATCGCGGCGGCTTGCGCGCGATGATCCAGTCAGCGATCGCGGGCCGGATGAAGAAGGCCAGCACGTCGATCACCGCATGCGCAATCATGACTCGCAGCAACGATCCATGGTGAAGATAGTAGAACGTCAGCAACGCACCGGCGGCCATGGTAGCGAGGACGCCCTTCCAGCCATAGTGCGCGTGCGCCAACCCGAAGCATAGCATCGACACGACCAGTGAGGTCGCCAGCGAGCCGGTGAGATGGAAAAGGAGCAGCGGCAGCGCCAGGCGGAAGAACAGTTCTTCGCTGAACCCCGCATTGAGGCTCAGCAGCAGGGCAAGCACGGCTTCGCGGCGGTTGCGGGGGATCAACGCTGCATCGGGACCGGGCCGCGGAGAGAGCGCCGTCTTTAGGCGACGCCACTGGATCGCGATCGACACTGCAATCCCGGCCGAGAGGCCCGCGGCCATGGGCACCCAATGGTCGCCGGACGGGTGACCTCGGGACTGCAACACGTGGTTCGCGGGCGCGAATGCCTGAGGAAAAGCGCTGAAGGGTGAGAGTGCGTCCACCAGCCAGAGGCTGACCACGCTTGCCCCCACCAGAACGGCAAAGCTCTCGACAAGCCATCGACTGTAAAAATGCTGCCGCTCAATCGTGCCGGACAGCGCCTCGAACCGCGCATAGGCCGTGACATCGCGCCGCACCCACCATGTACCGCCCGCGGCCATCATGGCCATCCACCCCCACAACAGCACCACGTCACTTCTCCGCTTTATGTTTCCATGACGGAAAGTGACCGTTGCTTTCCACATCGTCAAGTCGTAAGTTGCCTATCTGGAAAACGGATGGTGGTGTTGGGAAATTGGATATGGACGAACAGGAGGCAGCGCGGACACTGGACATGATGCAAGCGACGCGCGGCGTGTTGGCCGCGCGGACTAGGTGGTCGCTTGCCCGGCATGCCGCGGTCGGAGTGCTGTTGGGCGGTCTGATCGCAGGCTATGCACTGCCCGGCTCTTCGCCGGTGGTGATGGTCGTGGTTTGTCTGGCCGTCACAGTTGCGATCGTCGCGCGGGACCGTTCGCGCGATGGGTTCTTCGTCAACGGCTATCGGCCAGGACGCACACAACGGATCACGTTCGCGCTCGTGGCGATCGCGGTCACCGCTCTGGCGAGCGCAATCGTCCTGAAGGAGCAATACGGCCTGGATTGGGCGCCCGTGGCGATTGGGATCGTACTGGCCGTCGTTGCCACGATCGTGAGCATCGTATGGGAGCGCGTGTACCGCCAGGAATTGAAGGAACCAAGTCGTGAGCGTTGAACGGCTTGATCCGCTGATCCACCCGCCGGCTCGGCTTCAGCTCATGGCACTGCTGGCGGATGTCAGCGAGATGGAGTTCGCGACCGCCCGCGAAATTCTGGGCGTGAGCGACTCCGTTTTGTCCAAGCACCTCGCCCAGCTCGGAGATGGCGGGTACGTTCAGCTACGTAAGGCGACGATCAACACCCGCCAGAGAACTTGGATCGTCGCGACCGCAGCGGGACGATCCGCCTTCAAGGGCCACGTCGCGGCGCTCCAGGCACTTGCATCGGGAAGAGCGCCTCTCGCATGAACAAGCCGATTCCTAGTCCAGGAGTCATTTTCGAGAGGCCAACTGGCGCCTTCACCCTCTAATCGCCCGGCGCTCAGCCACCACAGTGTTACGAAAGCCGGGACAAACGCGACGTCCGAAAGTTAGGATCTGCGACAGCTACCCAGAGGCGAGCTCGACCCAATTCCAGACGCTCGGGCCATCCTGCTTGCTCTCAAGTTTCGGAAGCTTGTTCAGCTTAAGCCGATACTGAGGCAGCGATGCCCTGAGGCATCCGATGCATAGACCCACCGGATGCTGCCGCAGCCTGCGACTTAGCCGGCAAAGGACGCTTGCGTCGTATGGCCATGTGTCGGTTGCTCGTAGCCCCGTTTCATGCTCCCTTGATGCCGGCCTTGGAATTTCGATGCGGGGTAAATATGGCCTTTAAAGCCGCGGCAGGCAAAGTCATCGGTTGGATCGGTGCGGCAAGTTCCGCCGCTATCGCGGCGGCTGTAGGAGCCTACGTGACCGCGCTGGCGAGCCCAGAGTCCAAGGCCGGGGAGACAGCACGCAACTTACTTCCACCAGTGCTGACGAAAACGCTGCCGACTGCAAACCCATCGGCAGAAGAGATCAAGCAGGATGCTCCCTCGCGGGCACCCGAACCTACAGCACCTTTCCGCTTCGACGCCCTTACCATCGCCGGCGCCTCGCCCATGGTGGCGTCCCCCGCCGAAGCACCTCTGCTGGCTAGCGCTGCTCAACCAGTCGTTCAAAACGGCCGCCAACTCAGATTGACCATATATCTTCAACCGAAAACGCCGGATTTGAAGGCCTTCGTACCTAACGTCGGCTCTCTCGAAGATTGGAGCTTCCGCATCATGGAGAGCGGAGTGACCTGCAGGGCGGGCTGGGGCGAGTTGCAAGGTCTCAAGAGCTTTCAAGGTGACGGATGGAGAAAGCCAAACGTTGTGTTGGACCAGTTGCCCACTGCATCACCCACGTCCGTCGATGTGGCACTGACATGTGATGGTGACGTGGAAGCCAATCAAAATCTGCTTGTAATCGCTCGCATAGATGTTGTCCCGGATGGAGAACGGCTGCCAGTCCGCCTGACATCTCGACCTTTGGATGTCGTGACCAGTCGCACAGGGTAGCTTTGTTTCGAACGGTGACCCACTTATGGACGCTCAGTGCTCTTCCTGCGCTTCCCAACTCCGGACACTCATTCATCGGTTCGCGATTGCACTGCAGCGCCGCTCGAATGCACGCCGGATGTCACCGGCGAACAATGGGCCGAACCTGTTCCACCACAGCCTTACCGTCTCATGGCAGATATCGATCCCGCGCTCGAACAGCAGGTCTTCCACATTCCGCAATGACAGCGGGAAGCGCACGTAGATCAGCATCACCAGCCGGATCACCTCCCGTAAGGAGTAAAGTAGCGGAACGGCCAAGCAGGTTTGCGCGGGCGGGGGCATGGGACGCCCCTACCCTGCACTCCTTACCACCAGGTGCATTTGGTTTGCTGGAGCCCTCTAATTATCTGGCCCCCCGCGATGCGAACTGTCCACGCGAACGGACGGTCTGCGCCGCACCGAGCCTCCGTAAATTCTCAGCTTCAATGGCCATCCAACCCATACAAGAAAACCATCGGGCGCTCACGCAGTCCGTCACCCTTGTGAAAACCTCCGTCACCGCAAGTTAGGTCAACGGACTTTTCCGAAATGACTACTCCGTAAGCCTTGTCGTTCTTGACTTGTTCCTAAGGCGTGCGACACAAGTCGGACGTCGAGCCGCGACTCACGTGCGGCCAATCAGGAGGCGTTCGACGATGGCATGGAACGAAGATCGCGCCCGGATGCGCATCAGGCGGTTCATCGACAGCGTTCCCGAGGGCCGGATCGTCGTCGAGGACTTCCGCAGCTTCCTCTCGGAGACGAGGATGGCGAAGGGCATCACGGCTTCAGCGGCGCTGACCGAGGCGTCACTCGTCGACATTCCGCGCAATCGGGCGATCACGACGCACGCCGTGCACGTCTACGCCAACCTTATCGATTTCAACTCGGTTCTCGTCGACGCTGGCAGGGAAACCGAAGCCAGCCACCGCCGTGCTTTCGAGTTCCTTCACGCCCACTATTCCGCCTGCGATGCGCTGATCGACGAATTCGAGATGCAGCGAGTCGACTTTCACGGATCGAGGCTCCACGCCGTCGTGCTCGCACCGGAGGGGCCGCAGAACGAGGGTGCCCGCGTCCGCAAGGCGATCGCGTTCGCGGCCGGCTTCCGCGAAATGGTCGAGCGACTGAGCCAAGAGCATACGCGCTTCCAGACCGGCGTCCGGATCGGCATCGATAGCGGCCCCGCGGTCGCGATCGATGGCGGCCGCAAGGACGAGCGCGAACCCCTCTTCATCGGTAGTCCCGCGAACCACGCCGCCAAGCTCGCCGACGGAAATGAGCCGGGAGTCGCCGTCAGTCGTCGCGCCGCGGCCGCGATTGACCGGGCACCGCAGCCGTTCAGCGACATCCTCTCGCTTTCTAAGTCGCTGGAGCGTCAGTTCCTCGACGAGCACGTGGTCACCGCCGGCGTCGACCGGATGGCCGACGCGCGTCTCGAAACCGCCTACACCAAGGTGGCGGACGAGCTGAGGGCACGGGAGAGCGGCTCTGCCAGCGAGGCGGTCTTCCGCTTCCAGCGAAAGGCGCCGCCGCTTAAGGACATCGTCTACGCCGACCATCCGCCCAGCAGGGCCATCCGTATGGAGATGGCCTCCCTCTTCGCAGACATCGACGGCTTCACGGCGTACATCGACGACTCGATCCGCACCGGACGGATCGCCGAGGCGGTGTCGAACCTCCACGTCATGCGTGCCGAGATGGCGGCGGTGCTGCGCGAGGACTTCGGCGGACGCAAGGTCAGGTTCGTCGGCGACTGCATTCACGGCATGGTCGCTGAGGGCGACGCCCGCAGCACCGATGCCATGGCCACGATGCGGGCGGCGGTGAACGCCGCGGCAGGTCTGCGCTCCTCCTTCGAGCTTTGCAGGACGATGCTGCCCGGCGCGGACCGGCTGGGCCTCGCGATCGGCATCGACTACGGCGAGACGCCGGTCTGCCGCCTGGGCCTCCGGGGCGAGGCGAGCGTCCGCGCCGCGGCGAGCCGGGCCACGTGCGTGTCCGAGGCCGAGCAGCGTCGATGCAATGGTCGCGAGACAGCACTTGGCGAGGCAGCCTTCGCCGCGTCACCCGCCGTCGTCAGGCAGGTCTTCATCTCAGGGCGCAAGGTGCCGAACTTCGATCATGACGCGGCGGACCTCCTCCTCGGCACCATGCAGTCGCCGTATCTGTCGAGCGGCGTAGAGGCTGACCCGATGCGGGCACATTCGCCCAAAGACCAGCCGCCCATGCGAGCGCACGACGCCTGGTGATCTCGGCGACCGCCATCCTTGCCGCCAGCGCGCCATTTTGGTTCGAGGTAGAGCGGCAAGGCCACCATAAGCTGATCGGCGTCGCGAAGGTACCGCAGACGCCATGGGCCGGCGGAGGGCTGAGGCTGTCCATCGGTGGCGTTCGCTCACCCCACGTCGGAGAGGAGACGCCCGGCACCGCGCTTCCGGCACGCTGTCCAGAAAGGCACCTGCAGGAGGACCGAACCTTCTGCGTGGGGCTGAGGCGGCTGGAGGTAGACGGACCCGACGCGGCCGACAGATGGTGGGAGCAGCTGAGGCAGTGGATTCGCTGCCAAGGGGTGGCCGAGCGGACCGGCGTATGGCCACCGAACCAGGCGCTCGACCACGGCGAGGCGGGAGTGCATCACGAGCGGGCGCTTGAACTGGCGCGATCGATAGGTTTGGAGGAGGAGTATGCCGCAGCTTGGCTCGGCGAACCCAGCTGGATCACCGATCCAGACCTGCGCATCGTCGATCGGCGGGGCGGCCCGATTAACGGCCGGGCGCCATGTCCCCGCGGCTGCCGCCGACGCGCGAGCCGCAACGCGCCGATCCTCCGCCGCAAGTGCGCACGCCGAAGGGAGATCGCGAGCTTGGTCTGGATGGAAAGGCTGCGCCTGAAGTCGCTTGACGAATACTGGCGCCACGTACGCGCCTCCGGCACGAAGTGCTGCGGAACCATGCTGACCTGTCCGTTGCGCGACGACCAGAACGGTACGCCTGAGGAAGAGGGAGGGAGCCCACATTGAACGACACCGCCACACTGCAATCGCAACTCGACCGCGTTCTCGCGTTCTTCCCTCGCGTGGACGCCCGCATTAACGGGCTCTTCGGCGTCAATACCCTGGTCCTGGCGGTCGGCGCCCTCAATGTAGCCGCGCCTGACCTCAGGCAGTGGTATGTGACCATTCCCGGGGTCTTGGCGCTGATCGCGTTGCTTCTCTCCTACGCCTTCCTGTTCCGGGCCAACTTCCCGGACGTGCGCGGCGGCGCCGGCAGTCTCGTCTATTTTGTCGAGATCCAGAAGAGGACGGAAAGCGTATACCAGAGCGAGGTGCTCGGATGCTCGGACGACGACTATCGCAAGGACCTCATCGGCCAGATCTGGCGGAATTCGCAGATACTCTGCGACAAGTACACCTATGCGAAAAAGGCGATAATCTGCACATCGGCTGCGCTTCTACCCTTCGCGCTGTTCCTCGCGACGACGGCCACGCTCCATGTCCGCATACCGATCGTCAAATCCTGATGGCTGTCCAATCGAAACAGTAATTGCCTGCGCATGGAACTGGCGCGCGACCGCTTTTTGGGTCCACCCTGTTCAGCTGAGCCCCCAATAGGCCAGCGCCTTAACGGTTAGCACGGCTGCAACAAATCCCCAGCCGAAGCTCAGCATCGTCCCGATAATGATGTATTCCTGGATATGGCGATCGTTGCTGTTGCGGATATCGCCAAAGCGCAAGATTGACTTGGCGGTGAGGAGGAACCCGACGGCTTCATATCGTCCAGTCAATACGAACAGGAAGGTTAGACTCCGCTCCAGCCAGCCAATATATTGGCCGCCCTTCGCCATGCCGACGATGCTGGTGGGCGCTGTCACACCTTGGGCCGGCGGGGGCGGTGACGGCAGTCCTTCGACCAGTTTCTTGATGAGGATGCCGCCGAGCGGCACAGCCACGATCAACCCGCTTACGAGCGTGAGCCCGGCGTAATAGGCAAGCTGAGCATCGCCCGGCAGTGCTGCCCACCATCCTGTCGTCATCAACGTAGGGATGCAGAATGCGATGCCGAGAACCACGACTAGGTGCCCGAACTGGTCGAGCGCAAAGGCCAACAATTTGTTGCCGAGGTGATGGAGTTTGACGTAATCGAGCGACATGTGCGTAGCGGCAATGACCCCGATCGCGAATGCGGCCACCAAGGTTTGCGCACCAATGGCGAGCGCCGCAGCGATCGCGACGAGCAGGACATGCAGGCTTAGATACTTCAGCTTACCCTTACGTGCGACCAGCCATTCGGTTTGAAAAACGAAATCTGCGAGGAGATGTGCGGCGAGCAGCGCCGTGAAGGTGGAGATCATACCCTCAGCAGGCCTCCGAAACGTCAACCGATTTTGGTTGATTCACTCTAGTCAACCAATAATGGTTGACACGATTAAACAAAACGCACCTTCGCCATACGTAGCGACTTCTCCCAGCCGGCACCCTCGACCCACTCAAGCGCTGACTCGATCGCCGAAAATTCGATTGCGACCAGCGTCTTGCTGACCATCTGCCGTGTAACCTCCAGCGCGCTCGCGACATCGGCTTGGCGCGGACCGTCCGGCACCAGCATCCGCGTTGCAATATCCGCCTGCCGTTCGGACCAGTGATTCATCGCCACGCTGCACAACGTGGTCATGGGTTGGATCCAACCAAGCTTGTCGCCCGTCTTGTCAGGCAGAGCGACGGCGACACCGACGGCGTCGCCCATCCGATCCAGCTCTCGGCCCGATCTAGTGAATGCGTCACCGACCGACAGGGATATCCGATGGGCATCAATCCGCTCCACATCGCCGAACCCAACCCCAATGCGCGTATCGAGGCCCTTTCGCTCGCGGCGCAGAGCAGCTCGCAGATATAGGGCCACCCGCAGAAAGTAGCGCGGCTTGGTCAGCAGGAGCTGCCAAGAATCTCCGCGGAAAAACTCCGCTTCGCCCTTCACCAAGTCCGCTTCCCACGCCCCCACGTCGGCGGCTGCCTGCAGCAATGCATCCCGCGCACGCACAAGCACTTCGGTAGAAAGCTCGGTCGAGCCAACCAGATCGCCGGTAAGGACTGTGTAGACCTTGCTCACAGTTTGGCTCCTACGGCCACGCTCTTGCAGTCGCCCCGCATGCTCATCGCAGGACGTTTCTCGCCCGCAACGCGCCTAATGCCCAGGGCACTATCATATCGGCCGATCTCGGCGCGGCCATCCCCACCGCCGAGAGGATAGGGAAAGAAATAGCTGAAGCGGTCGGACTGCAGCGCGCGCACCGGGCGTCCCGGAAGATTGACGAAGGTAATCCGGCTGGTGCCTGTATCGAGCAACAGCACCAGCGGCTCTGGCCCTGCGGAAGCCGGTGCAAACCGGCACTCGAATTGGCGCACGCGCGGCGGCTCGCCCGGACTGCACCCGCAGACCCAAAGGGCCAGCCCTAACGCCCACGCTGATCTCAACTCGCTCACCAGCGTTGATCTGCGGGAGCAACGGCCGCGATGCAAGACCTACATCGGCTATCGCGATCCCGTCATTGTTCGCTTACATCATTGCGCTGTCGACCATGCTCAGTCGGTACGAACGGCGACGAAGATAACTGGCCATGCTCGATTTTGTAATGATCCATTGCCCCGGCATGATCGACGGCACGCAGGATTTCGACCGTACTTTTTGGACCATGCTTTACTAGGATCGCGAACAGCTTGGTCGTGAACGCCCAGACTTTTAGCGGCCTTTCGAATCTGATCGGTCCCGCCGATCCCTACGCCCCATTTCAAATATCCGTCCGTCACCGTCAGCCTGACACCGCAAATGCTCGGTGAAGAATGAAATCGGGCCATCACTCGTGACCCACCGTCCCGTCGCAATCAAACTGTCGGGGGGGGGTGACGGAAAGCTGATCGATGACAAGGACGATGTCGGCGCACTACTCCCAAGACGTTGGCAGCCCCATTTTAAAATGCATAGTTTCTGCCATTCGCTAATCTCGCGTTGGCGTGGCTTTCCGGTGTCACAACCGCTCGGTTTTGACGCCGGTGTGGATGATCACATATGGCACCGCAAAGGTGTAGTGACACTGGGTTTTATGCCGCCGTCGAAACGCGCCTCTGCGCACCAGTGACGTTGAGCCGCATCTGCATCAGCTGCGTGCTGACCCCGTATTCATTGGCTGCACTACGCAGTTCTAATCCACGCTTCGCGACCGCCACTGCTGCCTCATCTGAAACCAGCAATGCCGGACCGAACCAGTTGGCTTCGTCTTCAAGAGTGGCATCGAAGTGCCGCTTGCCGTTCTCCCCGCACAGGGGGTGCGGCGGGTGCATCAGCAGCAGATGACTCAGTTCGTGCATGATATTTGCGGCGCACCGTGCGGGTGAATGCCCGTTGTTATAAACGATCACGCGTTGCGTCCCAATACAGACTGTAATCGCTGAAAATTCGTTCTGGCCCTTTGCGCTGGTCAGATATTGCACGGCGTTGGGATGTTGGACCTCAAACGCCGACAATTTTATAACCAGAACCTCCAAATGCTTGGCGGTCAGAAACGGGCATAGAGGCGCATCGGCGGCGAGGCCGAGTTCCGCGCGAATTTCGCGAGAAGTGGTGTTCGCTTCGGTCTTAAAACCTCGCCGGAATGCCATCTTATTTCTTCCGGAACTGTTCGTAGGTGGCGTGAAGAATTGCTTCCAATGCCTTTGCTCCGTCGTCGCTGAGGTTAGGATCGGCCCGTAGATAGGCTGTCACCTTGGCGAGGGGTTCAGTGGTCGTGGTAGGAACGTCGGTCTTATAGAAGGCGTTGGTATCAAGGCCTGCCCAATGTGTGAGAGCGCCGAGGCTATCAACGTCTGGACGCTTACCTTGCGACAGACGGGTCAACGTCGATGCGCTTACATGCGCTTCGTCGGCGACCTTGCGCCATGTCATGTTCCGCGCGCGTCGGGTGCTGTCCAAAGCGGCCACAAACTTTTCCCCATCAAATTGAACGATCGTCACCGTTCGACTCTTGCAATTCCATTCGACATGCGCGATCTCCCTTCATGCGTTGCAGACTCGCAACGTTACGTCACTATCAGAACAAGAAGGCTTGGCAATGGCAGGTAAGAATCAGCATGTCGTACCGCACTCAGGAGGCTGGGCCGTTCGCGGCGCTGGCAATAGCCGGGTGTCATCGATCCATTCCACGCAGGCCGAAGCGGCGCAGGCGGCACGCGGTACCGCGCAGCGGCAACAGAGCGAGTTGCTGATCCACGGTCGCAACGGGCAAATCCGCGAGCGTGATAGCTACGGCAATGATCCCTTCCCGCCGAAGGGGTAAGTAGAGCAGGCCGCGATCGGTGACGGCGCGGTCTGCTTTTTAGATTCTGACCAAAGAAATAGGGCGGTGTTCAAATGGCTAGATGTACGGCTCCAGCGCGGGGGCACCGCACAGCGAGTGGTAGAGCAGAGTGCCCCCGGTGCGGTGGCGGCGATCGCGGTTACGGCGGCGGTTATGGCAGCTACGGCGGAGGCTATGGCAGCTACGGCGGAGGCTATGGCTCCTACTCGACACCAACTCCTTCCCCATCGCCGTCCTACCGATCGTCATCGGGTGGTGGAGGCTCTAGTCGTGTGAAAGCCAAGTGGTCGAAGGCAAGTTCCACCGTCTATTACACGCCTGCCGAAGCGAAGGCGCTCGAACCAATCCGGGAGACGGTCGAGAAGAGAGCAGAGCTTCCTGACCTACGCGAGCTGTTTCTTTGTCATGCGTGGGCTGACCGATTGGACGATGCCACAAAGCTCTACGACCTTCTCAAAGCCCGTAATGTATCCGTCTGGTTCAGTGAGAAAGATATTCCTCTTGGATCGTCGTTTCTTCGTGAAATTGATAGGGGACTGGCCAAGTCGCGTGTCGGGATCGTGTTGGTTACACCCGCGCTATTAACGCGGCTTCCAACAGGAGGCATCGCCGATAGAGAGCTTTCTGCGCTTCTGGCGACAGATCAGCTTGTGCCGGTCATTCACAATACGACTTATGATGCCCTTCGAATGGTTAGTCCGCTGTTAGCTTCGCGGAATGGCCTTAGTACGGAAGAGGATTCCTTAGAAGTTGTTGCGGATAAACTCGCCGAACTAGTCAAAACTTCTAGATTTTAGAATCAGCTATACTGCGCGATCATAATCTTCGTAATGCTAAAACATCGGTGTCACATCTGATCGGCTGTGATACCGACGAATCATTGGTTCTGGGTGCAAGTCGGAATGATTGCTTTCAGGTAAGCTGCTCTCCGCTTCCGGCACGCCGCCTGGCCGGCTCAACCCGGACGACCTCGGAGGTACCATTGCCGGGGTTGCCTCGGACCGAAGCGGTTCTCATTGCCCGTTAGAGATTGCCCTTGCTGCGGCGAGACAGCTCGGCGATCCACGGCGAATGATTGCCCTCTTGGAAGACGATAGCCAGTTCTTTGCGCGGCCGGGTGACGCCCACATAGAAGAGCCGTCGAGCTTCGCGAAGCGATCCGGTCGATTTCTTGTCGCGGTTCGACGGGATGTCGCCGGCGTTCATGCCGAATAGGATCACCGCATCAAACTCGCGTCCTTTGGCGCTGTGTAGTGTGCTCAAGCTGACGCGACCGCTGCCTTCGATCCGGCCTGCGAAGATGTTGAGCGCCATGTCCTTGTCCTGTGCGGGATTGGTCCGAGAAATGAGCTCGGCGAGTACCTCCCATTCCTGCTGCGGATTACGCGCAACCTGGCGCCAGGACGCGAGTAACTCGCGCGAGAAGCGCTGGAGCCAAGCATGCGCGTTCTCGCCTGCGCCGATGCCGCTGCGCAGGAAGGCGATGAGCTGGCGGGAGACGGCCTGCTCTTCGGAATCGCTGGCACGACCGCCGAAAACGAGCGCCAGCGCTTGGCCGAGCAGGCGTGTATAAGGTGGGTCGGCCTCGCGCCAGCCGCCGGCGACCCAGGCGGCGCAGCTTTCTACGAAGCGCGCGAGGCGTGAACTCCTTTTGATAAGGGCATTGCCGTCTGTGCGGACATAGGGGATGGCGTGTTCGTCAAGTGCGGCGGCAACCTTGTCGCCGAGCCAGGCCGCCCGGTAGAGGACCGCGACCTCCTCGTGGGGGTGACGCGCGAGCAATTTGGGAAGGATGCTGGCAGCAATTGCGCCAGCTTGGGCATCGTGCCCGCCCTTCACTGTCCAGAAGGCGAGATCACCCTCGGGAGCATCGTCGAGCCCGCGATAGTCGCGCTCTTCGCCAAGCGCGCCAAGCGAGGCGCGAATGATCTTGGCTCCCGAACGGTAATTAAATCGCAGCCGCACCTCACGGACACCCGGCCGCGCCAGCAGGCTCTGGAGCAGTTCGGGATTGGCGCCGGTGAAACCGTAGATCGACTGATCGGCATCGCCGACCGCAAACAGGCGCATGCCGCCCTCGAAGCAGAGCAGCAGGACTAGCTCATGGAGCGCATGGCCAAGGTCCTGATATTCGTCGACGAAGAGGATGGGAAAGCGGGCGCGCAAAGCGTCGCGGATCCAGGCGTGCGACTCGATCATGCGAAAGGCGATGAGCGGCATGTCATCGAAGTCGATCAGGCCGCAGCGACGCAGCTCCGCTTCATAGGCTTCGATGAACTGGGCGAGCTCTGGATTCTCGCCTCGCCAGGCCGGCAGCGCACGGTTGACCTCACGTCGCCTCTTCTCCTCAGCAAACCCCCAGCGGTCGTGCGGGTTGAACTGGTCCTCGCCGAATACGGCCCGATAGGCGATCTCGACGGCCGAGCGTCGCTCGGCCGTGTCCGCCACACGAAACTCAGCCGGCAGCAGCCCGGGGATGCAGCGCGCATAGGGTGTGATCACTTGGGTGAGCGCGAAGCTGTGGACGGTGCCGATGAAGCTGCGCTCGCTCGCATGGATGCCGAGGCGCGCGAGGCGGGTCTCGAGTTCGATTGCACATTCGTTGTTGTAGGTAATACAGGCGACCCCACGCGGGTCGACTACGTCCTGAACGAGCGCGCGGGCCATCGCCGTGGTAAGCGTCTTAGTCTTGCCACTGCCCGGCCCCGCCAGCACGACACAGTGCCCGCGCTCACGCACGGCGACGCTCTGTTCGGGATTGCGGTCTAGCTCGGCTAAAGCCGCGGCAAGTGCCTTCTGGTTAGACACGGTCGGCTACGAATTGAATGGCCGCGGCGATATAGGCCGGCGGGGGGACACCGAGTGGCATCTTCTTTGCGAGCTTGGCGCTGAGACGCCCCTTACCGATATCGGCGATCATGGCTAGCAGCTGGGTCGGCTCGACCGGTGCCCCGGCCCGCCAGGCGGCGATCCGCCGCGTCCTGATCGTGCCGAATCCCTGCTCGTCGAGAATGTCGAGCAAGGCGGTCTGCAGGCCCGGCGTTGCCGCCACGGCGACCTCGAAGGTCTGGTCGTTGAGGAAATAGCCGGTGTTTGCCCAAGCGGCACTGAAGGCGGCAAAATCTGAGAGTTCCCAATTGAGCCGGTCGGCGAGTGTCATTGCGGGCTGGCCGTAGAGCGAACTAACATCGTCGCACAGGTTTAGCACTCGGGTGAGCCCGAGCGGCAATTTAGTGCCGTCGAGTGGATCCCAGTCGGTGATAACCGCGAAGGGTAGCCCGAGGCTGGCCACAAGCTTCACGTAGGGACTGAAATTGACGCCCGCGACGTTGCAGACGGCGATGCCGAGCCGATCAAGCTTCTTGCCAAGCGCATCGGCAAAAACTGGGACGAGCGCCTCCTCGGCATCGCCTTCGACGAAGAGCACTCCGCGCGCAAAGAGGATCTCCGAGCGGGTAGCGGTCAGATAGCGTTCGATATCATCGAGCTCATCCGGCGTGACCGGCAGCTCGGCCAAAGAATAAGCACGTGTCGCGCCGTCATGAGACCGCAGCTGAACAATCGAGCGGAGCGGCGCGACAGCCGCCAGGGTCGGCGAGTGGCTGGTGACGATTAGTGCTTGGGCTGGGTCGCCGGCGTTAAAGAGCTTATCGAATACCGCGCGCTGGAGCTGGGGATGCAGATGGGCTTCGGGTTCCTCAATGCTGAGCAACGAGAAGTTGCGTTCGTTCTTGGCACGTCGCCAAGCGAACTCGGCAAGCTTCAGCGCGATAAGCGCAACATTGGCCGAGCCGAGGCTTGCTTCCGAGAGGGTGCGCTTGCCGCCGTCGATGAACATCGCGATCGCGCGAAACAGGCGCAACGGGTCCGCAGGCGCGAAGCGTAGGCGCACGTCAATATCGTGGGCTGAGCCGGCGAGGTCGAGAATGCCCGATCGCAGCGATGCCTCAAGCGCCTGGATCGAAGGGAAAGCCTCAAGCTTCTTCGTCGCAGTCTCTAGATCCGCGGCAACATCCCCCAGTTCAGCTTGGCTGACGGCCGCAACCGCATCCTCTAGCAGGGGCCGGAGCGGCGAACCACGCCATGAACCGAGCTGACCTTCCGCGTCTCGCAAAGCGTCAAGGAGGTCGATCGCAATCCGTCGGCGCACGCGTGGTTGGATGGCGCGAGCCTCATCGCCGCCACCATAGACCACGAATTCGCAATCCTCACTTGATTTAGGCGGGCCTGCAACGTCCGCCTTTTTGCGGAAAACATAACTTAGCCGCGCGGTGCCCGGATCGGTCGCCGTTCGAAAATCGGTTAGGAGCGCGACCAGCGCATCGTCATCGTCGAAGCCTGAAAAATCGACATGTACTTCGATCGCTGGATTGCCAGAGTGGTCGCAGCCGTCCCAAAAATCGGTAAGCTTAAGCTGACGCGCCGCATCCGAAAGCGTCGGGTCTAGGACCAAGCGGAAAGCGAACAAAAGATTGCTTTTGCCTACTCGATTCTCGCCCAGCAGCACGACATTGCCCGCAAGCGCGATGTCGGCTGTCTGGAAATTGCGAAAGTTGCGGATGCTCAGCTTGGTCAGGCGCACTATCTCTCCCTTCGCGGTTTGTTATTG
This sequence comes from Sphingomonas insulae, assembly GCF_010450875.1. Taxonomy (NCBI): domain Bacteria; kingdom Pseudomonadati; phylum Pseudomonadota; class Alphaproteobacteria; order Sphingomonadales; family Sphingomonadaceae; genus Sphingomonas; species Sphingomonas insulae. The sequence continues at coordinate 80,494 of NZ_CP048421.1, forward strand.
GCTGTAGGCGCTCAAATCTTCAAATATTCCGTACGGCGTCAAGCGGAGATGCATCTATTTCAGAGATAGCAACTTTGGTTGGATGAGCATCTGTCGCGATGGGCGTATTATCTACAGAGCGGCACGAACCCGATCGCGCTCCATCTGAGGTAAGCGGCGTGCAACGGCGATCAGGAGGTCGGCAACCATTCGATCCTCGGGCAGATCGCCACCTGGGACGTGTTCGGCGTAGAAGTTAGCGGTGACGTTAATGCGCGACAGCGAGCTAGGCACCTTACCATATCTTTCCAAGAATGAACGCAACGCCTGATCCAGTTCCGCATGGAGCGGTGTTCCTTCCGGAACTTGGGTAAACCACTGGCCAAGCTGACGTTCGGTTATCCGGCCGTCACGGTGTTCTTCGTTCACATATTCCTTGGCTGTCATGCCCTCGTAGCCGATAAATTTGGAGGGACCGAAATGCCAATCACCCTCCACATCCCGGTGGGCATACCAGGCACGTGCGTAAGCCAAGCGGCTTTGGAGAATGGTGCTGGTCTTCACCTCCCGAGCGAAGCGGCGAACGTTGTTCAAGGCTTCACGAACGTTGGGGACGATGACCGACATACCGAAATCCTCTACATCATGAACGCGTATGACACGTTCTAAACGGTAGAAAAATTATAATCAATATGGTCTTGCTCTAAATGCATAAAGCTAGAGTAAGGTGTCACAACCGGACGGTTGTGCTCCTGCGCGTTGGCGTACAGGTTTTTGCCGGTTTGAAAGTGGCAGAAGGCCGCGTCACAATTCCGCTCGCGATTCGGAAGGACGACGCGTTCAAGCCCCCTGCCCTGCTGCCTGAACGAACGTCCGCTTCTTCGCGATCACTGATCGAAAGCGGACAGGCCGCTCTCCACCACTTTCACCTATGCAGACCGTCCGCTTAGTCCCGGCAATGATCATCGCCGCATTCTAAGCCGAGGTTCTCCCTCCAAGCGTCGTTCCAATCATCGTGATGCTCGGGCACTCGACATATCAGCTCGCGCCCATTCGCCGTGAGGTGATCGCGCGCCTTCTCAATCAGCCGATCCGCGGCCCTTCCACGATCGCCATAGACGATCACCCGTCGGACCTTGTCTGGGATTGCGACGAAGGCGAGCCGCTCGACACCGCCCAGTGCCCAGGTCGGCGTGCCGAACCACTGCATCGCCGAAAGGGCATCCTCGATCCCCTCGGCGAGACCCAGTTCGTCGCTCGCGGGCGCGAGCCTGATTGCCGCGGTGCCGAGCAACCCCAACGCCACCTTGGGCTTCAGTATCGGTTTGCGCAGCACATCGTCAGGATCGAGGAAGGTCCGCTGAATTGCGACTAGACCGAGATCGTTTTCGACCGCGGCGATCATAGCCGGCATGACGCGCTTGTCGGCGCCAGATCCAAGAACCGTTGCCGGGTTGAAGCGAAGCGCCTTGGCAAAGGGCGGGGAAAGGCCGCGAGCGCGCAGATAGTCTTCGGCGAGCGTGCCCGCGACCGGCTTGCTTGCCTGCCAGATACGCAGGGCCAGCGCGCCCATGTCGCGTTTCGGTTTGCCCTCCGGCATCGCCACGGCCGAACGGTCGTGAAGCCGCCGGCGCTGCAACGCCTTCAACACCTCGACCGTGGTGCAACCGGCGAAACAGTGGAAGAGGATCGCGGTATCGCCAAGCCGGACGGACAGGCTCGGCGTGCCGTCATCATGGGCGGGGCAGCGGCATTCGCCGCGGTTGCCGCGCCAGACCCCGCCGAGTTGCTCGACGATGGCCTTGGCCCGGATCTCAGCGTCCAGCGGCAGTCGCGCCATGACGATCGTCCTGTGGGTTTGGTAGGGTTCGGTCACGCCGGTCTCCGGAACATCGACGGGAAACCAGGCAGCACCCTCCCCTCTGCTGGCCCGCCGGGAAGCGAGCGCGATCGCCGCCAGCGGGCGTCGATGCTCCACGCCGGTCCAGCGCGCCCGGGCTGCCGGTATGCGAACGATACGATCGCGCTCGGGGATTTCATACTCGAAAGCACGAACTCGTCCCGGAACGCCGCTTGAACCGCTTCGTCGGCAGAGGCCGCGACTAGCTGTAGCGACCCGAAAAAAGGTCGCCGAGCGCGCGCCGACGAAACGCGTTCCACCAGCGACGACGGCGATGCTCGGGACCATCGTGGATCATGTGGCAGCGCTGGCAGAGCGCGGCGAGGTTGCGCCAGCGTGGCCCACTGAAGGTCGGATCGTGGTTGAGGTGCGCGGTCGCGAGATAGACCGGCTTGCGCGTAATCCGGATCCGCTCGAGGGCCACGAAGGCGGGTTGCTGGCGGAGCTGCCGCCCGCGGCCATCGCACCAGGCTGCGATCGTCGTATCCCACCAGATGCCGTCGGTGCCGAGCTGGGCGACGTGGCGACCGTGCGGTCGCCGGCAGTGCTCGCAGCGCCCCCCTGCCCGCGTGAAGCGCACGATCCGGCTGATCTCGGGCCAGTCGATCGGGTAGAGCCAGCGATGTTCCGGGCGGATCGGCATGACGCGATTCTGAGTCATTTGATGCCGGAACGAAAGGAGAAAGTTCACCTGTTCGCGGCGTTGTCGAGCGATAGTCGCCCATTAAAGCGCGATCGCCCGTCCCATGACACCCCAAGCGAGGATCGCCACCCGGTTGGGCCGCACCCGCGCGCGGGTTCGGTCGGTGCGCAGCGCCGATAGAGCCGTGCCGCAGGCCGCTTCCATCGCGCATTTCAGTCACTCTCGCTATCGGCCTTGGCGAGGACCGAGAAGGTGTCCGCGATCAACTCGGTGCGATAGGACACGTCGTTCCCCTCCCCGTGGCTGCTCTCGCGAACGCGCCCGGTAACATGGACCAGATCGCCTTTCCCCGCGGCCTCGACCTGGCTCGCGACATTGGAAAAGCAGACGACGCTGTTCCAGAGCGTATCGGTCTTCCAGTTGTCGCCGTCGCGGCGATTATAGTTCGCAGCGACGCTGACGTAGCGAACCTTCTCGCGCGACGTGATCTTGCCGATCCTGCCGATGATCCGGAACTCGGCGATATTCTGTGGCATCATACCCTCCTTCGTGGATGTCGATCGCAGCACGGGAATTAGGGGCGCACTTTAGTCACGCGCGTCTGCCCCATGTCGGAAATGGTATCTCGCTACATTGTTCGGGGTGGCGTAGCGGCGATAGGCCTCGGTCCAATCCCGAGCGATGGCACGCTGCGCGGTTGCGAGCGGGACGCGGTGCTCACAGACCAGTCGCCAGAGGACATAGGCCAGGACGTTCTTGTCGCCGGCATTGGCCTGGCCGCGCCGTGGCTGCAGCCAGAGATCGCGTGGATCGAGCGGCGCACCGCCCAATGAGATCGGGATTAGGTGATCGAGCTCATAGTCCGCCATCGCTTCGCCCGGGTGGTGCACGCCCATCAGGCGCCGCTTGAGCGGATCGGTGATGGCATAGGGCGGTCGCGCCGACGCCGCGTAGCCCGGCCGGCAGATCGTCGTATCGATGTCCGCCTGGGTGATGGCCGGATCGACCGCGCCGGGGACGGTGCGGGGTGGCAGTATTTCGCCCTGCAAGGGCAAGATCGGGCGGCGAAGCGCGGTGGAGAGGCCGGCCACGGCATCGCAGATATAGCCCGCGCCTGCCGCGGTGCATGGGGACCGATCGTCGGCTTGGGCCGCCGCGCTGCTCCCCCGGGGCCCGTGCAAAAGCGCGACGACAGCGACGATCGCGAGGCCGCCGAGAAGCGCCCGCGCTCTCAGCACGTTACCCAGCCAGCGATCGGGGCAAACCGCGCCACGATCCGTCGGAACTTCAAGAGATCTGGACTTGGCTCCGGGTCCATCATTCGTGCTCGTTCGCCTCGACCGCTGGTAGAGCCGCGATCTCAACCATAGTCCATATATTACATATCACGATATCGGACAACAAGGGGGTGAGCGGCTGAGGCCAGCTCTGAGCCACGCGCGGTTCCAGCGAACGGTTTCTTGCTGCGCGTGCGCTGTGGTGCGGTATAGACGCGGGAGGGTATCGAGCATCGCCTCAGACCGCGTACATCCTCGATAGGGTCAAGGAATGCCGAAATATCTCGAGGTCGATGAACTTGGATCACCCGCCGCGCAACTCTTCGGCGAGCGCCTGAAGCAACGTCGGCGCGCATGTGACCTGACCCAGGCCCAGTTGGCCGAACAGACGGACATCACTGCGGCCTACATCTCGCTCATCGAGCGCGGTCGCGCCAATCCAACGCTCGAGATGATGGTCAAACTGGCCGAAACCGTCGGAGCCGAGGCATGGGACATGATCCGGCCTGCCGAATAAGGTCGCGAATTCCATCCGGACCGGCTGACATTTCACTCCGTCTATGGCGTTGTTGTCGTGCCCCCTGCCCCCTACCGTGAATATATCGACCGCTCGCTCGGCGTGACCCGAGCCGTTGGCCGAAGACCTGACGATCTCATCGGATCAGGGGAGTTGGTGTGGCTCAGAGTAGTGCGTTGCGGTCCCGTTTCGGGCACCGGGTCGAGGCGTCGCTGGCCGAGACAGGGCTGACGCTGAACGATCTCGCCACGCGCGCGGGGCTGCCTTTGACCCGCGTCGAACGCATCCTAGGCGGGACGCTGGTTCGCCTTACCCTCCGGGACATGACCCTGATCGCCAGCGTCGTCGGAACGCCGTTGTTCAGACTGCTCGCCCCCCTCGGCGCCGCGGTCCCGGCCGTAGCGATCGAGGAAATTGAACAGCGTGGAGCGCGCCACGCCTAGCTCCCGTGCAACATCGGTCGCGGTCGCGCCCGGCGCGTCCAGCTTCGCGCGGATCTGCGGGAGTTGGTCGGGATCGAGGATCCGCCGGCGGCCCCGGGACGCCGTCTCGATCGGATGGGTCTTGAGTCCGTGAAGATAGCCATAGTGGCCATCGAGCGCGCCCAGCAGCGCGTGGAGCTTGTCGTCTGCTCTGGGTTCGATCACGATGCCGGCCGAGACGATCTCGAACGCGATGCCGCGGGAGAGCATCTTGGTCATCGTCCGGATGAGCGTGGTCGTCGACAGCGTGATGCAGGACAGGTCATAGACCTTGATGCGATCGCCCGCGGTAAGCTTGATGCCGTGGCGTGCCAGCAGGTCGCCGAGCTTGTTGAAGCTTTGCCGGTCCGCCACGATCACATAGTCATCGGGTCCGAGACACGCCTTCTGATCGTCGATCGTCGCGGATCCCTGGCATTCGCTGAGATATGCGACGGTCCTGCCCAATTCCCTGCCCCTCGCCCGTCATGGATCCAATCGGAGGCCAGGCTGACACAGCGCTACGTCTCCGAAAAGCGGGTTTTCTATGCGAGCCGCCTCGGGTCGGCAACCAGTGGGTAGGTCCCGCTGAAGGCATTTCGTCAGCGTAACGACCTGAATTGGCTTGCACGGCATTCCCAATTGGCTGTTGCAGTCATCGTCAATATCGTCCATTGCTTTTTCTGGACTGTAACAGACGGAGGAAGCATCATGCTTCCGGCAGGACTTACGGCTAAGGCGATTCAGCTCTGCGCTGCAGGGCTCGGAGCGGCTGGATCACCGGTCCCGGCATCCTATGCGGTTACGGTCCATACGGGTGCGGCGCTCGTCCGCCAGCCCGGAACCCAAGCCGATGCGGAGGCCACGGTACGCGACCTTGTCGCGCTCGGCGCCGACTTCCAGGCAGGACCGCTCGCCATCGACGGACGCGACTTCACGACTTACGGCGTCACGCCCGCGTCCGTGTTCGACCCTTGCGCGCTCGCGCATATCGACGACGGCACGCCGACGGTGCCGGGCTCTGGGAGCGCCACCGTCTCGAGCGTCACGGCACTTCTCCGGCGTGCGTTCGGGGCACGGATCACCGACACCATCAGGCCGATGAACGCGAGCTATGGCGCGCGGCATAGCTGGCATAAGGTCGGACAGGCGGTCGATTTCGTCCCCGCAGGCGGCGTCGATACGATCAATCGGGGGCAGATCCGCGCGCTCATGGGCGCGAGCAACATCCGGCTCATGGAGTTGCTGGGCCCGGGCGATCGCGGGCACGCCACGCATTGGCACATCGCCTTCGCGCGGCCCGGCCAGGTCATCGACCGGACCCGCGTGATCGAGGGCGACGAGGATTGGGTGGTCACCGTCGCCAGCGCGGACGCATCGCCCGGGCCGCCCCGGAACGACGCGTCGGCCACGATTGCGGTGACGCCTCGGTCGCCGGAGACAGTTCCGGCGCGGTGGGACGTGTTCGCCAGCGCCGACTGGCATGCCACGCATGGAGGTGGGTCATGATCGCACAGGGTCGCAACAGGCTCGCCGGCATCATCGGCGGGCTGGCCTATTCGATCGCGGGACTGGCGGCGGTTACGATGCCCCAGCCGGCGAGCGCCTCGGACTGGGGCTGCCAGGTGGTTCTCTGCCTCGCCACCCCCGGCTCGCCTACCACCTATGCGGCATGCGTGCCGCCGATCACCAAGCTCTGGAACGTCCTTGCCTTGGGCGGCTTCTTCCCGACCTGCACGGGCGTCGGCATGGCCGTGCGGAGAGTCAGGCACGGCTATGACCTGACGATGACCCGGTCCGACGGCGCCACGTCTCGCTATGCGCTCGACACCCGCTATCGGACGGTCACCCAGCAATGACCTACGATGTCCCCGCCATCGTCGCGCTCGCGAAAGCCTGTGCGCCGGGGATCGCGACCGAGGCCGTGGTGCCGCTCGTCCTGACCGAGAGCGGCGGCGACCCGTTGCAGATCAACGTCAACAAGGGACCCCGCGTCCGTGCGGGCTCCGTCGCCGAGGGCGCGGCGATCGTCCGCCGCTACATGGTGGCGGGATACACGGTCGATGTCGGCCTCGCGCAGATCAACTCCGCCAATTTCGCGCGGCTCGGCGTGACCGTCGAGCAGGCATTCAAGCCCTGCGTGAATTTGCAGCTCGCCGCGTCCGTGCTTCGACAGGGCTATGGCCTCGCCAGTCGGCATTATGACGGCCTCGACGCGATTTCGGCCACCTACTCACTCTACAATACCGGCAGTCTGACCCGTGGCCTTCGCAACGGCTATGTCGCTCGCGTCTGGACGGCCGCCACCAACCTGGGTTCGGTCGCAGCGGCCCCACCCCTTCCCGCCGCTCAAGTGACGCCGTCAGGAGATCGCGACGTCTGGGTCGTCGGGCCGGTCGCGTCGAACCTCGTCGAGGTGTTCAAATGAGCGCGGATAACAGCATCGCGCGTGGCGGGCGCGAGGCCGATCCCCAAACCGCACAAACCGGCTTCGAGATCCCGCCCGAATTGACGGCGCGGTACGAAGTCCGGATCATCGAGGCTGCGGGAGGCAGCGAACAGCGGCTCGGGCTCTTCCGGGCCGGCGAGCGCGAACGCCCCGCGATCGAGATCACCGACAACCGTATCGTCGCGCGCCTCGAGGATGCGGAGACGGTCGCGAGCCTCGTGAAGATCGCCCAGCATAACGGCTGGGATCGGATCGACGTCGAGGGGTCGCCCGAGTTCCGCCAGACCGTGTGGTCGGCGGCGACCCGCGAGGGCCTGACGGTCAGCGGCTATGAGCCCTCCTTCGCGGAAGCCGAGCGGGTCGAGGCGCTGCGCGGGCAAGTGGCGGCACGGCGCGAGCGCGAGAGGCCAAGCGAAGCGCCCACTTCCCCCCAAGCTGCTGGCAGCGAGGTGGTCCGACCTGCCCTGGATGCCGATGCCGGTCGTGATCGCGCCGCACAAGCGCCACCGGCGGAAACAAGCGGACTGGAGCTGTCGGACGGCGATCGACGGCTCCTGCTGACGCTCAGCCGGCACAATGAGGACCGCAAGGCGCTCTTCGCCATCACTGGCGGGGACAAGGACGCCTTCCAGCGCGACGTCGAGGCCGAGCGGATCGCGCTGAACCGCAAAGCGCTGGAGAATGCACTGGAGCGCGCGCTCGAGAGCCCGACGCTGGTAAAAGCGTTCGAGCGGTCAGGCTACGAGCCGGATGCGCTGCGCGAAATGGGCAAGGCGGATGCCTGGGACCGCGAGGTTGCCGACGCGGTGTATCTCGTCCGGTCTGGCCTCAATCGGTCCGTTCTGGCGCAAGAGACGGGTACGGTCGTATCGCTCGCCGACAAGCTAGCCCAAGACCGCGACGGTCCCCCCGTCGCCGAGCCCATCATCGTGGGCCCGGAAGTCGGATCCGCCGGCCGCGCCGCAAGGCCGGACGGGGCACGGGATGCCGCCGCCGATCGTCGGCATGGCAGCGACGACCTGGCCGAACTCTTCCTCCATGGCGGCGCGGAGCGGATCGCCGCCGAGCCGCGGCTGGCGAGCGCCCTTGAGGCCCAGGCGGCGATGGAACGGCATATCGGCGAAGTCTTCGACGGCGACGCGGGCCAGATAGCCTCGGCGAACCTCGAAAGCCGACACATGATCTCGGGCGTGCTGCGGCGCGGCCTTGATGTCGCGGTTCGCGAGCCGACGCCGGTTCGGCAGATCGAGCCGATGCAAGCCCAGCCCGACCTGGAGAGGTGACACGCAGCCATGGAGAACCGCATGACGATTCCACCGAAGAAGGGCCGGATGATGTCCGACGCCCGTGCCCGCCAGATCGTCGGCATTGCCGGCGCGCTGGCGCTGATCTCGATCGCGCAGCCGGCCTTCGCGGACGGCACCGCGATCGAGTCCGGCCTCAATACGATCAAGACGTGGATGGTGACGATCGCATCCGTGGTCGGCGTCATTGCCGTCATGGCGGTCGGCTACGCCAAGCTCACCGGCCGCATGGACTGGGGCCGCGCCGTCACCGTGCTGATCGGGATCGGCATCATCTTTTCGGCCGCGACGATCGTCGGCTGGATGGGCGGGTCCGCCTGACATGGAGAAGCTGGCGGAAGACAAAGTCTTTCTGGCCATGACCAGGCCATCGGTGTTCATGGGACTGCCGCTCGAGGCGATCCTGCCGATCATCATGGTCTGCATGGTCGTCTGGGGGATCCTGCATAATCCCTTCTTCCCCCTGGCCCTGTTCGGCGCGCTGTATTTCCCGGCGCGCATGGTCGTGCATTACGACTTCAACTCGTTCCGGCTCTGGGGCCTGTGGTTCCAGACCGTCTTCCTGTCGAAGAACCGGAAGTTCTGGGGTGGCGGGAGCTATTCTCCCGTCCGCCTGGGCAAGGCCGTGAAACGCAAACGGTTCGGCAATGACTGAGACACGGCTCAAGCATAAGACCATCGCGGTCCGCGAGGCGGACGACGTCAAGTTCATCCCCTACACCCGGCACATCGACGAGACGCTGGTGGCGCTCGAAGACGGTTCGCTCATGCGAATGTACCGCGTCGACGGGCGTCCGTTCGAGACCAGCGATACCGCCGACCTCAACACCTGGCACAACAAGCTCAACATCGCGTGGCGCTCGATCGGCGACGATCGCGTGGCGCTCTGGACCCATCTCGTGCGAACCGCAACCGACCCGGTCCTGGGAGGCGAGTTCCACTCCGACTTCGCGCGCACGCTCCAGGAGCGGTACGCCGAAGGGCTCAAGGAGAAGGTGCTCTACCACAACGAGTTCTACGTCACATTGCTCGTGCGGCCGTCCAACATGGCGGGCGACCAGGTGACGCGCCTGTTCCGCAAGCGCCGGCAAGCCTTCGAGATCGACGATCGCGCGCTGACGATCATGGCGGACAAATGCCGCGACTTCGAGACGCTCCTCGCCGATACCGCGCCGGAACGCCTGTCGCTCTACGAGCATGACGGCGTCCTGTTCTCGAAGCCGATGGAGGTATTGCACTTCATCCTGACCGGAGACCGCATCCGCATTCCGCTGCTCGACGGGCGTCTCGGCCAGGCGCTTTACCAGTCGCGGATCGTGTTCGGCCGCGAGGCGGCGGAGATCCGCTTGCCGCACAAGTCGCACTATCTCGGCATGTTCGGGGTGCGCGAATATGTCGCCACGACCCGAACGGGACAGTTCAACAGCCTGCTGAAGATCGACTTCCCCTTCGTCCTGACCCAGAGCTTCGCACCTCTCGTCAAGTCGGTCGCGAGCGAGCGTTTCACCAAGAAGTACAAGCAGATGACGTCGTCCGACGATGCCGGCGTCAGCCAAGCGATCGAGTTGCTCGACGGCGTCGACGACCTCATGGCGAACCGGTTCGTGATGGGCGAGCACCATTTGTCGATCGCGGTCATCGACGATGATCCGCGGCGCCTGCTCGATCGGCTCTCGATCGCGCGCTCGGCCGCGGCCGACACCGGCATGGTCATGGCACGCGAGGACGTCGCGCTCGAGGCCGCGTTCTGGGCCCAGTTGCCCGGCAATTTCCGGATGCGGGCACGGCCGGCGGTCATCAACAGCCGAAATTTCGCGGCGCTGAGCCCATTCTATACCTTCCCGGCCGGGCGGAAATCCGGGAACCACTGGGGCGACGCCGTGACGCTCCTCAAGACGCGCGCCGGCTCATCCTTCTGGTTTAATTTTCACCGCGCCGATATCGGCCATACGCTGATCATCGGCCCGACCGGCGGCGGCAAGACGGTGTTGCAGAACTTCCTGCAGGCGCAGCTGGAGAAGACGGGGGCGCGCCAGGTCTTCTTCGACAAGGACCGGGGCGCGGAAATCTTCGTGCGGGCGTGCGGTGGGACTTACCTCGCGCTGCGCAACGGCGCGCCGACCGGGTTCGCGCCGTTGAAGGGGCTCAGCCCTACGCGACCGAACATCGCGTTCCTCCGCCAATTCGTCCGCGTGCTGGTGCGGCGCGAGAGCCGCCCGCTGACGGTCGCCGAGGAGCGTCTGATCGACGACGGCCTGGATGCCGTGATGCGGTTGCCGGGGCCGTCACGCTCTTTCGGAGCCCTTCGCGAGATGCTGGGCTACGCCGATGCCGAAGGGATCGGCGCCAGGCTCGAGCGCTGGTGCCAGGGCGGCGCGCTTGGCTGGGCGTTCGACGGTCCGGTCGACGAGGTTTCGATGGCGGCCCGCTTCGTCGGATTCGACATGACGCAATTCCTCGAAAATCCCGAGATCCGTACCCCGACGATGCTTTACCTGTTCCACCGGGTCGAGGAGCTGCTGGACGGCCAGCGCGTCGTGGTCGACATCGATGAGTTCTGGAAGGCACTGCAGGACGACGCGTTTAGGGCGTTCGCGCAGGACGGGCTCAAGACCTTCCGCAAGCGGAACGCCTTCATGGTGTTCGGCACCCAGTCGCCCGCCGACGCCCTGCGGTCACCGATTGCGCATTCGATCATCGAGCAGACCGCGACCAAGATCCTGCTGCCGAACGCGGATGCGAAGCGCTCCGACTATTGCGACGGGCTCGGGCTGACGGATGCCGAGTATCGCCTGATCCGCGAGGACCTGACGCCCGAGAGCCGGTGCTTCCTCGTCAAGCAGGGACACACGTCGATCGTCGCCAAGCTCGATCTCGGCGCGATGCCCAACGAACTCAAGGTGCTGTCGGGTCGCGAGGAGACCCTCGTCGCCATGGAAGAGGCCATGGCGCTTGCGGGTGACGATCCGGCCCGGTGGTTGCCTGCCTTCTACGCCGATCAAAGGAGAAGCTGATATGTCGCTCAAGCCCATCGCCTTGCTGGCGGCGATCCCGACCGCGCTCGCTATGTCGACCTCCCCTGCCGCCGCGCAGGGCATTCCGGTTTTCGATACGACGACGTACCTGCAGGCGCTACAGACCGCACGCCAGACGCTGACGATGGTCGAGCAGGGCAAGCAGCAGGTCGAGACCGCGACGAACCAGCTGAATTCGCTCCGCAAGCTGACCAACATGAGCGAGATCGCCTCGACCCTGAACCTGCCCCAGGTCCGCAACATCCTGCCGACCACCACGATCGATACCGACAGCCTGCTGAGCGGCGACCTGACGGGGATCGGGTCGCTGGGCACGATCGCTGCCAACATCCAGTCGCGCTACCGGCTTTCTGCCTCCGGCTCCTCGGACGCCGACGAGGCCTACAACCAGGCCTTGAGGGATTCGACCGGCTCCGCTGCCGTGACCGCCGCCCTCGGCGAGAACACCCTCAACATCACGCAGGTTCGGATGCAGGGACTGGACCAGCTTCGGCAGCAACTCGCCAGCGCCCGCGACCCGAAAGACGTGATGGATTTGCAGGCGCGCATCGCAGTCGAGCAGGCGCAACTCCAGAATGACATGCTGAAAATGCAGGCGATCCAGCTGGCGCAGGCTGGACAAGGCAATCTCGCGATCAGCGCGGGCGAGGTTGCTGCCGGTCGCGACGCCGCAGCTTTCTACGACGCAAACACCCTTAGGAAATGAGCATGCGCAAATTCCTTCCGCTGTTGGCTCTAGGCCTTATCTGTGCGTGCCAGCAGCAAGTTACCGTGCCGACAGCCTCCGAGCTGATTGCCAACCGACCGCTCCTCACGGAGTGGCGGGCAAAGTGCGACACTGGCGAATACAGCCGTCTGGCTCCCGCCCGGAAGAGCGAGCTGTGCTCAACGACGCAGGAGGCAACAATTTCGATCGCCGAAATCGAGGCCGGGAAGAAGGCCTCCGACTTCTTCGATGCCAACACGAAGCGCCGGTGATCGCGTCAGCCTTGGCAACGCGCTGAAAAACAGGGTCTGAAACATGGCTGCCGCCCCCATCAACATCATGACGCTATTCACGACGATGTACGGCTATGTGGAGGCGTCGATCGCTGGCGCTGTCGCGAGCTTCGGGTCGGGGCTGGTCAGCTTCGTGGCGGCCCCCCTGGCGCTGGCGGCAACCATCTACTTCCTGCTGCTCGGCTTCGCCGTCCTGCGCGGTGCGATCCAGGCCCCGTTACGCGAACTCGTGTTCCAGGCCGGCAAGGTCGGCTTCGCGCTCGCGGCGGCCAGCGCCATCGGGTACACGACGTTCGTGGTGAATATCGCCACCAACCTGCCGAGCGAGATCATCGCGGCAGGCTCGGGCACGCCGGTCACGAACCCGGGCACAACATTCGATACCTATGTCTCCGATACAGGCAAACTTGCCAAGCGGATGCGCGCGGCTAATGCCAAGGTTCAAGCAATGCCCTCGCAAGGGCTTACCGATGTGCGCACGCCGTTGATCCAACTACGCTGTGCGATCTTCACCTACGGCTGCATCGCCATCCTCTACGTCTTCGCATTCCTATCGGCCTCCATCGGGTTCTGCATCGTCATCTTCGCGAAGCTGGCGGTATCGATCTGCGTCGCGCTCGCGCCGCTTGCGCTGGCGTGCCTGCTCTTCAATTCGTCGCGGTGGCTGTTTGACGGCTGGCTGAAGCAAACCGCCAACTACATCCTGCTGATGGTCGTCATGGCGATCATGACCAAGTTCATCACCGGTCTCCAGGAAGCGGCAATGGACGGCATAATGGGATCGCTCGGTGACGGCTCCGCCTTCAACTCCCTCGAAGGCACGTACATGAGTCTCAATGCCGATTTGATGGTGATCGCGACCATCGTCTGCTGCGCGATCTATATCGTCGGATCGATCTTCTTTTTCCAGTCGCCCTCGATCGCCGCGGGGATCGCCGGCGGCGCCTCGTCGAGCGGCCACGGCTTCCTGCAAACCGGCGCGAACATGTTGGCCAACCGCCTCATGTTCCGGCGCATCGCCCAAGGCGCCGGACGCCCCGCTAGCGCGCCTGCAACGACCGGCGGCTCGGTCAGCCGGGCCGCATGAAGCTCGCCGTGATCGTCGCTTCAAGCATGAACCCGGACACCGCCAGCGCGGCATCGATGCGAACGGAGATCGTATGAAGAGGCTGATCATTGTGGCGGCAGGCGCGCTAGCGCTTGGCGGATGCGCGGGGGCTCACGTCAAGGCGCCGGTCGTGTGTGACGGCAAGCATCGCCGTCCTGCCAACCTCTATGGCTCGATCCTGCCGACGCTGCCCGTGCCGCTGCCCGCCTCCCAGAGCGGGGGACAGTCGATGGTGGTGCCGGGACCGGGACCCGGTCCGCTACCAGCACCGCCACCCGGACCCAGTCCGACGCTTGCGCCGGCACCCGAGACCGGCATGCCCTCGGCCCCGACGTCGGGATCGCTGGCCGCGCCCGCGACCGCATCACGCACATCGAGCCGGGACGTCGCTTTGTCCTATCTCCCATGCTGACGAAGGGAACGACGCCATGGGCGCGGTGAAGTCCGAGGATAAGGACAAATATTTCGAGACATCGAGGACGTGGGAATACGACCGGATGCGGGCCGCGATCCAGTCGAGGCGGATTGCCTGGGGTGTCGCGGCGGGTGCCACCGTGCTCGCCGTCGTCGCGGTCTTTGCGCTGGCGATGCTGACGCCGCTCAAGACGGTCCAACCGTATGTCATCCGGGTCGACAGGACGTCGGGTGAGACCGAGATCGTGACCGCGCTCAAGGGACCGCAGCCGCGTACCTATGACGAGGCGGTCAACCGCTATTTCATCTCGCAATATGTCCGGCTGCGCGAGGGGTGGCTCAACGATGCCGCCCGGGAGAACGCCTATTCCGTGATGCTCATGAGCGACCAGGCCGAAGCCAGTCGCTATCTCGCCGGCGTCCAGTCGAACAACAGGAACGCGCCGTCCAACATCTACGGCGACAAGGGCTACGTCTCGATCGCGATCCGGACGATCAGCTTCCTCAGCCCGACCGTGGCGCAGGTCCGCTACACCAAGATCATCACGTTCGGGCAGAACGCCCCGGTCGCGCAGAATTGGAACGCGATACTGACGTTCAAATACACGACAGCCCCTGAGCATGAAAAGGATCGGAACCTCAATCCGCTCGGCTTCCAGGTCGTGAACTACCGCTCTGATCCGGAGGCGTGACATGAACGAAAAGCCAAACACCCCGTATGAGAACGTGTCCGTCGTCGTCCCCTTCATGCCTGCGTTCGCCGAGAAACTGGGTGCTCGTCTCTCGCCGCCTGCGACCGCGCTGGTGGTGACGCACCGCGGCGCCAGGAGCCGCTTCTGGCGCGGCGTCGGTGCGATCTGGCATCGCCTTGTCGCCCTCTCCATCGTCGGTGTCGCGGCTGTCACGCTCGTGCCGCATCCGGCATTCGCCTCGGAAACACCGGTGCCGGGGCCCAAGGACGCCCGGGTCCGCGACGTCACCTACGATCCCGACCAGGTGGTGACGATCGTCGGCAGCTTCCGTCACGCGATCGAGATCCAGTTCGGCCCCGGCGAGACGATCACGCAGGCGGCTTTGGGCGACACGATTTCGTGGCAAATTGCGCCTGTCGGCAACATCGTCTTCCTCAAGCCCCGCGAGCGGGCGGGTGGGACCAACCTCATCGTCGTGACCAACGTCGGTGGCGCGCCGCGCACCTATCATTTCAACCTTACCCTGGGGACCGCACAGACGATGTACGGCGTCCGCTTCCGCTACCCTCGCGAGGAGCGTGCCATGGCGGCCCTGCAGGCGCAGCAGGCCCAGGCTCAGGCGGCGAAGGCGGTCGAGACGAACATCACCTCGGCCGCGCTCGACCATGCGGTGATCGAGGGCACCCGCAACACGAAGTACACCGTGCAGGGCGATTCCTCGCTGCAACCGACCGAGATTTCCGACAACGGCGGGTTCACGGTCCTGCGCTACCCCGGCCATGCCGATATCCCGTCGATCTTCGCGGTCGACGTCGACGGCACCGAGACGATCGTCCCCTACGATGTCCGCGAGGATTTCGTCGTCATCCATGCCGTCTACCGGCAGATCCGGCTGCGTCGCGGTACGACCGTGCTGTGCATCTACAACGAGGCACCACTGCGCAACGAGCGCGGGGATCGGACTGGCACGGTTTCCAACGTCGTCGAACGCAAGGTGAAGGGGCAGTAACATGGCCGACAACGTCATCGACCGCGGCGGCGAGATCAGCCCCGACAGTGTGCCCTCCCATCAGCCGGATACCGTCGTCGCGCGCGGCGGCGGGTGGGGCAACATGGCCCTCATCGGCGCCGGTATTGGGCTGATCGGCGCCATAGGAGGCATCGCGATCGGCTATGGTGCCTTCCACCGCGCGCCCAGCGCGACGGCCGCTGCCGAACCCGCCAAGGCCAGCGACCGGGCCGTCGCCGACGTGATGGGGACACCCAATGCGCAGCGAGCGCTCCTCGCCAACCAGCTCGGGCAACCCGGTGCCCCGCAGACCGACATCTTCGGTCGACCAATCGCAGCCCCGCCGGGGCAACAGGCGCTCGACGCCAACGGCAACGCCGTTCCGGCGACGACCGGCACGACCTCGATGGCCAACGGTCAGCAGAGCCCCGGACAACGACGTGCCGAGCAGGCCCGAGCGATGGCGGACGCGGCACGCCGATCGCCGATCATGGCGTTCGGCAACACCGGAAATGCCGCGGGCGCTCCTGCGATGACGGGTGCCACTAGCGACGGCGTGGGCGGAGCGCCCGGGCGAAGCCTCGATCAGAGCGGTGATGGCGAACGATCCGGCGGACGGTCGATGGTAGCGGGGCAGGGTTTCGGCGCGAGCGGCTTCGGTGCCCCGGGCGAGGATGATGCCGCACCGAAGGGTGCGACCGACTTTGTTGACCAGCTCGCCCACTCCGCGATCCAGACGGTGCGCGCGACCATGGTCGCGGATCGCAATCTGTTGCTGAGCGCAGGCACAGTCGTCCCCTGCACGCTCCAGACGGCGATCAACTCGACCCAGGCGGGGTTCGTTTCCTGCGTCATCAACCACGACGTCTATTCGGAGAACGGCCGGATCGTCCTGCTCGACAAGGGGACGAAGGTGCTGGGGCAATATTCGGGAGGGATCACCCAGGGCCAGGCGCGCCTTTTCGTGCTGTGGACCCGTGCCCTGACGCCGCGTGGCGTCGCGATCGACCTGGGGTCGCCGGCCGCCGACAGCCTCGGGCGTGCCGGGCTTCCAGGCGGCGTCGATACCCAATTCTGGGCGCGCTTCGGCGTAGGCCTCGTCATCTCGGTGCTGGAAGATGCATCGAGCATCGCTAGCCGGGCCGTCGCCGGCCAAGGCACCTACACCACGCAGGTTCCCGGCACGACGGCGCAGACCGTTCTGCAGAACACGATGACCATCAAGCCGATCTTGAAGAAGAACCAGGGTGACACGGCTGCGATCTTCGTGGCGAAAGATTTCGATTTCCGCTCGGTCTATGACGTCCGCCTGCGGCCCTGATCGATGGGCACGAACCCGGCATCGCTGATCTACGCCCATAATGCGGAGCCGATCAGGCGACACCTCGAGCGAAGCGACGTGACCGAGCTGGTCATCAACGAGCCGGGATCGATCGGTCTGGAGACGCGCGAAGGGTGGGAATGGCACGAGGAGCCGGCATTGGACAATGCCGCGCTCATGACGCTGGCGAAGCTGATCGCCGGTCTCACCAAGCAGGACATCAACGCCGAATTTCCGATCGTCTCCTCGGTGCTGCCTGGCGGTGAACGGGTGCAGGTGGTCGTTCCACCCGCCGTCGAACAGGGCTTCATCTCGATCACGATCCGCAAGGCCTCGGGCGTCACGATGGACATCGACGACTTCGAACGCGCAGGGCTGTTCAGCGACGTTCGGGCCGGCGGATCGCACGACGATGTCGACGCCAGGCTTCAGGCCTATCGCGACGCCGGCGAGTGGAAGGCGTTCTTCCGCCTCGCGGTCGAATCCCGGAAGAACATCCTCATCTCGGGCGCGACGGGATCGGGCAAGACAAGCTTCTCGAAGGGGCTCATCAAGCTGATCCCGGACCATGAGCGAATCCTCACGATCGAGGATACGCGCGAGCTCGTCGTGCCGCAGCGCAACCGCGTCCACATGATGTACGCAAAGGACGGCAAGGGGCTGCAGAAAGCCGGCGCGAAGGAGCTGCTGGAGTCGGCGCTGCGGATGCGGCCCGATCGCATCCTCCTCCAGGAGCTGCGCGACGGCACGGCCTTCTTCTATCTCAGGAACGTCAACAGCGGGCATCCCGGCTCGATCACCACGGTCCACGCCAACACGACCGAGGGCGCGCTCGAACAGCTGACCTTGCTGGTCAAGGAATCGGAAGGCGGCAACGATCTCGACCGCCACGACATCCGGGCACTGCTGCGCTCGCTGGTCGATATCGTCGTGCAGATGGATCGCCTGCCCCCCGGAGAGGGGCAGCCGGCGCGCTATCGCATGACCGAAGTGTGGTTCGATCCAGCGGGAAAGTCGCGCGGTTGAGGAGGACATAGGGCGTGAACGGCAAGTGGGTGCGAAGCGACGAAGGATCGCAGCCAGGCGCCATCGTCTTCCTGGCGGTGATCGGGTTGATCGTCAGCGCAGGCATCGGTGCCGTGGCGGTCCTCTGGAGGGCTCATCTTCTGAGCGCGCATACGCCGTGGCGCAAGGTGCCGGCGGCCCTCTGGGGGTTGAAGGCGTACCCGATCGTCTACACGCCGTTCCTCCTCGGCTTCGGGCTCGGCCTCGCGCTGACGATCGTCACGATCATCTCGACGCTGTTCAGGCGCCAGAAGCTGCACGGGGAAGCGCGATGGGCGCGAGTCGGCGAGATCCGCAGGGGCAAGTTGCTCGGGGCCTCCGGCATCGTGCTGGGCAAATTCGGCGGCAAGGTCATGCGCTTCGACGGGCCAGAGCATGTCATGCTCGAGGCACCGACGCGCGCCGGCAAGGGGGTCGGCGTCATCATCCCCAATCTTCTCGACTGGCCAGACTCGCTCGTCGTGCTCGACATCAAGCAGGAGAATTACGACAATACCGCAGGCTACCGACTGAGGATGCTCGGGCAGCGGGTGGTGCTGTTCAATCCGCTCGACCCCAAGGGCAACACGGCGCGCTACAATCCGCTGAGCTATATCGACCGCCGCGACCCCGTGGCGGTGATCAACGAGCTCCAGAAGATCGGGATGATGCTGTTCCCCGATCCCGTCTCCGGCGAGAATTTCTGGGCGGAGAGCGCGCGGACCGCGTTCCTCGGCGTGGCGGCCTACGTCGCGGCGACCGCCGATGACGGGGCGGATGCGCTGCCGTTCACGATGGGCGAAGTCTATCGGCAGTTCGCCGCCGGTGATGCCGCGAAGCGGTTCCCGAAGATCATCCGGATGCGAGAGCAGGCAGGCAAGCCGCTGTCGGGCGGCTGCGTGTCCGCGCTGAAGGATTTCACGTCGGCATCGCCGAACACCTTTACCTCGATCCGCCAGTCGGTGACCGCCAAGATCAACGCCTGGCTCAACCCTTATGTCGATGCGGCGACGTCCGAGAGCGACTTCGACTTGAGCGAGTTCCGCGATAAGCGGATCTCGCTCTACCTCGGCGTCTCGCCCGACGATCTCGAGCGCGTGGCGCCGATCTACGGGCTGCTCTTCCAGCAGCTCATCGACCGCAACGTCCGCGAGTTGCCGAAGGGCGATCGGCACCGTATCAAGGTCCTCGTCGCGCTCGACGAGTTCGCAAGCCTCGGCAAATGCTCGGTCCTCGCCCAGGCCTTCAGCTACGTCGCCGGGTACGGGCTGCGGCTGCTTCCGGCGTTCCAGTCGATCGAGCAGATCCAGGGGGTCTATGGCGACAAGGTCGCGGCCGACATCGAGCGCAACTGCGCCGTGAAGCTCGTCCTGCGGCCGGCCGGCCTGTCCGACGCCAAGAAGATCTCGGAACAGCTGGGAACGTACACCTTTCGCGCACGGTCGCGCTCGATGGGGACATGGGGCGGCGGGGGCGGATCCACTTCGGAATCCGATCAGCGCCGGCCGCTGCTATTGCCGCAGGAGGTCGAGATGCTGCCCGAGAACGACCTCATCGTGTTCCGGCGTGGCATGTACGCGGCCTATGGCAAGAAGGTTCGCTACTATGCCGAAAAGAAGCTCGCGGCGCGCACCAAGATCGCGCCGCCGGGGATGCCCACGATCCGCGTCGACCCGGCGGTCGCCCGCAACAGCCTTCGCGTGATCGCCGCAGCGGAAGCCGAGGAAACCCGCCCGGCCCCGACGATCGCGGCCGGGACCTCGGCATCATCAATCAGCATCGCAGATCAAGCGAGCGGCGCGCGCCCTGCCCTTTCACCCTTGAGCAAGGCAGCGATCGATGCTGCGAAGGCCGCCCCCCCAGGCGAGCGCACCGCCAGACTGTTCGAAAACCTCGTCTCGATCGGTGCCCGGTCCGCGTAGAGATCATGACATCACCAGCCCGATGCTAGATCAAGGCGCACACGACACGCCGTGGCTTCAAAAAATATCATATCGTCGAAGAGTTACAGCATTATCTCCAAGAGCTTGACGCTGGCAGCCTGCCTGCGTTTTGCCTGGTCAATGGATTGATCGCCTTTTTCTGCCGCACGTAAGGAACGGTCGCGGCTATGAGGGCCGCGCAGGCATCGACAATCAGTCACTCGGCATCGGCCAGCGCGGGGAACAGTTTCGCATCAGCCGCGATCAACCACATGGCCCTGCGCCTTAGGGCGTTCGGTTAACAGCGTAGGCGTCATCCGCCGGCTTTGCGATCATATCGCCAGCGACTGGCGCCATCGACTCGAACACGCCGTCGCGCCGAACCAGCAAGTGAAACAGTGCAGCCGACAAGTGCATCAGGATCAACGCGAAAAACGCAAACGCCAGATAATGGTGCAGATCCCACAGGACCGCGTGGAGCGTCGCGGACTGCGGCAGGATCGCGGGCAAGGCGAAACCGTGCCACATGACCGCGGGATACGCCGCAGCCGACAGCATCCCCCATCCAAGCAGCGGCATCGCAACCATCAGCGCGTACAACCCGATATGCGACAGGATGGCGGCCTGCTTCATCGGCGCCGGCAGGTCCGCCGGCAGCGGCGGTGTGCCGCGCAAGAGGCGCACGCCGATCCGGATGACGGCTAGGATCAGGATGGCGATGCCGAGGGGCCGGTGGATCGAGACGAGCCCGAGATAGCTGGCGCTGATCGTCGAAACCATACCAACGCCGATGAACAGCATGGCGAGGATCGCGACCGCCATGACCCAGTGCAGAACGCGTTGCAGGACGGTGAAACGTTGCCGGATCACGACGTGCCTCCCTTCTTTGGCTCATTCTGGGCCGGGGGGTAGGGATCGGCGGTACGCGGATAGTTCGCGGCGCCGGCGGTGCGACGATCGTAGGACTTGGCATAGACCGCCGAGCGAGCAGCCGGAAACGGATCGTCCGAGGTAGCGATGCCTGCCGGTAGCACGGTGGGATCAAAGTTGAGGTCGCGGCACGGCCCATCCGGTTCCGGTATGACGCGCGTCGCTATGATCTCGCCGAGCGTGACGGTCTGGCGATCAGCGG
Source organism: Sphingomonas insulae (assembly GCF_010450875.1). Taxonomy (NCBI): domain Bacteria; kingdom Pseudomonadati; phylum Pseudomonadota; class Alphaproteobacteria; order Sphingomonadales; family Sphingomonadaceae; genus Sphingomonas; species Sphingomonas insulae. Next base: position 101,700 of record NZ_CP048421.1, read on the forward strand.
GCCACGCCTTCGAGGGATCGCTTGTTGGATCCCCTTCCTTGGCGATCTGGACCGTCATCAGCCATCTCACCGGCGCGGTCCCGACACGATCAGTAATTTCCCGCTCCAGCACGTCAGGCCCGGTCTTCGCAAACTCGGCGGCTGTGATCCGGCCGACTGATTGTTCAGGCACGATCGACCAGCGCACCGTGCGCTTCACGTCAGACGCGTCGGAGAAGATGAAGGAGTTGAGACTGTTGAACCGTTCTTCGGCATAGGAGCCGGTCCACGGTCCGGTCTTCGCCCAGGTGGTGAACGGTTTCATGCCGGGATGCGCCGCGGCGAACTTTGCGGCCGCGTCGGGGTCCTTCGATCCGCCGGCCTGAAGCATCGCGTAGAACTCAGCCGGCGTCGAGACGGCGAACACAGGGGCGTTTATCATCGCGGTGCGCCACTGCGATCCGCCGGGCGCCGAGATCAGCAGGCCGATGCCACGTACCCGGGGTGCGCTGTCCTTGGCATAGGGATCGGGCGTGCCGAGATTGAAACGACCGACGACGGGAAAATCGCCCTTGGCGAGCATCGGCGCCGTGGAAAGGGATGTGCCCGCCCCGCTCGACCGAAAGATGCCGGTGAAACAGGTGCCCTTGGCGTGGTTCAGGCGATGGCCGGCCACCACTTTGGGCCCGAAGGCATCAGCGACCTGGTTCGGCGACAAACGGTTCGGGGAGAGCCAGCCGGCCGTGTAGGCGAAGGCGCCGGCCGTGCTCCCTGCGACCGCTGCGATAAGCGCGAGCGAGGCGAAGGTGCTGCGAGGGGATTGTGGGTTCGGAGACATTGCGGTCATGATACTGCGATCTTTTGGCCACGCCATCGATAACCGGCAGACGACAAGTAAACGATCGCGACATTTCATAAGATGCCGCTCCCGAGGACGTATGGCCGGCCCGGTTGGCCTTGCGACGATTGGGCCGGGCAGGATCACCCGACCCTTTGCCGCTCAAGCGATGTGAAGGGCAGCGAGTAGAGCCATGCTGATCGCCCCCAGCCCAAGCAAGGAGATGACGACCGCGGCGGTGACACGTCCGCCGGCCTTGGCGACGATTCGAACATCCACGCCGAGCCCGAGCGCCGCCATCGAGATGACCGTCAGCAGGGTCGCGATTCGCCCGATCGGTGCAATGGCCTCGGCCGGCATCAGACCTAGCGACCGGAAGGCGACCAGCGCCAGGAAGCCGATGATGAACCACGGCACGAGGTGAAAAAGGCCGGGGCGGTTGCTACGGCTTCCACCGGCGACCTCCTCACCATGGGGCTCCCCCTGCGACCCCAAGTGCGGCGCCACCAGCGACAGTAAGAGGCAGACCGGCCCCAGCATCAGCACGCGCACCAGTTTAACCAACGTACCCGTTTGCACCGCAACCGTGCCAAGCGGCGACGCCGCGGCGATCACCTGCGGCACTGCGTAGACCGTGAGGCCGGCGAGCGTGCCGAAGGCGAGGCCGCTCATGCCGAGCGCGATCCCGAGCAGCGGCAATCCGACGACGACTGCCACGCCCAGCACGGCGGTGAATGCGATCGAGGCGGCAACGTCGTCGCTGTCCGCTCCGATCACTGGCGCCACGGCTGCGATAGCCGAGTTGCCGCAGATCGCATTGCCGCACGCCACCAGCAACGCCATGCGCGTCGGCAGGCCGAGTAGCCGCCCGATGGCAAAGCTGAGCAGAATGGCGCACGCCACCACCCCGGCAATGCCGATCAGCAGCCCAGGACCGGCCGACAGGATGGTGACGGCACTGACCGATGCGCCGAGCAGGACCACGGCGACTTCCAGCAGATACTTGGCGCTGAAAGCGATGCCGGCGTGCCAGCGGTCGCCGGGCGTCCACACGCTGCGGACCGCCGTGCCTAACAAGATCGCCAGCACCAAGGCCTCCAGCCACGCCTTCCCCGCCACGGCGCGCTCGCCGGCTTCGAGCGCATAAGCGGCCCCAGTTACGGTCAGGCACAGCATGATCCCTGGCAGAATGACAAGGCGGTTGTTTCTGACGATCTGACCGGCAGATTGATCAAGAGAGGCAAGACTGGCCACAGCGGTTTCCTTCCGCCGATTGAGCTATGCCCGCAGTACCGATCGTACCAACGCCTAGTTTTAATCATTTCAATCGCCATTTTTGATCGGTCAGCTAGGGTGCGGGCATGACCCTTGAGCAACTTCGTCTCTTTGTCGGCGTCGCCGAGCGTGAGCATGTGACGGCTGCGGCGCGTGCGCTGAACGTTACCCAGTCAGCGGCGTCGGCTGCCATCGCCGCGCTAGAGGCGCGACACGCGATCAAGCTGTTCCATCGGGTCGGGCGAGGGATCACCCTAACCGAGGCGGGGCGACTGTTCCTCGTCGAGGCGCGGGGCGTCCTTGCGCGCGCAGCAGCGGCTGAGATGATACTGGACGAACTGGGTGGCCTCAAGCGCGGCACGCTGCGCGTCGTTGCCAGTCAGACCATTGCCGCCTACTGGTTACCACCGATCCTGGCCGCATTCCACGAACGCTATCCGGCGCTGTTAGTCGAGCTCGCAATCGGTAACACCGATCAAGCCGCTGTCCGTGTCCACGATGGCGACGCCGATCTTGGCATCGTCGAAGGCGAGGTCGATGATCCTTCCCTCGCACATTGGCCGATCGGCGAGGACCGGCTGGTATTGGTCGGCGCAGCGCCATTCTCTCAGCAAATCGACGCGGCTTGCCTGCGTCGATTCCGCTGGGTCACGCGCGAGCAGGGCTCGGGCACCCGCTCGACGCTCGATCGACACTTGCGCGCGCTCGACGTCGATCCCGCGATGCTCGACGTTGCGCTGGTTCTGCCGTCCAACGAGAGCGTGCGTACCGCGATCGAGGCCGGTGCAGGTGTCGGCGTTCTGTCATCACTGGTCGTTGCACCGGCGATCAAGGCCGGTACGCTGCATGCGGGACCGATCGAGTTTGGTCCGCGCGCCTTCTTTGGGCTTCGACACAAGGAGCGGTATCGCACGAAGGCCGCGGATGCACTGCTGGACCTGATTGGCTCGCAGCGCTGTTAGCGATACTGCGCTATGAGCGCGCGCTCCAGATGCCCACGAGCGCTGCAAGCGACACGAGCACCAGAAATCCGTTTACTATCAGGAGCAACGCGGCTGGCAGGCGCCTGATATCCGGTCGTGGCGGCGGGGCGCCGGCGCCCATCTCGCGCCACACCGCAGCAACAAAGCAGAAGGCGCTGAACAGGATCAGCATCGTTCCGGTCGCCGTCGCCAGCCACGGGAAGACGACGTCGCTGAGCAGCGCGCGAGCGCCGATCCCGGATGCAAGCGCCGCCAGTCCGGTCCGTACCCAGGCGGCATAGGTGCGCTCTCCGGCAAGGATCGTCCTGTCGATGGCAAGCTCTGTGCGGCGGTCGGCGCTGTCCACCTGCTGGACTGCGCTGTCCTTCAGCGTGCTCGCGCTCTCCGCCAGCTTCGCATGAGCCCGATCGGCGTCGTGGGGGGCGTCCATCAGCCGGCGGTGACGGTGATGCGGTGCCAGGCCGTCGAGAGATAGCCCGCGAAATTCCAGATCGCCTCGGGTCGTTCGGGCTGCATCTGCCCGGCACCATCGACGGCGCGGACCACCAGGACATGGAGCCCGGGCGACAGATCGAGTGTGACGCACCACTGCGTCCAGCTCCAGGGGGCATCGGGTTCTGCGGCCAGTTCCGCCTGCACCCAGTCGGTGCCGTTATTGACGGAGACCTCGACGCGGGAGACCGCTCGACCGAAGGCGACCGCATAGCCTGCGATCGAGCATGCCCCGGCTCTGACATGTTCGCCGTCCACGGGAGCGCAGATCGCAGCGTTGAGCGGCATCTCCTCGATCGTCAGGCCCTGATCCCAGTCCGCGTCCTCCTTCGCTATTGACGCCGGGAAGAGCTTGTAGTCCTTGGCCTGGATCGGCGCATCCGATGGGCGATCGCGCACCTCGATGCGGGTCAGCCACTTGGCGCTACGAACGCCCGCGTAGCCCGGCACGACGAGCCGTAATGGTGCGCCATGTTCGGGGGTCAGCGCCTCGCCATTCATCGCCCACGCGATCAGCACGTCGGGCTCCAAAGCCTTGGCGATCGAGATCGAGGCACCGAACGGCGCCGTCTCACCATCGACATCGACGTCGTCGGCACCCGTCGCGCCGACGAACGAGGCGCCGTCCTGGATGCCGGCCGCGGCGAGCACGTCGCGGAGCGCGACGCCGGTCCACGCCGCATTGCCGATCGCACCCACGTCCCAGGGATCGCCCGAGGTCTTCTTGACATCTTGAAGATGTGCTCGCCGATTGCCGGCGCACTGCATGGTCGCGGTCACTGTCCGGCTCGCGAATGCCGTCTGAAGTTCGGCAACCGTGAAAGTGCGCGGTCGATCGACCAATCCGTCGAGCGCTACACGATGATCGCCGGCGAGCTTCGGCGTCGGCCCGTGGCTGCGTATGTAGAAATCTGCCTGCGCCGTCAGGAAGGTGGTCAATTTGTCTGGATGTGTCTCCGCGTTGAGCGGGTCCAGGCAGCGGAGGATGAGGTTCGGTCTGGCGCGATCGGCTTCTGTCATGCTTCCAGTCTATCATGATGAAATTGACAGCGTAATCGATCGTTTGCTTGGCCCACATCATCCAAGCGTCTCGATCGACCATCGCTACTGCGAAGCTGCCGCCAGTCTTATCGCCGGTTGGCGAGCGGACGATATTCGCCAGCATGTGGTCGTCGCACGGTACGTGATGTGTCGCACGACGAGCGCCTCATCGCTGTGCCGATGTGACGCAAGGGAGGCGAATTGAAAGCTGCCCTTACGCAATTCCCGAGAATCAATGATGCGCGCCGCTAAAGCTAAGAAGACCGATCAAGACCGAGATCCGCTTCTGGTACGGGCGAATACCTTGACGGACCGCGGGCCATCGATGGTCGCTCTCCGGATGCAAGGCGATCCCCCAACATGCGATGGAGTTGCGCAAGTTCGTCCGTCATCTGGGTTTCGGGAACCCCCATCCCGCCCCGTTCCACACGATAAAAGAGGTCAAGCGATCCGGCCAGTTCAGGGTCGGCGAAGAGTGCTGGGCTCTCGCCTGCCCGCCAGAGAACGGCTAGCTCGGCCGACCGGGCTTCGTCGGCGAAGGCGGACCGGTCTGGCGCACTGGTCGAGGCAGGCGGCTGCGGCAGGCTAGCCCCCCTCCCCTCTAACTCCGCACGGCTGACCGCGGCGAGCCGGTAGCGCAGTATGCGTGTTTCCGGTGTGTCGGTGGGCGACGGCTGATATTGTCTGGTCAAAAGAGCGAACAAGTCGCTCGAGCTGGCACTGCTCGCGGCCTTCCGCCACGCAACCATCGCGCGATCGTTCGACCGCCTATCCGCCGGCTGCAAGAGCGCGAAGCGTTCGAGCAGCGCATCATCGGCAATGTCGATGGGAAGCGGCGCGGAGTTGCCGTTTGCCGCTGCATGCGCAAACCCAGCGATTGCCGCGACGGTCGAAAGCTGGGCCCGCGTCAGCTCCCGATCCTCGATCGATCGGGCGAGGATCATCTCCAGCACTGGCATCAGGTCCGTAACCGCAGCCTGCCCGGCATCGATCGTGTCGAGCCGGGTCAGGATATCGTTCTGAGACGCTTCGATCCGGGCGTTGCCCCGCGCCACGGCATCAAGCTGACCCTGGACGAGCGTCAGCGCATCAAGGACGGCTGCTAGCAAGGCTTTGGTTGGGTCCGTGTTCATCGCCGTGGCTCGCCCTTGTTCAATATCTGGTCTCGCCCGCGGTGCGCGCGATCGTGCTCCCGCACCTGCTGTAGAATGTCGTCGGCCTTCCTCGGCGCAGCGTTCTCGGATTGCCTGTTGGCCTCTTCCATCAGAGACCGGAGACGGTCGGATACGCCCGCCGAGCGCTCCCCCTCTCGCGCGATCTGCGGACGCCCTGTGCCCTCCGATAATTGTCGATCTGCTTCGAGCTGCTCGCGCATCGCTCTCGATCGCGCAAGCGCGGCGGCAACCCGATCGCGCACCTCAAGGTCAGCCGCATCACGCCGATCGGGTGATGCCGCCAGCCGGATAGACTTGGTCGAGTTCGGCTCGGGAGTCCGCATCGATGCCACGAATCGCTCGAGACTTTTCGCCACGGCTTGATCGACCAATGAGGGTGACGACGACAGCTCGACGATCGAACGCTCATAGGCGGCTCGAACGGTCACGTGCTGACGAGCAAGGACAGCCTCGACAGGATCGGCGAGCCCCCACTCCCGGTAGCGCGCGGCGCGCTCGGCGCGGCCCTTGTCGAGGCGAGGCACGCCTCCCTTCTCCCGCACCTTGCGCGCCGCGATGGGCTCATGCGCCGGGTCGATACCACGTGCCCTCGCCGGCGTCGCGTTCGCCTCGATGCCCCGGTCACGCAGCTTCTCGGCAAAGCGTTGGCGATAGCGGAAAAGATCATCACGGTCGGGATGGAAGCGTCGTCCGTCATGGTCGCGGCGTGCGAAGGTGACATGGACGTGGGGATGATCACGGTCGACATGGAGCGAGGCGACCCAGGATCGGTTTGCGAATTCCTCGCGCGCGAAGTCGAGGGTCGCGTCCTTCAGCCGCTCCGGATCAGTGCCGGTCGGCATCGAAAGGATCATCGAAATCGATGTCGCCCCCTTCCGGCGCGCGTCATCACCCATCTCCCACTCGTGCCAATCCTGCGCGAGGATTTGCATCTCCCCGCCGTCGCGGATGACGTCGCCGTCGCTTGTATAGAGTGGCAGCTCTTCGTCCGGACCATGCCCGAGACGGCTGATGTAGGAGAAGTTGGCAAGGACATGGCCGCCGCCATGCTGCCGACCCGTGATGCGGACCATGACCTCCGGCGCACGCCGCGCCGTCCGCTCCATCGTGGACACGGCGCGCCTGCTGACCGCCGCCTGCGCACTCCCCCCAAATGCCTGCTTGGTGTGTGGCGAGGATCGATAGGCGGTCGATCGACTGGTCGGCTTCGGGATCATGGAAGCGACCGCCAACCCCAGCATCGTACCCCCCGTGGACGGTGCCTTTCCCGTCCCGCCCCCGCTGCCGGCCCGGTACTTCTTGGAAGGCGCGAAGACGCCAGCCATGGTGTCGAGCGTACCGGAAGAAAGCCGGAAGCTCATCGCTGTTTATCCCCGAACGCACCGGTCCAGTAGCCGACTTCGCCCCCTACATAGGACGAGAGAGATCGCCTGGTGGCGAACAGCAGCGCCTTCAGCTCCCCGCAGGTCTCGAGAAAAGGCTCGGAAATCCGCGCTATGTCGAGGGAGCTTTCCGGCTGGTTCGCCGCGTTCATCGCGTGGACGGCCTGGTTGATGTTGCGACCGATCGCGAGCACCTGCTTGCGCACTCTTCCGATCTCGGCCTGGGTCGTCGGGGCGAGACGCAGGCGCGCGGCCTTGTCCCATAGCTGCCACCTCAGCGCCCGCTTGATCCACTCGTTACGGGTCAATCCCAACGGTGCACCAACTGTGTCGATCGCCTCGATCTCGGTTCGCTTCAGCCGGACAGTGACCCGCACCTGATCGTCCGGGTGTCCCCTGTCCGCGATGGCTGGTGTCGGTAGATCGTCATGCTCGGACGCCAGCGCGACGCGAGAGAGGGTGAGCACGATCCACGCGCTGCGAGACTGGCCATGAGCGGCTGCGACGCGATCAATCTCCGCGACGAGCTCATCCTTCATCCTCAGGCTTACCATCATGCCTAAAGCCCCGTGCAGCGGCGCCATCAAAACCAATGCAATACATTGGTGCCAGATGGCATATCCTGCCATCCCTTGTAACAGTCTCTAGCTATCTCATCACCAGATTTCAAACAAGCGCAATGAGAAATCAAACGCGGAGGAGAAGAATGGTGGATATCTGCTAGCAGGTCTTCTTTCTCGAAGCGTTTCCGCGCGCGTCGATCACGGTAAGATCGGGATATATACTGTGATCTGGTGCAGATTTGGAGGGGATATGGAGTTAATTCAGGTGGCCCAGACTTCACTTCTCCGACAGAACACTCTCTTGCCCCCAGGTTCCCCAATGGAGGAATGCAATGCCCCGTACCTCGGCCAAGGCCGACGATCTCACCGCGATTAAAGCCCGACGCGAAACCTTGAGGGCAGAGTTGGCTGCGTTGGACGAACGCGCCAAAGCAATGGAGATTGCCGCCCGGGATGCTGGGCGTCAGACCCTGATGGCGGCCCTCGAACGCGTCAAAATCGCGGAGATCGACAAGGCAGATGCTCGCACGATCGCGGTGGCGATAGGGAATTACGGGGGAAGCGCGGTTGCCCGACATCTGGCCACGCTACCCTCTGACTGAGCCAGACAGGATCGACGCCACGACGTGCGGTGAAACCGACCAGGGAGATCGTGACGCGCTGATCCGCTCTTTCCAGCGGGGGGCTGCATCGCTCATGGCGACAGCATGACCAACGCTATCGAGCTTGCCATTCGCATGCGCCGCGCCGCTTTCAATCGGGCGCTTGCAGATGCCGACCTGGCAGCCATCGGGCCCATCCTTGCTCCCAATGCGCTCCTCGTCACCGGCACGGACAGCGCGGTCCTGTCGGGACGCAAGTCGCAACTCCTGGCTTGGAAGCGTGAGTTCGCAAGCGCTGACCCGACGGTCTATGTCCGGACCCCGGATCACGTCATCGCATCCCCGGTCGAGCCGATTGCCATGGAGCATGGTCATTGGCGTGGCGCCCAATCTGGCGGAGCCACGCTCCTTGCGTCCGGCAGCTACGCTGCGAAATGGCGGAGGGTCGGTGCCGATTGGGTCATCGAAGCAGAGATCTATCTGACCCTGGCATGAGGCTCGGCCGTATCTCGCCCGAAGACTGCCCGCCCCTTCTCGGACGGGCTTCGAAAGGTGATCGACCAACGCGGGCGGTCCATTTCGACGATGCTGTGTTCCCATTCGTGCCGTGCTGGCCCGGTGATGTGGTAGGCGGCGCGGGGCTCGAGCGGCAACGCAGCGCGCTCGAAGTCGCGCTCCCCCCGGCGACGGCGGAAGCGCATCTCGGCGGACGCGCCGAGCGATACCCCGACCACATGCTCGTAGATTGGCCGATCGCGGTGCCACCCTATTCCCGCGCCGGGGTCGTAGCGGATGAGAAGCGCTTGGATCAGTGATTCCGGACTGAGCCCTGCAAAGGCGGCAGCGCGGTCGCGGATCGGTAGAAGCCAATCCGGCATCGCTTCGGCGCGCGCGACACGGCTGGTCTCGAAATCATAATGCCACCCGAACGAGTTGGTGAGGCGCTTGCCGGTCCAGCCCTGGAACCGGAAGGGTGCGAGCGCGGTCGCGTCGATGGCTGCGATCAACGAGGCTTCCTCGGTTGCGGTAACGAGATCCGACGCGACCGACAATCCGGGTAAGATGGGACTGCCAAAGAGGTCGGGCATCATAGCTCGGCCGATCCACCAGGACCCGGCTGGCTCGCGGGCAACGGCAGTTGCGACGGTTCGGGGTTGCCAGCCAGGAAATTCGATACCGTCACCCCAACGAGGCGAATACCCTTTTCGACCGGGTATATCGAACGAACCAGAGCAAGGCTTGCGGACCGCAAAAGCGTAAGGGTGTCGACCGCGCCCGGGAGGCTGCGGCTGCGCGTGATCTGGCGAAAGTCCTGGAACTTGACCTTGACCGTTACGGTCCGCCCGAATGTGTGCCGCCTCTGGCACCAGGTCCACACATCGTCAGCCATCCGCAGCACACCGGCTTCGATCTCCTTTGGATCGGTCAGATCCCGATCGAACGTAGTCTCGGATCCCGACGACTTTCGGACGCGGTTCGGATTTACCGGTCGATCATCTTCGCCACGCGCGATCGCGTGGTACCAGCCAGCCGAACTGCCGAAATGCTCGGTCAGGAAGTCTATTGATTTTGAACGCAGGTGAGCTCCGGTCGTTATGCCGAGCCGCTCCATCTTCGCGGCGGTGACCGGTCCGACACCATGGAAGCGCGAGACCGACAGCGTCTCTACCCAAGCCTCCCCCATGTCTGGGGTAACCGCGAATTGCCCGTTGGGCTTACGATGATCGGACGCGAGCTTGGCGAGGAATTTGTTGTACGAAATGCCAGCGGAAGCCGTCAGGCCCGTTTCCTCGAGGATCCGAGCGCGGATCGCCTTGGCGGTCAGCCAGGCGGTTGGAAGGCCTCTTCGATTGGCGGTCACGTCGAGATACGCCTCGTCGAGCGACAGCGGCTGAATGAGATCGGTGAATTCGGCGAAGATCGCATGGATTTGCTGCGAGACCGACCGATACACATCGAACCGAGGAGGCACGAAGACGAGGTCGGGGCAGCGCCGCATCGCCGTCACGGAAGTCAGCGCCGACTTCACGCCAAAGGTACGCGCTTCATAGCTTGCCGCGGCAACGACACCGCGGGCAGCGGCCTGCCCGACCGCGACGGGACGCCCACGCAGACGTGGATCGTCTCGCTGCTCCACCGATGCGAAGAAGGCGTCCATGTCGACATGGATGATTTTCCGGATGGGGCCGCGATCCATGGGTGACATGTATCAAGACACGAACGTATAGGGAACAGCGGTTCATGAGAGCGGCACCCGACCTCGCCCGGACGCTACCACGCGAGCGTTGACGTGGCACCACGGTTCCAGCGGTTACACGTGGCCGCTATAACCACAAAGTTGCCCTGGGGGCGTACCGACCTCCGTCCTGATACGGGTTTCGATCGGCCGGCGAACGGCGATCGAGCGAGCAGTCACTTGTTCCGCCGTCGGTACGGCGAGGGCCCCCTGCCCTCTTATTTCTTCTTCGCCGCCCGTGCCGCTTCCGCTTCCTCTGCGAGTGTCAGAAGCAAGGTCATGGCCTCGCCCTTCTTCACCCGATGACGATAGGCAAAGTCGTCATAGCGCTCGCGGTCTTCCGGCGTCGTGCGGATATGGAAGTTGGCGGTGTAGACGGCCTCCCGCGTCGATGCTGTGGGACGCTTGGCTGGTTCGGCGGGCTCGGACTTGAACCCGAGCCTCTCGCCACCTTGCTTCGCCCTTTGACGCTGTTCCGGCGTCGGGATCGGAATGTCGTCGTCATCGTCGAGCGCGAAATTGGCGAGGCCGGGCCGAGCTGTGGTGTCATTCATGCCGGGGTCTTCTCGTTGAGCAGTTGAAGGACGTTGAGGGTAAAAGCCGCCGCGTTCGCCCGGGCGGTTTCCAACGAGCCGACGTCCTTGTCCTTCAACGTGGCGAGCGTACCGCCAATGCTGAAGATGGCCCGATAGGCGCCGCGTTCGGCGAGTGCGGTGTCGATGACGGGGATACCCGCCTCTCGCATGCCTGCAATGATCTGCTTGAGATCGCGCGGCCATAGCCGCGTGGAGGCCTGCGTCTTTGCGAGCACCGCTGCAAATTTCAGGGGCTTCTCACGCGCTTTCGAGACCTGCTTCACATTCTTGAAGGCGCGCGCGGCCTCGTTTGAATCGAGCGCGGACCCTTGCATCGGGATCAGGGCGAGGTTCGAGACGAGCAGGGCATTCGTCACGCGGCCGGACGCCCTCCCCTCCAGGTCGACGATGACGTATCGCGCGCGCTGGCGAGCCTCGGTGATCGTATCGATGATCGTCTCCTCGTCGATCTCTTCGATAACCTCGATATTGTCCGGTTTGCCTTTCAGGGCCGCCCATTTGGATAGCGGAAAATTGGGATCCGCATCGATAAGGATCACGTCGCCGCCCTGCGCGGCTAGTTCCGTCGCAAGCAGGAGCGCCGTCGTGGTCTTTCCCACCCCGCCTTTAGGGGACAATAGGGTGATGACGGGCATTCGAGACTCCAATCCTAACCGCGATGACCGCGCGGTCGCATGTGTTACAACGGATGACCGGCTCCGGCAAGTTACAGCGGAGCGAAGAGTTATGTGCAACATCTGCGTTCCGTGTAACCGTTGTAACCGCAGCTCAAGAGGGAAGTCAGGCGCCCTTCCCTGCCATCGCTGTCTCCACACAAAAACGACGGTTGCTGCGACGCTGGTTGGTGCTTCGCTGTAACCGAACGATTCGCGCACTCGGACCGAAGATGATGACCGAGCGGGTGACCGGCCCGTGACGCGCTCTCACGATCGGCATGCCGCTGTAAGACTGACTGACAGCATAAAGTCGAGCGAACATATGTAACGCAGCGAACCTATCAGTTACGGCAGTTACAGCGGGTAGGGCGGGTACAGCAGTTACAGCGGTTACGGCGGTTATGCGGCGCAGCTCCGTCGCCACTTCGCATCGTACAGTTCTGTTGCTGCAAAGCGCTTCGCCTCGTTAAGGTCCTGGCCACATGGCCCTCGACCTCGACGGAGCAGTATTGGTTCGATGCGTCACGGCGGTTACACGCGAGACAGCGGGCACAACGGACGCAGCAGGGGAGCGGTCCTAGCCTATGATACGGGTCGGGCTGATAGATCGGTTAATGCGGGTATAGCGGGCGCAGCGGATACACAGGGTATATCGGATACACCGGTTACACCGGTTACGGCGCGTACGGCGAGTACAGCAGGTACAGCGGATAGCGTCATCCCGGCAGGGTATTGGCTCTAATCGCCGCCGCGGGAGCGAGCTAGCAAGGAGGCCCGATATTCGAAGGTACAGCGGCCGCATCTACCTCCGCGCTCCGTGCGGTTATCCCGAACACAGCGGTTACAGCGACCACGTTAAACAGAGGGGCGGGGAGCTGAGAGAACAGCGATTCATTCCCGCTGCCCCCCCCCCCCCCCCCCGATCTCCGCATTCAATTGTGTCGCATGTAACCGCTATCTCGCATTTAACCGAGCGGTCGCGTGTATCGCTTTGGCAGTGCGTCGATCCCGCCTTGGTGCACCACCATCGCTGCGTCCGCATGCGGATCAGCGCAACGCGGTGGGGGAGGGGACACCGCACGATCTCGAGCCCCGATTGATCGGCAAAGAAGCTCCGGCGGAAGCGGCACGAGCCAGCTCGCGCACTCCTGTCGTCGCAAGTGCCTTGACCGAACGCAACCACTGAAGGAACGTATGGGGAACGCTTAGAGTCTGTCCATCATGCTTACGACACCCGATTCCCTCCGAAGTACGGTAGCCAATCTTCGGGCTATCGCGCTGCCCATCATGGATCACCGCATCATCGCCTTCGGCGTCGAAGCTCTGGACGATCGTCTCGGATGCGGCGGACTTCGTGCCGGCGCATTGCACGAAGTAGCGGCCCGGAGCTGTTCGTTGGTGGATGACGCGGCAGCCACGCTGTTCCTGGCGGGCATCGCCGCGAGGGAAGCCGGTGCAGTTGGTGGCCCGGTTCTATGGGCGAGCTGCCGAAATGATCTCTATGCGCCAGGACTAGAGCAAGCCGGGCTCGCTGCCGCGGACGTGATCTACGCACAACCGCCGGATGACGCCGCACTTCTCGCCGTCATCGAGGATGCCGTTCGCGATGGAACGCCTTCAGCGGTCGTCGCGGAGGCGGGGAGGGTGTCGATGGTGGCAACCCGCCGCCTCCAACTTGTCGCAGCCGAGGCTGATATGCCCGTGCTTCTCCTGCGTCGCCGGCGAACCCGCGACCAGGATCCATTGGGCGAGCCATCCGCGGCCTGGACCCGCTGGCGGATCGCCAGCGCTCCCTCGGCGCGCCTCGAGGTCGCCGGCGTGGGCCGACCACGCTGGTCGATCGAGCTGGCGCGCCAGCGAGGCGGCGAACCATTCTCCCTGGTAGTGGAGGGTTGCGATGAGACGGGTCGTCTCGCTGTTCCTGCCGCACTTGGCCATCGAGCGGCTGAGGCGGTTGGAACGGCCCGCACCGCGGCCGCCTGAGGTCGCCGCGCACCTGCTATCCGTCGAGGATGATCCCGGCGCCTGCTCCGTTCCCCGGGGCGGGAGTTGGCGCCCTGGCGCACGTTGGGCTCGCGCCGACACGGCAACGCCGCCGGACGTAGAACACCAGATCGCGACCCTGCCGGCGCACGCCCGACCCCCGATACGCGAATTGGGGCGGCGATCGGAATCGGCTGCGCATCCATTTAAACGACCCGGTACGGCAATCCATCGCGATGCCGTCCGGCCCGAGGATCCGGCGCGACATGCGCCGCTGGCGCTGATCGACAAGGTCGGCCGGCGGGAGGAGGTGGTGGCGGCCTGCACTGCGGCAGTCGCGCTCGGCATCCATGTCGGCATGGCGGCGACGCATGCGCGCGCCCTGGTGTCGGACCTCGATTGCCGGCCAGCGGAACGCCAAGCCGATGCCGCACTGCTCGATCGACTAGCCTTGTTGGCGGTGCGACGATGGACACCGATCGCAGCCGTCGCGCCGCCCGACGGCCTCTGGCTGGACCTGACAGGCTGCGATCATCTCCATGGCGGCGAGGAACGCTTCTGCCGACGCCTGCAGTCCTTCTGCCGGCGCGCGGGGTTCACCGCCCGGGTTGCGCTGGCCGATACCCCCGGTGCCGCCCATGCGGTGGCCCGCTTCGGAACGCACGACATCGCCATCGTACCGGCAGGGGAGGGCGTCGACGCGCTCTCGTCCCTTCCGATCGCCGCACTGCGGCTGAGCGATAGCGCGCTATCCGCGGCACGACGGTTCGGCTTCGAGCGTATCGCAGATGTCCTGCCGGTCGCGCGCGGACCACTCGCGCGCCGCCTGGGACTGCCCGCGATCACCCGCCTTGATCAGGCGATCGGGGCGGTCGCCGAGCCGATCAGCCCGGTTGAAGATGCGAGGGTGCCGATTGTCGAACGCCGCTTGCTGGAGCCGATCGGGACTGCCGAAGCCATCGCGCAAGTCATGGCGGACCTGCTCGAGGATCTGGCCGGAATCCTGCGAGCAAGAGGCCTCGGCGTACGGGCGCTTCGCCTGACCGGCCTGCGGGTCGATGGCGGTGAGCAGGTCGTCGCGATCGGCACGTCGCGGCCGACCCGCGAGGTGCCGCATCTCCTGCGGTTGCTGAAGCTCCGCATCGAGCGGATCGATCCGGGCATGGGTCTCGAACAGTTCCTGCTGGTCGCACCCCACACCGAGCCCCTGGACGCGGTCGATCTCGGCGCCGTCCTTGCCGGCGAGACGCTGCAGCGCGATCCGGCGCGGCTCGTCGACGTCGTGGCGGGCCGAATCGGTGCGCGATCGGTCTTCAGGATCGCGCCCGTGCCGAGCCATGTTCCGGAGCGCGCGGTCACCCAGGCCGACCCCGTCGATGCACCGGGCCGCTGGCCGCTATGGCAGCGACCCGTGCGCTTGCTCGCCCGACCCGAACCCCTGCACGGCGTCATCGCCTTGCTCCCCGATCAGCCGCCACGGCGCTTCGAATGGCGGGGCAAGCCCTATCAGGTCGTCGCCGGCGACGGCCCCGAGCGTATTCACGGCGAATGGTGGCGGCGCGACGCGGAGGTGTGGGCGGTCCGTGACTATTACCGGGTCGAAGACGGGGAGGGCGGGCGCTGGTGGGTGTTCCGCCGCGGTGACGGGTTCGAGGCGGAGACCGGCGACCTGAGCTGGTGGATGCACGGCATGTTCGCATGACCGCCTATGTCGAGCTTCAGGTGCTCACCCACTTTTCGCTCCTCAGAGGGGCTTCCAGTCCGGAAGAGTTGTTCTCGGCCGCGGCACTGCTCGGCTACCCCGCGATCGGCGTCAGCGATGTCGGCACGGTTGCCGGCGTCGTGCGCGCCTGGGAGGCGCAGAAGGCGACGGGCGTTCGTTCGATTGCCGGTGCACGCATCGATCTCGCCTGCGGGCGGCGCCTGATCCTCTATCCGAGCGATCGCCCCGCCTGGTCGCGACTGACCCGCCTGCTGACCGTCGGCAAGCGCCGGGCGGGGAAGGGCGCATGCGAGCTACATTGGCATGATCTCGCGGCCTGGTCGGAGGGCGTGATCGCAATCCTGCTGCCGCACGAGGCGGATGAGGCGAACCGGACGGCACTGGCCGAATTAAAGGCGCTCTACGGGCGGCGCGGCTACATGGCGCTGTTCCAGCGGCGCAGGCCGAACGACGCTGTTCGGATTGATGCGCTCGCGCGGCAGGCCAGCACTTTAGGGGTGCGCGCCGTCGTCACCGGCGACATCCTCTACCACGCCCCCGACGCTCGGCTGCTTCAGGACGTGGTGACGGCCGTGCGCGAGAAATGCACCGTCGACGAGCTCGGCTACCGCCGCGAGGTCAATGCCGATCGAGCGCTGAAGTCGCCGGACGAGATGGTGCGGCGTTTCCGCGACTATCCCGACGCATTACGCGCCAGCGTCGATATCGCGCGCGCCTGCACTTTCGACCTGGGGGAACTCGCCTACCAATATCCGCACGAGCGGATGATCGAGGGGCTGAGCGCGCAAGGCGCGCTTGAAAAGCTCGCAGGCGACGCGGTCGACCGAATGTTCGACGGGGCCGTCCCGCCCGCATACCAGACCCAGATCGCGCACGAACTGCGGCTGATCGGCGAGCTCGGCTACGCTCCCTACTTCCTGACGGTCTTTGCGATCGTTCGCGAAGCGCGACGGCGCGGGATCCTGTGCCAAGGCAGGGGCTCGGCCGCCAATTCCTGTGTCTGTTTCGTGCTCGAGATCACCTCGATCGACCCGATCAAGCACGAACTGCTGTTCGAGCGGTTCGTGAGCGGAGAGCGTCGCGAGCCGCCCGATATCGACGTCGATTTCGAACATGAGCGGCGCGAGGAGATCATCCAGTGGATCTACGAGACCTATGGGCGCGATCATTCGGCGCTCACCGCGGTCGTGCAGCGCTACCGGGCGCGCGGTGCGGTCCGCGATGTCGGCAAGGCGCTGGGGCTCCCCGAGGACCTAACCTCGTCGCTCGCGGGCCTGGTGTGGGGCTGGTCCGCCGAGGGCGTCGGCGAGAAGCAGGTTGCCGAGCTGAACCTCGACATGGCCGACCGCAGGCTGCGCCTGACGCTCGATCTCGCGCGACGGTTGATCGGCGTGCCGCGCCACATGAGCCAGCACCCGGGAGGCTTCGTCCTCACCCATGATCGCCTCGACGACCTCGTGCCGATCGAGCCTGCGGCGATGGAGGATCGCCAGATCATCGAGTGGGACAAGGACGATATCGACGCATTGAAGTTCATGAAGGTCGACGTCCTGGGGCTGGGCATGCTTGGCGCAATGAATCGCGCCTTCAACCTGCTCGAGGACGCCAAGGGCGTGCGCATCGGGCTCGCCGATCTCCAGGACGACGATCCGGACGTGTTCGCCATGATCTCGAAGGCCGACACGCTCGGCACCTTCCAGATCGAGAGCCGCGCCCAGATGTCGATGCTGCCGCGCATGAAGCCCCGGCGCTTCTACGATCTCGTGATTCAGGTCGCGATCGTCCGCCCCGGGCCGATCCAGGGCGACATGGTCCATCCGTACCTGCGTCGGCGCGAAGGGCTCGAAAAGCCCGAATATCCACGCCCCGAGCTGCGGGCCGTGCTGGAGAAAACGCTCGGCGTACCGCTATTCCAGGAGCAGGCGATGAAAGTCGCCATCGTCGGCGCCGGCTTCACGCCGGCCGAGGCGGACCAGCTCCGGCGGGCGATGGCTACCTTCAAGTTCACCGGTGGGGTGTCGCATTTCTCGGAGAAGCTCATCGAAGGGATGGTCGAGCGCGGCTATCCACGCGAATTCGCCGAGCGCACGTTCCGCCAGTTGGAAGGGTTCGGTTCCTACGGCTTTCCCGAGAGCCATGCCGCCAGCTTCGCCAAGATCGCTTATGCCTCGGCCTGGATGAAACACCATCATCCCGACGTGTTCTGCGCAAGCCTCATGAACGCGCAGCCGATGGGCTTCTATGCGCCGGCGCAACTCGTCCGCGACGCGCGCGAGCATGGTGTCGAAGTGCGCGCACCCTGCATCAATGCGAGCCGATGGGATTGCACGCTCGAGCGAACCGGCGGTCGCTATCTCGCCGTCCGGCTTGGCCTGCGACAGGTTCGCGGCCTGTCCAACGCTGACGGGGCATCGATGGTCGGCGCCCGGAGCACGACGCCGTTCGTTTCCGTCGAGGATGTCTGGCGGCGATCGGGCGTCCAGCGCGCCGCAATCGAGAAGCTGGCCGATGCAGATGCCTTCCACGCCTTCGGTGCCGACCGCCGGCAGGGGTTGTGGAAGGTGAGGGGGCTCGGCGAGGCGCCGCTTCCGCTGTTCGCCGCGGCGGATCGCGCGGCCGAGGGTTTCAGCGCGGAGGGCTCCGAACCCGAAGTCGCGCTGCGGCCGCTGACCGATGGTGGCGAGGTGATCGAGGATTATCGCGCGCTGCAGCTGTCGCTCCGCGCACATCCACTGGCGTTCCTGCGCGACGAACTGGCGCGGCGCGGGGTCACACGCTGCGGCGATCTTGCCGGCATTCGCGACGGCCGCCACGTCGAAGTCGCCGGCATCATCCTCGTCCGCCAGAAACCGGGCAGCGCCAAGGGCGTGCTCTTCATCACGATCGAGGACGAGACCGGGATCGCGAATGGCATCCTGTGGCCCGATCGCTTCGAAGCGCAGCGTCGCACCGTCATGTCGGCATCGATGATCGGCATGAAGGGCAGGGTGCAGAAGGAGGGCGAGGTCATCCACGTCATCTGCGACCGGATCGTCGATCATGGTACGCTGCTGACCCAAGTCGGCGCGATGTCGTTCCCTCATCGGACCGGGCGTGGCGACGGCGCGCGCCATGCCGGTTCGCCCGATCGCGGCGATGCCGGATACAAGCAGGGCGGGTGGAGCCCGGCCCCGCGGAGTTGCTATTGGCCACCGCACGCGGACGGCATGGATCCGGAAGACGTCGTCCGGTTCAAATCGCACGACTTCCACTGAGCCGTGGACCGGCTCCCTCGTCACCAGCGCGTCGTCATCGCCCTGTCGGTCCACATCCTGCGGTCGGGCGTCACGCGATCGTCTGATAGCCGGGTCGATGGCGTCGAGGTCCGCCTCGCGTTGCGCTGCCTGCTGCCGCACTGTCTGGAGCGGTGGCCGCTCGAGCTGTATTGGGATGCCGCGGCCCAGGAGAACGAAATTGGCCGAGCGCAGGGCGTCACCGCAGCATTCAATGGCATCGTTCGCCAACTCCGCCGTGCCGGACGTTACGAAGAGGCTTCGCCATAGTCGGCATGTCACAGCGCGCGCGCGATTGAGACTCGCAAAGACGGTGCTTCCCGGTGGAAAGCGAACCGGCGCGATCGGGAACGCGGACAGGGGTTTCATTTTGCGAGCACATCGGAGCAGCCTCCCCTCCGAGCGGGCGGCTTAAGCCGCCCGGCTATCGTGTCACTCCTCCCAGAGCGGCTTGCGCTTGCGGCTGCGCTTGTGCGGGAGCCTTGGGGTGGAGGGTGCACTCGCGTCGATCTCCGCGACAATCGCTGCGAGATCCGTGAGCCATGCCTGATCGCGTGGGGCCTGTTTGCGCATGTGAACCTCCGTCTGTTCGTTTGAAGACGGGGGCGGCTGGACGGTCGGGCGGGGTCGGGGTCACAGGACCGCGTCAGCGGCCGCGACGCGGGGCGTGGGGGTGCCGATTTTCTCAGCCGGACGCCTAGGGCGGACGGGGGTGAAAATTGGGGGCACCGCGCATCCTTGACGCCGGCCCCGCCCGATCGTCACGCTGGATTGTACGTCGACGACAGCTTCTTTCGACTTTGAGGACAGCACCGAGAATGAGCGTGCTGACGCCGATCGAGCGACGCGCGACGCTGGTGACATTGGTCGTCGGCACGACCGAGACACGCGTCGGGCGATGGGCAGCGTTGACCGGGGAGGTCGAGATCCTCCCGCTCGTCTTTCATCCGCAGTGCAATTGGCGGATCGCGGTCGGCGGTGCGGGAGGACGAGCACACGCTGCTCGACGCCTCTGTCGACCTGCTCCAGCGCGAGCATCCCTGTGTCGGTTTGGACGCGAACCCCGACGGCCAGGCGCCGGGGCCCGACGTGTTCATCGCTCGTTGGCGCGCATGATGGTGAGGACACGGACCGTCCTGGACGGGTCGGCGGGGTCCTCAGAGCCCGCGGCGAGATCGGGGCTGTAATAGTCGATCTTCCACAAGCAGGCGGCGTCTTCGAACGCGAACGAACCCATGTCGTGCTCGCCATAAGGGTCGTTGCCGTGGTCGAAGGCGTCGAAGTCGCGGACCGCGCGCAGCAGTTCGGCGCGCTTGCGAAAACCCCGGAAGAGGGCGACGTCGCCGATCAGGGCGGCAATGCCGATGGTCATCACGACGCGGTTGTGGCCGGGGGTGGTGATGTGCTCCCGCAGCAGGTCGTTGAGCCGGGCGATCTCCGCCGGCCCGCCTGCCGGACGTTCGGACTGGGGCGTCTGCTCGGTCATGATGGTCTCCTTGTCCTGACCCCGCCAATCGGGGCCTTTCGACAGGCGACAGGACCGCCGGGGCATAGCCGCGCCGATGCACCCGTGAGGGTCGCAACGAACGTGGAGAAGCCCGCTTGGGCGGGCTTGCGTCGGGGCGCGTCCCGGCGATGACCTGGGAGCCCGAAAGAGCCCCTCGGATTGGCGGCAGGGGAGACCATGGCCGTGCCCCAAGCCGCTGGACGGACGCGGAGGGCGGGCGCTATCCTCTGCCCATGCAAACCGGAGCGGACATCGTCGCCCTGTGGCCCCGCTGGATGGACAGCGCTGCCGAGATGCTGCGGATGAACGCGCAGGTCCGCAGCCAGTGCTCGACATGCGGGACGATGCTGCGCGTCGAGCTCGAGGACATCGTCGCCCGTCACGGGCGCGACCATTCGCTCGTCGACCGGCTCGAGCGGTGCCGGATGATCGGGTGCATCGGCTCGACCTTCTACCTCGCGTCGCGGACCTATGGGCGCGCGTGGACGACGTTGCTCCGTGACCCGGCGCTCATCGCGAGCTTTGAGGCGCGTCGCGCGAGCACGCACGCCGCTCAGCGGAGCGGCCATGTGTAATCGCTATCGGATATCCGCGAAGCAGGAGACGGTGATGCAGGCCTGCGGTTTCGATCCGCCCTATGCACCCGACGAGGTTTTCCCCCCTGCGCGCGAGATCTTCCCCACGGGCAAGAAGACGGCCCGTCATGGCCCCGTGATCCGGCGGTCGGCGGGCGGGAACCGACCGCTCGAGTTGATCCTGATGGAGTGGGGCTTCCCGACAAAGATCCCGAGCAAACGCAATTCCGAGGTGAAGCTCGACAAGTACGTGACGAACGCGCGCAACCTGTCGTCGAGCATGTGGAAGCCGTCGCTCGGTAGCCCGGATCGACGGTGCATCGTGCCGTTCACCCATTTCGCCGAGCCACATCCGGATGGTGGCAAGGGCGACGACAATCTGCCCAAGCAGATGTGGTTCTCGCTACCCGATCGACTCGTCGGGTTCTTCGCAGGCCTTTGGCGGCCGACCGAGCGCGGGGAGGCGTTCGCGTTCGGCACGACCGAGCCCAACGAGATCGTGCGGCCCTGGCACCCCAAAGCCATGCCGGTCATCCTGCATCGCTGCGACCTGCTGACCTGGCTTGATGGCAGCACCGAGGACGCGATCGCGCTCGTCAAACCCTATGATGGCCCGATGTACAGCCAGGTCGAAACCCCGCGGGGCGATATGATCGAGGTGGACGCCTGAGGCGCGCGAGGCCGGACGAGCGTACGGGTCATGAACGGATCGACAGCGTTGAGCAGCAAGGGCCGGGGCGGCTCCGATGCCAGCCCCGGCCCTTTGACAAGCAGGTGAAAGGGGAGGGGGCCTTTCGACCCCCTGGGCTTCAGGCGAAGGGGTCGTATTCGTTGACGATGGTGAGCGAGCTCTCGTGATCGTCGGCGGTGATGACGGCGTATTGGGTGCCGACCGCGATGACCATGGTGGCGACCATCAGGGTCCGGGCGAGGCTGAGAGCGGATTTGCGGGCGATCCAGATATCGTTGAACATGTCCGAGGCTCCTGTGAAGCCGACGGGGTTCATCCCCGCTCGACAGGCGCCCGACAGGATGGGGAGGGGCCGCGATCACTTTTTTGCGCTCTGCAAAAAAGCCGTAGCGAAGCGCCCGGACCCTTCACGGGTTGATCGTACAAGGCCCCGACCCGGCCCAAGGATTGCGCCTCCAAGAGCGGGGTGAAGCGTGTCGGTCGGGAGCCGTCGTGGCGCAGCGCCGGACCGCCCTGTGACGCCCACCTCGCCACCGGGTGCCGCCCCGCCTGATCGCGTAACCCTCCGCGTGGTATTCGAGCTCGGAGGATGCCCCGTAGGTCCGCATTACCCCTGACGGCGGAGCGCACGGAAAGAAATTGCCCGTTTCCGGAAACATGTTTCCGCTGCGATGCCCCCCGTCAGTCGATCGTCACCTGGATGGGCCGAGACCCCGCAGGGGCTCGGTGAAGCGCAAGCGGAATAGAGCGACGGTCCCGGCGCAGCCGGGAGACGCCGACTATCTGCCGGGCCCATCAATTGACCCAAGTGGTAAAATGGTATGGAGAAGTCGACGGTCCCTTATGCTCTTGTCGTCGACGACGATCCGCTGATCCTGATGGACGCCAGTGACATCCTGGCAGCAGCCGGGTTTCGGGTACGCGAGGCGGGGACCGGTGACGAAGACAAGGCGTTCCTTGAAACGGACGGCGCAAGCGTGATCCTCTTGGTTCTTCCGATGTCGAGATGCCCGGGGACACCAACGGCTTCGCGCTCGCACGCCATGTCGACCAGCATTGGCCGGCGATCGAGATCGTGATCGCCAGTGGCCGGATCGCGCCGGCGCCGGGGGACATGCCCGACAAGGCCACTTTCGTCGCCAAGCCCTACAATGCCAGGATGATACACGATCATCTTCGCCGGACGCTGCCGGATGGCAAGAAGCCCGAACCGCTCAGGCAGGCGGTCTAGCCACCACGGCGGATCAGCATGAAAAAGGGGCCCGGGAGCCTCTCGCTCCCGGGCCCTGTCCCCCATCAGAAGGGGACGTCGTCGTCGTCGTTGTCCTGGGCGGGACCCTGCTGCTGGCGGGACTTGCCGTAGGAGAGAAACGTCACCTCGTCGGCGATGATCTCGACGCCGAAGCGCTCGATGTCCTGTTGGTCCGTCCAGCGGGTGTAGTGGATGCGGCCACGGACCATGACCTTCTGGCCCTTTTCGACATTGTCGGCGACCGACTTGCCGATGCCGTTGAAGCAGGTGATCCGGTGCCATTCGGTGTCCTCGATCCGGCGACCGTTCTCGTCCTTGAGGACCTTGCCCTCGCTGTCGCGCTTCGGGCGCGAGGTTGCGAGGCTGAAGTTGGTGATCTTGGTGCCACCGGTGGTGGTGCGGGCTTCGGGGGCGGCGCCGACGTTGCCGGCGAGGATGACGAGGTTCTGCATTTCGAGGTTCCTTCTGTTCGCCGGGGGTTCGTTCCCTCGACTGAACACCGTCGAAGACGGCCAGGGACGCCCTCTCCACCGGAGCGCGCAGACGCGCAGGGGAACCCCGATCAGAGGGGTGGTGCGGGCAGCCGCGCAAGCGGCAACTCGGCCCGAATGATCGCGGGTTGGAGGGGGCGGACGGACGGCTTAGGTCGTTCAGCAAAGAGAGGGGATGAACCCCGCGCGGGCAGGGGGGGCCAGGATCGCGAGCCTCGCTCCCGGCTGACACAACGTCGCTCACCGCACTGGACCGGCGCTTGCCGTGTACCCGACCAACGTCCGATGCGATCGGTGATCGATCCCCGGCATGGGGCCATATCTCGGGGCTCGGAACGGAGGAAGAGACCGCCGGAGGCGACTAATCCTGCCACGGCGACGCACGGTCGCTCGTTGTCGTTAGGAGAAGGCTATGCCCGGTCACATCCTCCCCCTGCGGATCATGGCACGCGTCCGGCGCCGATCTGCCAGGGGTGTTCACGCCCTGCGATGTCCGGGCTGCGCATCTCCGCATGATGAGAGGCTCGATGTGAGATCATACGGGGACGATCGGCCGGAACGGGCACCAAGCCTCGATCGGGCGATCCTCCGTGCGACCCGTGAAATGCGGGGTCGCCGTTCCTCGTCAGGCGATCGTCACCCGGATGGGCCGAGACCCGAACGGGGCTCGGTGAAGCGCAAGCGGAGTAGAGCGGCGGTCCCGCCATCGGCGGGAGACGCAAACGCTTGGACCCGGACAGGTTCTGAAGGCGACCCTAGGCCTTGGGCCCGATCAGGACAGAGATGGACTGTATGGCCTCGCCTTCCGTTGCACACGACGTCCATTCAACGTCCGAAGCGTGGCGAGTACATTCCCCACTCCCCCGCCAGATCCTGCTCGGGACGACATCTCGCCTCAAATCCGCAAGGTTGGGCGAGCGCCGTTGATCCATGATGACCCGGCAGCGCACGAACTGCCAGAATGGTAGCTCTGGCGACGCTTCGGGGATGAGCAAGTGATCAGGCGGGCCGGCGTCTTGGGCCGGTGCAACCGGAAGCCGATGACATTCGATACCGAGCGAATGGCCGCGATCCGTTCGGCAACAGTTTTCTATCGCCGAACGGTGGCGATCAAGCGACGATCAAGTCGTTCTCGACCGACGTGGCGCCAGGCGCAGCCCAGGCGGTCGAAGCCGCGGTTTGCCGCTCCTGCCATGAACCCACGGTCCCGTTCAGCTTGATGCGGCCCTCCTGCGCAGTGACGTGGACGTTTTCCTCGTCGAAGAACCAGGAAGGGTGAAGCGCGTGCTGGATGTCGTCACTGAGACCGCCGGTATCGACCCGGGGCTTGATCGTGATCTGGTTCGACACGCCAAGCACGCCCATCAGGTTGTGCATCTCCCGCTCGGCGGCTTCCTTCTGGAAGTGCCAGTGGACGTCACCGGTGAGCGTCAGCCAGCCCTTTTCGACCTTTACCTTCACGACATCGCGCGGCGTGCCCGTATCCCAGGCGAGCCGATCGACCGCAGCCGTTGCAATGTCGGCGTCATCGCGCTTGATCTCGAACGGGCAGCCGGACCTCGATTTCCTCGGCGACAGCCTTCACGCCCCTGACGCGTCCGGTCGCCATCTCGGCCGCGTGCTTCTGGCCGTAGCTCTCGACATGTCCGGTCAGGGTGACCGTGCCGTTGTCGGCGGTCACGCCGATATGCGCCGCGGTGATGCTCGGCTCCCATTTCAGTTCGGCTAGCACTGCCTTTTGCAGCTGATCGTCGTGCGACATGGTGTTGCTCCGCAATTGAGTTCGTCCGGCAACGCTGCGGCATCGTACCTATCGCCGACAGGATCGGAAACTACGCAGGCACGCCCGGCGCGGTTCGGATCGTCCGGGGAATGGGCTGGCTGGCGTCGCAGCAGGCATCGACAGGATGCCCGGCGACCCGCCAGAATCATGAGAAATGAGGCGGCTCCGGCGATGACGCTGGCACTCGGACGCCGGGGAAGTCGATCCGACACGTCCGTGAACGGTAAGGCCGCCAGCAGACCGGCGGCCTCGGCAGGGTCAACCGACCATGCGATCTGTCTGAGCGTTGCGAGCGGACGGCGGCGTACCCAGGGGACCGCGGCGATCAACGACGCGAATGCCCGCCTTCTTGGCATCGATCACCAGGCGTTCGGTCACGCCGTTACCCTGGAAGGCGATGACATAGCGAGGCTTCAGCGAAAGCATCTGCTCGTTGCGACGAAAGCCGGCACGATCACCGAGTTTGCGATCGAGCCCGAAGCGGACTTGCTGGATGCCATGCTGCTCCGCCCAGGAGGCAGCGATGCGTTCGATCCCCTTCATGTCGCCGCCATGGACGAGATACATGTCGCCCACGCGCTCCCGGACTGCGTTGAGGGTGCGCAACAGGTTGCTACCGAACGCCGTCATGTCCTTGTCGGTCCCGAAGGTCAGCCGTCCCCCGGCGAACACGACCGGCGTCCCTTGCGCCGTGTTGGCATCGCGGATCCGGTCGCGGCGAGCCTGGAGAAATGCTCGGCCGTCCACGATCGCCGATGTCACCCCGAGCGAAATGCGGTTACCGGTCGACGGGATCCAAGACCGACCCGTCTCGCGGATGTAGTGTGCCGCGGCCGTGTCGCGCATCACCTCGTAGCAGGTGGCGGCTTCCTCGATCTTCTTGGCGAGGTCGATCTTCTCCTCGAGATTGGCGGTGTTGATTTCCGAACCGTCCTGCTCGGCAATTAGCAGCCGGATCTCGTCGGTGAGGCGGTCGATGGTCGCATGCTTCTTGGCTGCGGCACGGTGGAAGAGGTTGACCAGGCCCCATCCCATCTCCTCGATGTCGCGCTCGAGAGACGTGTTGTGGAGGGTGGCGAACAGGTCGCTCCAGATCGCGGTGGTGGTTTGCTCCAGCGCCTCTGACGAGGGAGGACACATGCCTGAAACGTCCTCGGCGCGGGGTTCGAGGTGTCCAAGCTCCAGTGCTGCAAGTGCGGCGGCAAGCGAAGTGGTCATGGTGAAGAGCCTTCATCTGATCGAGGCCGGCGGCCTATCCGCCGGATGCGCACCTCCTGGGCGGCCGAATAAGAGGCGCCCGCACCGCAGCGTGAGCGCAGGGGAACCGCAAAAACCGGGGTGGAGCGGGCAGCCGTGGCACACGGCAACTCGGCCCGGATTTTTGCGGTTGTGGGGGTCTCGCGGCCGCCCATGTGCCGCATCTCTAAGGCGGAAGGCTGTCGGGCGTCAGGTGGCGTCGGGTGCAGATGTGACCACGCCTGCTGCTACGGTTGAAGTGGGGCCCAGCCCGAAGGTCGCGATGTCGTCGAGAAGTGCCTGCCCCGTTGCACCCAAGCGGACCATCGCCGCTGGGGTGATCCTCAACCCTCCATCAGCGCCGATCGCATCGACCATGATGCGGAGCTGATCGACCAGATCCTCGCTCCGGGTCGCGGCATAGCCGGCGCATGCCGCCACCTCAGAGAACAGGCCGGGACGGGCAGGACGGAGGCATCACAGCCATCCGGGACAACGCGCCAAGGATCGACGACCGCACCTCCCGGAGACTGTCTCAGTCGATCACGCGCCAGCCAATAGCGATCCAGCCCTGGCGATTGCGCGCATATTTCGCGGCCGTCGCGAGAATAACTTGCGGCGCGCATCGGCATCGCTGGCGTAGTCCGCGGCCGCGTCAGCGGCGCGCGCGGGCCAGCATAGATCCGTGTCAAGGATCGCGACTGGATGCGCCGTCGATCCTTCGACGACGAATTGCTTGATGATCGGCTCAGGCATGGTGACGGTCTGCGGCCAGCGCGTCAGACGCGCGGTGAAAGTCGTCAAGCCAGCGCCCCATCGGGGTGCGTTGCTCAGGGAGAAGCGCGGCCTGCGCCGCCTGAAAATCGAGTAGCGCCAAGGGCGCGGTCTCGATGATGCGGTCGACTTCGGCCGGTGAAAGGAGGCCGCGTTCGCGGATGAACTCGGTTATGCTGCCGGGACGCGGCGTCGCACCGCGACGGCCAAGCACCGGCTTGCGCCACAGGCCTTCGACATTGCGGAGGCGAGGCTTGGCTCGCGCTTCCATCAAGACGATGATGCGCAGTACCTCCGATGAAAGCTCCAGCACCTCGTCAGGCTTGATGCTGCCACAGATGTAGCAGCTCGACTTGGTCGGGACGGGGAGGCCAGCGCGCGCGATACGCGCCTCGCAGTCGGCGCGCACCCATTCCCATTCCCGCAAGGGGTAGCGGTAGGCGTAGCGCGGATCCTCGCACCCGACCGCGTGATGGTAACGCTGCGTGTCGCGTCCAGAAGCGTCGTAGCCGATCAGCTTTACCACGCGCCCGCCTGCGTCCCAGCAGCGGCGCGCGGGTTCCCACTGGGCGGTCCAGGCATCTTGCGGGGCCGCCTTCCATTTCTGGGTGCAGGACCCCCCACCAAATACCACGGAGGGCAGGGTGGCGTTGGTCAGCATGTTCTCGGCGATGCCCGCATAGGGCGGCCAGTGCTTGAAGTTGCGGGGCTGGTAGCGGACGATCTCGGATGGGATGCCGCGTTCCGACATCCAGGCCCGGAACACGGGGATAAACGCATAGGTCGCCGACTTCTCGGCGCCGGGATCGGCGAAGAGAACCATGTCGACGGGCTCGCCGCGTTCGGCGAGTTCCACGATCATGGCGGTGGAGTCGACGCCGGCACCCCAGGCCGCGATGACGGGTGGGCGGTCAGCCACTGGCCGTGTCCCGCACGACGATCGCCGCATGAACGATGCGATAGGCGCGCGTGCGAAACGCCGGGATGCGGCAGATCGCGCGACTTTCCGGGTCACGGAACAGCGGCGTCTTGCCCTTGGGATTGGCGACCACCTCGAAACGGCTGCGGTCGCTACCGTCGCTGAAACGCATGGGCTCATCGAAGATGATGGTCTGCCCAGGCTTCGGGGTCGGCTTGGCCCGGTCGAGCTTCTTCGCGAGCAGGTTGGCGCGGCACCGCGCGCGCCAGGCCAAGGCGTATTCGCTGTCCGTGACGGTCAGCTCGTCGAGGATCGCGGCCGGACACTCGCTCTCGTTGGGCCCGACCGTTTCATCCATGTCCTTGTACCCAAACGTGCAGCCGTCGCGCGCGCCGATGCTGGTCTTGGTGAAGCAGACGATGCCGAACACGATCCGTTCGTCGTCGTCCGCCAGGCGCTCGCAAGCGGCGTAATAGGTCGATCCGACCATGGCGGACGCCAGCACGGTCAGGCGATGCGTGTCGCGCTGGTAGGTAAACTGGTTGTCGAGGTAGGAGCGCGGGGTGGCGCAGCCGCCCATATCGCGCATTAAGAGCCAACCCATGACAAGTCTCCGGTGAAGTGAGGATCAGGCGGCAGCGGCGAGGCGCGGAGAGCCCACGTCGCCAACCTTCGCGGTGAGCCGGCGCTGGAACGTGGCTGCATCCAGCAGCTCGGCGATCGGCGCGCGTTGAACGGGGCCGGCGTGTTCGCCTCTTCGGCAGCGGTTGAAGGTGATCTCGCTGTCGGGGAGAAAGCTGTGCGGCCGCACCCGGATCGAGAGATCGGCATGGCGCAGCTCGGTCGTGCCATCGTCCGCGATACCGCCCATGTCGGTATCGATACGGACGTCATGCGCCTCGAGACCGATCGTCTCGGCAAGCGAAACGAGTGCGAGGCGAGCCTGCCGATGGAATGTCCGTTTCGCCATTGCATCGCCGGCGACGCTGTTGCCGGCGATGTCGAGCAGCGCGGATCTGGTGATGACGGTGCCCCGATCTTCCGCACAGCGCAGACGCAGCTCGTTGGTGCTGGGCGCACTACGTTCGGCGACGGACGCCAGATTGCGGATCAGCAGCAGGATCGACGCATCGAGATCGATCGGCTTGCCGGCACGCCGGCAGTCGTCGACGCCCGCGTTCAGGGCATGGAGCGCTGCAGGCAGGGTGCCGAGCGCCTCGGGAGACAGCGCCTCGTTGTGGCGATAGTGGGTGTCGTAGAGCATGGCCGAACCTCCTGAGCGCACACGCGCGCTCAAAAGGCCGAAGGCTTCCTCTCCTCCGTGCGGGGCCTTGTCAGAGCATCCCGCCAACAGGATCGGCCGATCGTGAGGCCGCGTCATAGCCGGACTGCCAAGCCGTGCGGAGCTTGCTCCGTCGGCGGTAATGGCAACGGTCGTTGCCCATGACGAAGCAGCGCCATCCCGATTTGTTGGCTTCCCACAGCGGCTCTTTCCGCGTGGGAGCGAGAAGGCGCGTGAGGTCCACGCCCGTGGCGGCGTTCATGACGGGCCTGCATGGTCGCCGAAGGCGCCGGCAGGGAGTGTCCAGTGATCCGCCAGGATCGAGAGCCGCCAGACCGGATCATCGGCTTGCGCCAATTCGTCGGGATGAAGCATCGCAGCCGGGAACGCCGTGCCGCGATCAGCGAGCTGCGTGACGGTGAGCGAGCGATGGATGGTCTTCCCGGTCGCGGCTTCGCGAGCCGCGACCCGTCGGAAGGCGGCAGGAAAGACGAGCCGGAGCGTCGCTCATTGGTCGGGCGAGCCGAAGATGCAGGCTCGGCAGGACAGGCGGCCCCAACCCAGGACGTAGGCCGGGTGGGGACGGATCCGCGCTTGGGCGATCGCGTCCCAGATCAGGCGCTCGGTCCATTTATGGACCGGGCGCCAATGATCGACCGCACGCGCGAGGGTAGATGTGCGATGCGGCTCGAGCGTCGCATAGCGCGCACGCGAGGGACTCTCCTCGGCGCGCTCGCCGGTGATGACAAGCGTGTGGCCGTCGAGGAAGCGCGATTGATTCCGGATCGCGGCCGCGAGGACGTCGATCTTCAGCGCTGGGCTGCACCAGCGCATCCGAAGATCGGAAGACGTCTGGGGGAAGAGCCCACGGGTGCCGGCGGGGCCGTTGCCCCCGGCACGGCCGATGCCGGTCGGCGTCTCGAATACGATCGGGGCGGTCGGCGCGTCGTCGCGCGCCAGCTCGTGCGCGAAGCCGCCTTCGCGCCACGAGACGTAGAGAGCGATCCCGAAATGGTCGGCGATTGCGCGGACATAGGCCGGCGTGCACGGCCAGTCCATGAAGGTCGGGCCGTGGCCATCGACATCATGGTGATGCAGCTCGATCGCGTGTGTCGGCACGCCGAGGCTGAGGAGGTGCAGGAGGGCGGCAAGGCTGTCCTTGCCGCCACTGAATGCCACGACGAAGCGCCGGTAGGCGCCTAGGTCGGGGAGGGCGGCCGGAACGGTCATGCCGCTTCACGGATCTGGTCCTCGGGCTCGGCCGAGACGTCGAGCCCCGTCGCGCGGAGCAGATAGCCGACTGCCGCCTCGGCCTTTGCCGCGGCGGTCATGATCGCGCGGCTATCCTTGCGCAGCACATTTAACCACGAGCCGATATAGGCGGCGTGATCGTCCATATGCGACGTCGGCAAACCGAGATCGGCACCGAGCAGCGCTGCGGTCATCTCGGCGCAAAGCTCCTCGAACGCATAGGCGTCGTCGCCGAAGCGCTTGCCGAACGTGCGATCGAGCCGGTCGGGATGGCCGGTCCAGTGGCCAGCCTCATGGGCGAGCGTCGCCGCAAAGTAGGCGCGCGTCGAGAACAGCTCGACGGGCGGCATGGTGATGCGGTCGGCGGTGCGGTCGTAGAACGCGCGGTCGCCGCGCATGTCGACCGTTGCCGGCAGCGCATCGAGGAAGCGCTGCGCGCGCTCGGGGAGCGCGTCGGCCGGGGGCACGATGCTGACAGGGCTCGAGTAGAAGTCCGGAGACAGCCCGTCGATCTGGTCGCAATTGAACACGGCGTACGAGCGCAGCACGCGCCGCATCTCGTCGGTCGTGTCGCCGGTGACGACGGATTCGACGGTCTTGCTGTAGGATTTGTAGAAGATCGCGATCTGCGAGCGCTCGCCCTCGCGGACCTGGCCGCCAAAGGCCTGCGCCTGTTTGTACGTCATCCAGGTGCGCGAGTTGTAGCCCGCCCCCTCGGCACACAGCCACAGCCAGAAGCAGTTGATGCCCTTGTAGGGGTCGCCGGTTGCGCGCAGCGGACGGCCCCCGAGTCCGGGGCGCCACGGCTTGACCCAGGGCCGTACTCCGGATTCGAGCTTGTCGATGATGGTGCTGGTGATGACGTCGGCAGGCGAGGGCTTGTCGGTGGTCTGTGCCACGATCGGTCTCCTGGATGAGGTAAGGCAAACCCGGTCAAGCATCCTCCCCTCTCGGGGGTCGCGGCGGGTCACAAGAAGCGGGGCGACACTTGCGCGAAAGTGCCGCCCCAGGTGCCTCGAAATGTGCGAGCCGGCGTCAGGCCGCTTGGCTCAAATCCTCGGCTTCGTGATCATCGCCCCCCTCGGACGCGATCGCGTCGTCGCCGTCCTCATCGAGATCTTCATCCTCGGCCGGATCGGCGTCGTCGACGTCGTCGGTGAAGGTGGAGCGCAGCGGCGTCCTGGCCGGCTTCTCTTGCGCCTCGAAGCGCATCGCCTCGGGCAACCAGGCCGTCGCCTTTTCGCGGATCTCCGCTTCGACGATGCCCTGGCCGTTGCACAGAGATGCACAGGTGCCGGCGAGGTCACCCTTCTTGGCGTCCTTGTAGCGGCCGCGCAGGATCGGGCCGCCAATTTCCTCGAGCGCGTCGAGCATGAGGGTCTTCTTGACCCGACCGAAGAAGTTCTCGGCCGTCGGGCGCCACCAATTTTCGACCTGGATGTCGAGGAGGCGACCGAGATGGTCATGGAACCCGTTGCTGCGGTAGCCCTCGGCGACATTGAGCGTGGGCTCCAGCGTACGTGCGATCGAGAACGCCACCCACGCGCCCCGGGCCTCATCGTCGAGCGCCCGGAAGGCGTCGAACCGCTCGGTCATGGTCTTGTGCCCGGCCCAGCTCGTGTCGAGACGCTGCCGCTGATCGTCGATGGTCTGCGACGCCATCGATCCCTCGTCGCGGAACCCAAAGATCGGGAACCCCGCGGCGCCCGATTTCAGGGTTGAATGGTTAGGGATATGGGCCTGCTCGAAGACCACGTTCTGCGCCATCAGGAAGATGGTCAGGTCGAGGGCGAGTCCCTGGTCGCTGGCGATATGGGCGACGAGGATCTGTCGGCGCTGGGTCGCCAGTTCGTCGATCAACGTGGCGCTGAGCTTCGGACCCTGCTCGGCATCGCTGGCAAGGCCTTCCCCGGCTGCGCCGCCCGACTCCTTGGGCGGCGCGTTGGGATCCACGACCGGCTTTTCGCTGAACAGGCGGGTGTGAACGCGAGGTTGGCCGTCGCCCCCGATATAGACGAACGTCCCGATCTGGCTTTTAAGCGCCGGATCGATCTCGTGACGGGCGTCTTCGATGGTTTCCAGCTCGCGCTCGATCGCCTCGATGCGCGCGTTCGCCGCCTCGGCCTCGGCGCTGCCGTCGGGCAGTTCCTGCTCGAGCTGGTCGATCAGCGCCTCGTTCTCGCACCCCAGTGCCTCGACACGCGCGGTCTCGTCCTCGGTGAGGGCGCGAGCGGGTGCGTGGTACTCGTGGAGCTGGCGCTCGAGGTCGTAGGGGACGTGCGTCGCCGCGATCGGCGTGACGAACGCGAGGCCCTGGTCTCTCGCCAGTTCGGCCGCTGCGGCTTCGAGCTTCGAGGCGGCAAGCGTCTCGATCAGGTCGACGTCGATCCAGTTCTCGTCGCCTTCTGTGGCGAACAGGTCGCCCTCGATGCGGCCGCCTGCGGCGACATAGGCTTCGCGACCGACAAAACGGGCCTTGGCGTCGTTCGCCTTGACCGTGCCGTTGAGGATGGCGCGACGGATGTTGTCGGGATTGTCGCCATAGTAGGACGTTTTCATCTGGGCGAACACGCGGGCCTGACGGTCGAGGTCGGTGGTGACGGCGTAAGCCTGCGCAACGCCGAGCGTGATCTCGCCGGCTGCGAGCGCCTCGAAGACAGCCGGGGCCAGCTCGGCAAGGCGCACGCGCTGCTCCACGAAGCGGGTGGTCACGCCCTGACGCTTGGCGACGTCCTCGGCCGTCATGCCCTTCTGGATCAGGAAGTTGAATGCAGTGCATTCGTCAGCCGAATTCATCGGCACCCGCTGAAAGTTCTCGGCGAGGCTTGTCTCGATTGCGTTGTCGTCGTCGCTCAGCACGAGGACCGGGACACTGTGGTCAGCGGGGAGGGTGCCCTGCTCGATCAAGAGCTGGAGCGCGCGCAGGCGGCGACCGCCCGCCTTCACGGTGAACGTACCCGCCTTCTTGAGCGGGGTGACGATCAGGTTCTGCAACAGACACTGCGCTGCGATGTTGGCGGCGAGGGTATCAATGCCTGCGTCGCGGTTGGATTTGCGGACATTGTCCTTCGAGAGCGAGAGGTTCTTGACCTTCACGGACTGGATCATCGATCATACTCCATTCGGGATAAGCGCGGCCGTTCCGACCGTCACGCGAGCCTGATCCTCCAAGCTCACAAAGCCGAAGGCTCCCTCCCCTCCCTTTGATGATCGGGAAGAAAGCCCGGTGTCGGTTAGGCGGTGATGCGGTCGATCACGGCCGCGGCGGTCGCGAGCGGAATGAACATCCGCGTCTTGTGCTGGATGATCTCGGTGAAGCATCCGGCCGCCTTCAGCTCGGCGAGCCGCGTGTGTGGCCAATCGAGCAATTCGAGGCGCTGCTGGGAGGCAACCAGACTGCGCTTGAGGCGATAGGCGCCCACGGTCGAGATCTCTCGGGTGCCCATAACGTGCTTGGCGCTGTCAGCGCCGGAGACGGTGATGGTAGCGGCAATCCCAAAGGCGTCCGCGAGCTTGGAGACGAGAGGGGCGGGGACGATCCGGCCAAGGAAGGACTGGCCATCGTCTGTATTGAGCCGCCAGACCTGAACATGATCGTCGGGCAGGCGATCCCAGACGGGGAGCAGAAGCCCGCTGACGAGATAGAGCGTGCTGATGCGGGTCTTTCCCGCCATCTCCGCCACCTCGGCCTGCCACAGAGCGGCGAACTCTTCCTCGCTAGCCTCCTCCCACATCGTCTCGACGAGAAGGTCTTGGCGCATTCGCTCGCTGCGAGTCGGGCGGACCAGCTCGTCGCGGCGCACAATCTCGCCATCGTCGTCGGTCAGAGAGTAGGTGCTGCACCGGATCGCGGCCTTGCCCGACTTGCGGTTGACGATGGGCCGCGCGTCATCACCGAGGATGCGCAGCGCGGGCTCGAGCGCGAGCGGCTTGTAGCGTTCCTCGGTCTCGAGCCGGAGGATCTCGGTCTCGGCGCCGCTGGTCTGGTCGCGCCGGATGACGGTGCGATCAAGGATCGTAATTCGCTCGGCGTTGATGCTCTCGACGCCCAGATCGAGCGTGCCGGCTTCCTTGGCCGCCTCGATGCGCGCCTCGATCAGGCCGAGATACTCGTCGAAGATCGCGTTCTGGAGCGCGATCCGCAGCGCCAGAATGCGGTTGAGCCAGCGCTGGATGGGCGGCAGGTCTTCCTTCAGACCACCCCCTTCGCCCTCCAGCTCGAGGCCGGTGAGCTTCTGGAACTGGTCGAGCGTGGTCGAGCGCAGCTTGCCATCGGCAAGCAGGCGAAACCACTGGTCCAGCGACTCCTTCGCATAGTCGCTTTCGAGATTGTCTCGCGGGTCGAACAGGCCCTGTCCGCCCGTTTGCCGCTGGCCGCGTGTGAGCGCGCCCAAGCTGTCGAGCCGGCGCGCGATCGTCGAGATGAAGCGTCGCTCGCCCCGACAATCGGTCGACACCGGTCGGAACAGCGGCGCGGTCGCCTGATGCGTCCGGTGCGTCCGGCCGAGTCCCTGGATGGCGGCGTCAGCACGCCAACCGGGCTCGAGGAGATAGTGATTGCGCCGCGACTGGTTCTCAGCGGTAAGACTTGCATGATAGCTGCGGCCGGTGCCGCCAGCATCGGAGAAGATCAGGATCTTCTTGGCACCGCGCATGAAGGAGTCGGTCTCGGCGAGATTGGTGCGCGGGCTGCGGCTTTCGACGCGTTGGCGGCCGTGGGGGTCCATGAAGACGCGCCGGCTGCGCCCCGTGACCTCGGCGACGGCATCCGTGCCGAAATGCCCGATGATGTGATCGAGGGCGGAGCCGACGATCGGGAGGGCGCAAAGCTGCTCGACCAGGGTGTCGCGCATCGCCAGCGCCTCCTGGCTGAACACAGGACGGCCGTCCTCGCCCGACATCGGTTCGGAGCGGATCTTGCCGGTGTCATCGACAAAGGTCTTCATCTGCCGCACTGGGAAAGCAGCCGTCAGATAGGACATGACGAACTCACGCGGCGACAACTCGATGTCGAGATTGGCCCGTTCCTCGATGGTCAGCGCCGCCAGTGCCCGGTTGAGCATCGCCTCGGACGTCGAGACGAGCTGGATCACGACGCTCTCGCCGCGGTCGAGGTCGGCGCGGATCGCGGGGATCAGAGCCGGCAGCTTCATGCCGATCAGGAGCTGGCAGAAGAACCGCTGCTTGGTGGACTCGAAGATCGACAACGCGGCCGCCTTGGCGCCGCTGTTGTAGGTATCGTTCGAGAAGCTGTCTGTGACGCGGGTGGCATCGAGTGCAGCGCGCAGGTTCGCGTGGATGATCGCCCAGGCATCGGCATAGGCGTCGTACACCTCGATCTGGTCGGGCGTGAGCTGGTGTTCGAGGATGTCGTATTCGACGCCGGCGAAAGACAGCGCGCGGGCGACATAGAGCCCCTGCATCTTCAGGTCACGGGCGATCAGCTCCATCGCCGCGATCCCGCCACGGCGCAGGGATTCGACGAACGCCTTGCGATCGGCGAACGCCGTGCCGGGACCCCAGAGCCCGAGCCGGGTCGCATAGGCGAGGTTGTTGACGTCGGACGCGCCGGTCGCAGACACGTACAGGACGCGGGCGCGCGGTAGGAGGTTCTGCAATCGGACACCGGCGATCCCTTGGTCGGAGCCGTCTTTGGTGCCGAAGCGGCCTTCGCCGCCTGCGACACCTGCCATCTCATGCGCCTCGTCGAACACGACCATGCCGTCATAGTCGTCTCCGAACCATTCGAGGATCTGCTGGAGCCGGCTGCCCTTGTCGCCGCGATTGGAGCGCAGCGTCGCATAGGTGAGGAAGAGGATGCCCTCACCGGCGCCGATTGGGGTGCCGAGCTTCCACTGGTTGAGATGCTGGATGTCGAGCGCGAGACCGCCCACGGCGGTCCAGTCGCGGCGCGCGTCCTCGAGGAGGGTCTCGGTCTTCGAGATCCAGATGTGCTTGCGGCGGCCGCGCAGCCACTGGTCGAGGACGATCGCGGCGACCTGGCGGCCCTTGCCGGCGCCGGTGCCGTCGCCAAGGAAGAAGCCGGTCCGATAAGGACGGCCTGCCTCATCGGGCGTGAGCGACAAGCCCTCTTCGACGGCCTTGAACAAGCCGGGGATGTCGCGTTCGAAGGCGTCGCCGGCGTAGATCAGCGTTTCCAATTGGGCGTCGGAAAGCGTTTTCGCGTCGACGACAGACTGCGAGAGGGTAGGGACGTAGGACGGTCGTGGCGCGGTGATCGAACCCATGGCGATCGACTCCACCAGCGCGGTGGGGTGCATCGACGCGCACGGGATGGCGATCCGGCTCGGCCGATAGGGCAGGTACACGCCGACGGCTTCGCCGGTCGGAACCGGCTCGGCAAAGACGGTGTAATCGATTGGTCGCGCGACAAGCGCCAGCGCGGATTTGGGGGTCGGGGCGGCGAGGCGCGGCTTGCTGGCGAGGCCGCCTAGCAGCGAGCCACGCCCACTCGGGCGAACCAGCTGAGGAGCAGATGCTCGCATTGCGGCAGCGGGTGACGGAGAGACGGCGTGGGCCTCGATCGCGGCGAGCGCTTCGACCAGCGACCCGCATCGGATCAGCTCGGCAGACGCGCCGGCACCCTTTTCCAGCACCACGATCTTCACGGGCTGGCTGGTGCCATGCTTGGCATAGGCGTTCGCCGGCAGCTCGAGGTGGAGCGTCAGCGTGCACCCCTCGATCGCCTTGGCCCAGGCCCGGCTCGACGTGTCGGCGCGATCGGGGACGATGGCCGCGCAGCGGCCCCCGGCACCGAGCCGCATGAGCGCGGCGCGAAGGTGCCGGAAGGCAGCAAGCGGATCGGCGTGGCGGCCGATGCTGCGCGAGAATGGGGGGTTGATGAGGACGGCTGTCGGCCGGATGCTCGGCGCCAGCAGGTCATGAATCAGTTCGGCGTCGTGTCGCGTGACGGGCACGCCGGGAAAGGCGGCGCCAAGCATCTCGGCGCGAACCGGATCGATCTCGTTGAGGACCAGGCGCGCCCCCGCCCGGCGCGCGAAGACCGCAAGGAGCCCGGTGCCAGCAGAGGGTTCGAGCACCAGATCGGTGGCCGCGATGCGGGCAGCGAGCGTCGCGAGGTAAGCGATCGGCGCCGGGGTCGAGAATTGCTGAAGTTCGATCTGCTCTTCGCTGCGGACCGTGTGGGTCGGCAGATTGACGACCAGGTCAGTGAGCGCCGCGAGGCAAGCGCCCGGGTCGGCGGGAAGGTCTGCCTTTGCCAGGTGCATGACTTCGGCCAGTTCGAGCATGTCGAAGGCGTCGCGGATCGACCAGCGGCCATCGGCGGATGATCCGCCATGGGCTTGCTCCATGACCCACAGCAGCGCGTCGCGCTGGAGAGATCCGTTCCTGGCAATCGTGTCGGCAACCGCCTTGGCGGCGGTGATCGACGGTTCGGTGAAATCAAGTTCGAGAGCTGCAGCCGAGATGCGCATCGAGGGCCTCCTTCATGTCGACCGGTGCTCATCACCGGATCGCCAAGCCGAAGGCTCCCTCTCCTCTATGCTTGCGAAGACGGCATTCGCAGCTGCGTCAGGACGTTCGAGGACGGCATCGTCGATGTACCGCGTTGCTATCGGTGCGATCGGACGGGCCTTTCAGACTGACTCGAGCGCGCGGCACCCGTGCGGTCCAGATAACGCCTTGGCGGAGCCGCACAGCTTTCGACGAAGCGCCCCTACGTGTAACCCACGCGAGCGCTGTCTCCAATGTGTTACACGTAACCGTTCGACGATGGCGGGATCACTATTTTCAGAGCCGTGATTCCCACCACTTCACCGGCTTCGCGCTCGGCATGGGACTAGACGCGCGCACAAGGTGCAGGGTCGATTTGCACCGGTCGATCGCCTGGATCACAGATCGGCTCGATGGCTACAGAGGCATCAGAGAAAGCTGCCGCCAAGAGCTTCGATTTGGATCACCTTCACAGCCAAACCGTTGCGACGTTGATCAACGAAAACGTGCCCGAGCAGCCTGGGCCGTAGATGCGTCTACAGGTTCAATCGCTGTAGGCGGCGTTCCTGGGTGAACCGCGAAACCCCAGCGCGGCAGATTATTCTCCGGCGTCCTCGTACACCTTCAGTTGCTCGTCCATCCGCACGTCATCGGCATTTACCGGCAATGCGACCTGCGGCCGGATCGGGCGAGGGCGCTGGGCCTGGTGTGCCGTGAAGGTCACGAAGGTTTGCAGGCGAGGACGACCCGCGGTCGGTACTTTTTCGCTGTGCAGCGAAAGCGAGTAGCCGGGGAGGCTGTCCAGGTCCGCGACCTTGGTGATCTCAGCACGCGCGTTACGCAGTCGCGCGGCGCCACATCCCATCCGCAGGGCGACCGTTTCGAGATCGAGCGTGAAGGGTTGGTCGGGCTGGCAATGAAACATCGCGAGTTCGTACAGACGGCGCTGGATGGGGGTCAGCGTAAAATAGTCCAAGTCATAGGCGGCAAGGCGGCGGTCGCGCAACACGGCCCGATAGAACCAGTCGCACACCGTCACTTCGATATACTTGACCCGCTTCTCGCCTCGCGAGTCTTCAGCGTAGACCACCCTGAACCGATCGAGCCACGAGAAGTTGTCTTCCTGCGTTTCCCCACCCGTCTTGATGTTGGTTTCGACGACGGTGTTTCTGAGCCGACGCAGCGCATCGATCAGGTACGCATAGGATCTCTTGCTCGCGTTCGAGCCAGTGATCCGAAACAGATCATGGGCGGTGAAACGGATCGTCCGCGCCGGCTCACCACCGCGATCACGGAGGTCCGTCATGATGCTGGCAACGTAGAGCAGGATTTCCTTGTCGTAGATCGTCGCGATGCCGTGCTTACCCGCCGACAGCTCGATGCTCACGCCCTCTGCCTGGAAGATCATCGGCTCGAGCTGACGGGCCTTCTTCAGTGCGAAGAACGGAAATTCCGCGACAGTACGCTCGCCCAGGATCTCGCCGAGCAGGGGGCTGTCGAGCGTAAACAGGTTACCTTGCAACTCCATGGGTCGCGCCATCGGGGGACTCCTCGGTCGAGAGTGATGGCCGACATCACTGCCCCGACGCAACGCCGGATGCCCACATAAGGGGCTTTCGTGCGGTAAAGCACGAGCATTAGCCGTTGGGGACGCTCAGATGAGGTCGGATTCCGATCCACTCACCCCGATTTGCAGCGCCGCCTCGCGGTTTCGAACCTTCGCGCCGATTCGCACCGACCACCACCCTCGAATTCGTGCTTTACCGCACGAAAGGGTCCGATCGTTCGTCCCCCGATCGGCATCCTTCGACAAAATGGGGCCAGAATGGGCCTCCGGGTCAATGCTCAGAGGCCTTTCTGG
The DNA here is from genome assembly GCF_010450875.1 of Sphingomonas insulae. Lineage (NCBI taxonomy): Bacteria > Pseudomonadati > Pseudomonadota > Alphaproteobacteria > Sphingomonadales > Sphingomonadaceae > Sphingomonas > Sphingomonas insulae. The sequence continues at coordinate 141,594 of NZ_CP048421.1, forward strand.
GTTGGAAACCGCACGGAAGTCGCCCGGGGCGCATCCCGATCGGAGCGGAAAGCGCACGAAAGGCCCGTCCCGGAATGCTAGCGGCTTCCTCGAAACCTGCCCAAGTGAGATGGAGTATGGATTGAAATAGCGCACGAAAGGGAGTGATCGCGTCGCGAGAGGGGCAAACCCCGCGGCAAAACCGACTCGTGCTTTACCGCACAAAAGGTTCGTCCGCGACGAGGAAGAGCGCCACCGGTGGTCTTCGGTCACTGCAGGACCGGCCTGGTCCGAAAGCCCCAGAGGCTCTTCGGGAGGTCCAGCTCCCCGCGACGTGCGCGCGTCACCATGCCCGCGAAATAGGCGCCGGGCGTGAGGCGGATCTCGTCCCGCGCGCCGCGCTCGGCTGTGATCATCATCGCAACGGACGCCCCATCGGCACCGAGCTGGTCGAGCGCGTCAACCCATGTCCCGGCTCGGATGCCGAGGTCCTGCCGAAGTCGCGCAGCGGCTCTATGCAGATCGATCCAACCAGGGCGCTCGCGATCGACGTACATCGCCGTCGTCGGGAACATCTCCATGAGCTCTCGCGGCGATGTCTTGAATGCGCTGTTGGACGGCGAGGCTGGGAGGTCCGGTTCGGCTGGAGCGCTCCCTTCGAGCTCAGAACTACAATCACGTTCAGCCAATACGGAATCAGGAAGGGGTCTGGTTTGTATATGTATGAAGGGTGAGGATTTTGACCCCAAGGCGTCTATATCCTGTGAAAACATGAACGCATCGATGGTCTCGCCAACCAAGTCTTCAACACCAGAAAGTCGATGAAGCGCCGCCTCATAATTCGCGATGTCACGCGTCGATCGGGCAACTGCAGCTAGGCTAGCGACTGCTTCGATAGCATCCTGGAGCGATAACCAGTGCGGCCCCGTCAGTCCCATGTCGGCAGCCTGTGCGAGCGCTTGGCTTACAATACGGCGTACGCGCGCGATCTCCTGGCGGCCGCGCTTTTCCAGACGCGAGAACGCGCTGTGCGCCTCCGCGGCGGCCTTCAGTTCGTCGAACCTGGCACGAAGTGGCGAGAGATCGATGCCGTAAGCGCTGACAATCTCTCCATCTTCCCCGCGCTGGCCACGCCGACGACCATGGGCGGAATCGCGCATGGTAATGAGAGCGAGGTTGCGAAGCTGGCGCAGCCGCGCCTTGATCGCACTCTCGGTGACCCCCGCGAGTTCGGCCAGCGTATGATTGCTGGGCCATGCGATCGGGCGGGCATCGCCCTTGTAGTCGGCGGGACGCGTGTAGCCGATCAGATGCTTGAGGGTCTCCAGCGCCGACGCGCTGAGGCCGATCGCGGTCTTGGCGCCTTCGAGGACGCGGTACAGCTCGTTCCGGTCGACCTCTCCGGCGCTCTCGATGCGCGTGGCCAGTTCACGCTCGATATGACGAGCCAACGCGGAAATCGGGCGGGCCCCGGTTCGCCCGGTAAAGGCGCTTTGGGTATAGGACATCGTTCGACACTCCGTGGCTGGAGGCCGTCACCAGGCAAAACGAAGGCGTGGCGCGAGGCGCGCGATCTTGAACGGGGCTGGGGAGGGTGCTACCTAGAGCAACTTCGTAAGTGGCTTCACGCTTGGCGGCGTGGGGTAGCGGTTCTCCGCAGGGTGCCCGGCCTCGTGCCGGGCATTCTTTATGTGGTCACAGCGCATTCCCCGTTACGCTGCGAATCCGAAAACCATCCGGTTCGGCAGCATGATCACAAGGCATCGAATGCCCCCGGCGCTTCAAGACGGTTGATTCGTGCTTTACCGAACGAAAGGGCAACCAATTCTCGTGCTTTACCGCACGAAACTGCCAGATCGATCGAATTGATTGTGGTCAGCAGCCAAGGCGCAAGGCGGCCAGCTGGAGATCGAGCCATTGCTCGGCTGCCGCGGCGAGCGCCGGCTGCATCATGACGTTCGCGCGGCGCCGGTCGGTGCTATCGGTTTCCCGGATGATATAGCCCAGGGCCTCCAGATGCTCGATATGGCGCAGGGCCGTCGTCGTCGAACCGCCGCTCAGGCTGCAGAGCTGCGACACGGCGAGAGGCCGGCGTTCGCGGGTGGCAACGTAAAGCTCGAGGATCATCTCCCAGCTCGGATCATGGAAGCGCACGCCGGCGAAGCACGCCACGCGCTGACGACGTCCGGTCAGCAGTGCCTTGGCCTCACCGAGCCGGCGGTCGGCCAGGGCCATCTCGGACGCGGGCGTCGATAATAATGTCTCCTCGATCGCCTTGCGCGGAAGCCGCACGACGACGTCGATCAGCTCGTCTCCTTCAGGTGCCGTATCCATGATCGTCTGGATCCATTTCGAAGATGGGGCTCAGCGTTTCGAGGCAGTCGGAACGTGCCAAGTGCGAGGGCTCCGAGTGCGAGATACGCATAGATTCCGAGCCCGGTGTGATAGGCAAATAGGGGAACTTGAGGCAGCAGGGCGCCACTCGAGCTCATGAAGAGGTCGGCAAGCGCGAAGCCTGCTGCCCAAATCGGCCAGAAACGGACGGTCGTGATAGCAAGCCAATAGAAGCTGCAGGCCACGAACAGATCGATCAACATGATCGCCATGTCTAACGGGACGAGATGCATCGAACTTCGTAGTCTAAAGAAGAGTGTCGCTGCTGTCGCTGCCAAGTTTATCGCAGCGCCCAAACGCTCCGGTCGGCCGCCACGCACAAGGGCATAACCACAGATCGTCACCAGAGTGGCGTCAAATAGAAGTGCCAGAGCGAGCGACAGCGACATTCGTCCCCCTTGTAGACCTACGCGGATTCGCGCGCGGGCTCCTGAAGTGTCGCCATAGCTGGTTTCGGCGTGGGCTCACCCCAGCTCGTTTCATCGAGCCCTAGCTGCCTGCCGACTTTCTCGATCAGGAGGTGCGCGCGCATCGCCATCTGCTCCTGCCCTTCGACCAGAGCTGCGAGCGCTGCGACGGTCGCCTTGACCGTACGGTGAGCCATCGCAGGGGAGAGGCGATGCGCTTCGGTCGCCTCGAGCGTCGTGACCAGAAACTGCGCGGTGTCGCGCGCCGCCACGTTGATGGATTGCTCTGCCTTGCGCAGTTCGTTCGCCACCACCCTGCTCGCGTTCGATAATGCCTGCACTGTACCTCCTCACGGTCGCCTCGCGCCCGCTATGTTGCCTTGAGGCCGATCAGGAGCATGAGCGCCACGATCACCATGGCCGCAACGGTCAGTCCGATGGGGGTCACGATCGCGATGATCGCGCTCCACGATACCACCTGCTTCCATGTGAGCATGTTCACTGCCGTCTCGCTGGTCGGCAGGGGCAATGGAAGCGGGAAGGGCGGTGGCGAGGAAGGTAGATCGTTTGCAGGGTAGAGCCTTTCTACCCCGCTTTCATGTTCGATCAGAAGGCGGGCTGCCTCGAAGCGACTGGTGACGCCCAGGAAATCCTTGGCCTTTTGCAGTTGCTTATCGACCGCCCTCCCACTTGCTCCGACCAGGAAGCCGATTTCCTGCGACGTGCGATGTTCATGGACGAGGCGGAGATACGCACGCTGTCGTTCGGACAACTGATCGAGGGGGCTTGCCGGGATTTCGCCTATAGACTTGCTTGGGACGGGATCAGTCTGTGGTGTCGGAGATGATTCGGTGCCCGTCATGCCCATATGTTAAACAACGAAATTGGAACGATCCGTGTCCACATTTTGGCCCGTTTCCGGCCGATCCGGAACGATTGTGTGCTGAACGGCTGTTCGGTTCAGTGTCGCACCGGCGGATTGCCGACTGTCCCCGCGGCCTCCTTCACGACCGATGCCCACCTGGCCAGGAGCCCAGCCTCGTCCGGATGATCGGACTGTGTGACGGCCGCCAAGCCGGCCAGGGTGTCGGCGAACTCGTCACAGCCGATTACCTCCTGGCGAGCCAGCACGATCGCAAGGAGCGCCAGGACCTTGCCGTGCGCATCGATCAGCGTCTGGATCGACGGCTGCGCGCTTGGATCTGCTGGCGGATCCAATAGGCGTCTCAACCGGCCAAGCAGGCGCGATCTCGTTCGCTCTCGAGGCGGTCCCAAGACATGCTCCTCCAACCGCCGCAGCCGGGACGGTTGAACACGCGGGAACACTGGTAACCACGCCCCACGTATTCCCCACGCCGGCAAGCCAACGCTAGGTATTGTATTCAGTGGGCCGCCCGACGTAGCCGGGGACCCAGTGTTTCGACCGCACATGCGGACAGGGGTCGGTGTTCAAGCCGCCCTTGCATGACCGGTATCGCACAGAGTGCTCACGGTTGGTATAGCTAGATGCCGTTTCCGACTGAGCGCACCGGAATGCCGCTGACGAGGCCGTTCAGCGTTCGCTGATCACCGCGCTGGCCCTATTGAGCTTTTCGAAGCGCCAGCGACAAAACAAGCGAACGACCTCAAGGCTGCCGATTGCCAGCGCTGCCAGAAGCGTACTCGCCAACAGGACGGTCGTGATCTGCGGTCGCGGGCGACGGCACTTCATCGTACGCGAAGGGCCTGGCCTTGGAGTGTCATTCCGCCTCGAGCCGGGATCAAGCAGAGCGCATAGACCGCCTAACGGGTTAGGTGACACCGTCGATGCGAATCAAGCCGGACAGGCGCTCTGTCACTCAAACGTCCCTTTGCAGAGCGTCCCGTTTCTCCATGTTCCACGAGCAGTTTTGGGAAAATCCATTCGGGAACACGTTTCGGGAAAGCCGGTCGCCTGCGACTCATGGGATCGAGCGAGACTCCAACCGTCTCCCTCCACCTTCCTTTGTGGGATCAATAGCCCGCTTTGCCAGCGCAGACGGTCAAGGTTTACGGCTGCGCCGGCAAAGCAGGTTGGCCAGCGCCTGTTGATACGGTGGGTTTTTGAAGCGTTCAGCCGATAGCGAACCTGTCGCGGTTCCGCTCGACGAACGCATCGAGTGAGGTCAGGGGCACGCCCCAGCGTCGCACAGCATCGAGGTCCACCTTGTAGCCTTCGACGTTGCTCCACACCTGCATGTCGACGACGCCGGCATGGTAGCCCCGCGCGACCAACTCCTCCTTCGATGAAGCGACGGCAGATACCGGCTTGCCGGTGGCCTCTGCGATCTTGGCCGCAAGCACGTTCATGGTGACGGCCTCGGCCGCCAGATCGATCTCATGTCCGTGGAACCGCTCCGGGTCGGCGAAGGCGGCAGCAGCGAACGCGCCGATGTCCTCCGCCGCGATCCAATCGACTTTGGTGTCCGGCGCGAAAGCCGTATCGATCTCCCCGGTCTGTGACAGCGACGGGAACATGAAGTCGGCCACGGGCGGCAGCAGGTTGTGCATCATCAGGGCGGGCTTCAGGATCACCCAGTTGCGAAAGCCCTGCTCCTTGACCAGTTCGTTCACGGCCGCCTTGCCTTCCCAGTAGGTCGGCTCCCAACGGCCTTCGTTCCAACCGATAAAGCTTTCCTGATCGCCCGCACGCGCGACCGAGGTGTGGACGATCGTGTGCACCCCCGACCGATGGGCAGCTTCGATTAGCGCTTTGCCGGTACGGATCTCCGATTCAGGATCATTAGGGGCGAGGGCATCTGCATTGAGAACACACCGGCCACCCCGACCAGTGCCGCATCGAGACTGGCGGCGTCATCGAAATCGCCTTTGACGACTTCGACGCCCTGCGCGGCCAGCGCCTGGGCCGAGGCCGCATCGGGATTGCGGACCAGCGCGCGGACCGGGCGGCCGGTCTGCAACAGCGCTCGGACGACCGCGCCGCCCTGGTTGCCGGAGGCACCCGTCACGAGGACTGGGCCAATATCGAAATTCGTCATGGGAAAGCCTTTCCTTGAGCGCACGCGTTTTCGGCACGCGACATATGCCGAACCCAGATGGCAGCGCCTTATACGAAACGCAAGAGTTTCGGTATAATTGCGTTTCGTAACTCTTACGATTATATGGATGCCATGAACGATCAGGCTCAAAGCCATCAGCATCGCTTGCTCCCTTCGCGACGTGGCCGCGCACAGGACATCAGCCGCGATACTCTCATCATCGACGCAGCGCTCGAATTGCTCGCCGAGCAGGGCTATCACGCTCTGACGATGACCGATGTGGCGACGCGTGCAGGGGTGTCGAAGGCGACGCTATACCGGCGCTGGACGGCGAAGCCGGACCTGATAGCCGATGCTGTCGCCACGCTGCGGCCGATGACGGCACCGCGTTACCCTGGCTTGTCACTGCGCGGCGATCTGCTCGCGTTGATGGAGCAGGCCGGCAATTGCGATGACCGTCCCGAGATCGTGACCGCGACCATGGAAATGGCCCGGCTGCACCCGGACCTTTATCGAACCCTGAGCGAACGGTTCTGGAAGTTTATTCGGGTGGAACTGGAGGGACTGGCTCGGCGGGCGGCAGAAGCGGGGCACGCGCCCCTTTCAGAGATAGAGATCGATGTGATGGCCGATACAGTGGTCGCGCTTCTTGCCCATCACGGAGGGCCAGCCGGTAACCCAGTCCCACGCGACCGTCTCGCCAGCTTTGTCGATCACGGGCTGCTGCTGCTGCTGACAGGGACGCGTAGCTCGGCCTAGATACGAATGGACTGACGCCCAGAGCCTAGAGGCGGATAACCTTAGAATACAATTAGCGTTTCTCGAAACACCATCGAGTTACGGGAATTGGATTGGCCGACATTGCAATGATCGACCACCGCCGCTCTTGTACGATCCTACAGCGCGCAAGAACCTTTCCTGCTGTGGACCGTGATCCATTGCGGAATCAAAAGGCTGCGCCCGCGCGCACTGTACCTGATCGTGATCGGCCGACCAGCGCGCTCCACTTGAAGCATGACCATTGCCCTTGGATCCTCCTGCGTGGCATCGCCCGCCCCGCCTTTCTTCACGACGTCGCCGTTGCGCAGACCGGCAAGCGCCGCATTTGACCCCGGCTTCAGTCCCTGCACGATCCGACCGTTGGCGTTGCTCGCGACGAAGTCGTAGCCCATGTCGAACTCGCCGAGCGGCACCGTCTTCTTGACGAAGCAGGGGCCGAAGCTATCCGACGCCAGCTCGATCGGCTGCCCAGCCAGCATCGCACGCCATTCGGTGATGCCGGCATCGCCCAGCTCCCGGCGCAGGAACGTCGCCCAGGTATCGATCGTCATCGGACGGCCGGCGCGGCGTTCCGCAAGGAGCGACACCACAAGATCATCGAGCGAACGCCGACCTGCGGACTTGCGGACGATCTGCGCGTTGAGCTTCGCGAAATACAGCGATCCGCGGTCATAGGGCAGCACCCGCACCCGCGTATCCTTCCAGAAGGCGCCTGGTATCCGGTCGTTCGGCGTGGCAATCATGCTGTCGGTGTAATAGCGGCTCGCAGTACGGTTGAGATCGGCCAGAAATTCGTCCGCCGATAAGGCCCCCGCCCGATAGGGCAATGTGCGCTGGTAGTAGACCGCCAACCCCTCGCCGAACCACGATCCGGCAAGTGAATCCTCGTCGCCGACGGTATCGAGCGATGATACCCAGACATGCAGCATCTCATGCGCGAGCATTGATTTCAGTTCGGCCGCCGTGGTGGTGTCACCGAAGGTGAAGGCGAACGAGTTGGTCAGCCCCACGCCGCTGCCGGGATTGCTCGGGTTGCTCCGGCCGAAGATGCCGAACACCGGCTTGGGATCGCGGAAGAACGTCCCGTAATAGCCGTGAAGGTTCGCCGACCAGCGCATCAGCCCGGCCATGTCGAACGCCGGGCGTCCTTGCCACCCGGCGAAAAAGCCACCGGTGGGTGCCGTAAACTGACCCGGCGCGCCGACCATGTAATAGGTGGAGGACAATTCCTCGGCGGTCAGGTCCATATTGGAATCCGCGTCGCCGTCGCCGAAGCTCGACAAACCCACCGCGTCTGCCGGCAAGCTGCGGAGATCCCAGCGGACGCTCACCCGCCGCTTTACCGCGTCTGTTGGCAAGGCCAAAAATGCCTTCCCGGCTCCAGATAGCGCACCATAACTGCTACGCAGTTCGTACATAGGCAGCGATAGCAGAGGTTTTGCCGGATCGACGGCGACGCGGTAGCTCCAAGTCAAAGTGCCGGCCGTTGCCCGATCTGCGATCCAATACCGATCGATGTTGTCAGGAGTCTGCGTTACGTCCTGCGTGCGTATCGGCACGCTACCGCGCGCGTCGGACATCGCAAAGCCGGCAATGCCGGAAGCACTGGTCGTCAGTGCGCTGGTCACGACCGGGAGCATCGCGATCCGTCCGCCGGCGGGAACAGACTCGTCCTCTACCATGACCGTCGCCTCAATCCCGCGAAGTGATCCATCAACAGGAGGCTCGGGCCGCAGTCGAACGGTGAGCGACGGCGTGACAGGCGTTTCGGCCATGATCGCAGCAGCAGGCCAGGCTCCGATCGCCAGAACGCAGGTCATCACCCGCAATGGTTTAGTCGTTGGCTTCATCCTGTAGTCCTGGTCTTTCACATTCGTACCGCGATCACGCTCTTTCGTGCTGGCCTGCCATACGAGGCGATAAACGCGCCAGCATCATGATGCGCAACCGATCAGCGCTCCGCCATTTCGGCCACGATCGGGCACCTCAGGGAAACTCCACGCCTTCCCAATTGGGAAGGACGATCGAGACGATGCGGGCGTTCTCGGATTCGATGGTATTTCGGGAAAAGCGTCTGCTTCTCAGAAGCCAACCTTTTGCAAACAAAGGGCAAGCATGCGGATAGGTCCTGTGCCATGATCCGCTCGTGGAGCAGACGATAGAACCGAAACATGTCGGCCATGCCGAGACCTACTGGCGCACCGACAAGCCGGTGGGCGGCCTGGTGAGCAACCTTGGGGCCGCGCCCGACGCTGCAGATTTCCAGCTCCTCGCGGACAACCTGCCCGTCCTATGCTGGATGGCGCGGGCCGATGGTTACAGAGTGTGGTACAATCGTCGCTGGCACGACTATTGCGGTAGCACACCACAGCAGATGGAGGGTTTTGGCTGGCAGTCGGTCCATGACCCCGATCAGGTCGACCTCGTCACGGGTCGTATACAGGCCAGCATTCGGGCGGGCGAGCCGTTCGAGATGGTGTATCCGTTGCGTGGCGCCGATGGTGTGTTGCGGCCCTTCCTGACCCGGATCACGCCATTGCGTGATGGATCGGGGCGTGTCGTGCGCTGGTTCGGCGTCAACACGGAGGTCGGCGCGCAGCTTCAGGAGGAGACCCGGCGCGACGCGACCGAGCAAGGCCTTCGAGACCAGGCTTCGGCGGAGATTGTGAACGGCGAGCGCATCCAGCTCGCACTTGCCGCCGGTGCGATCCTTGGCACCTGGGTATGGGACCCTCCGACCGATCGCTTCACCGTCGATGAAGCGTTCGCGGTCAACTTCGGCCTCGATCCGGCACTCGGCCGGACCGGCATCAGCCTCGCACAGGTCGTCGAGACGGTGCATCCCGACGATCAGGCCGGGCTTGCGGCCGCGATCGAAGAGGCAGTCCAGCGCGGCGGTCGCTACGCCCATCAGTACCGCGTCCGCCGCGCCGATGGCCAATATTACTGGCTAGAGGCGAACGGCCATGTCGAACATGCCGCGGACGGAACCGCGCTGCGCTTCCCCGGCGTGCTGATCGACGTTGAGGAACGGCGTAGCCTGATCGAGGAGCGAGATCGCGCTTGGGCGGAGCTGCGCCACCTCAATGAGACCTTGGAGCAGCGCATCGAGACGCGCACCGGCGAACTGATGCAGGCGGAGGAAGCTCTACGCCAGTCGCAGAAGATGGAGGCGGTGGGGCAGCTCACCGGTGGGCTGGCCCACGACTTCAACAACCTCCTGGCCGGCATCGCTGGCTCGCTCGACCTGATGGAGCTGCGGATCGGCCAAGGCCGGCTCAAGGATGTCGAGAAGTACATGACCGCCGCGCAGGGCGCGGCCAAGCGGGCAGCGGCGTTGACGCACCGCCTCCTGGCCTTCTCGCGGCGGCAGACGCTTGCGCCTAAGGTAACGGACGTGAACGCGATGGTCAGCGGTATGCTCGACCTGATCCAGCGCACCGTAGGGCCGGCTAACCTCGTCGAGCCTGCGCTGGCCGTCGACGCCTGGGCGGCGCTGGTCGATCCTTCCCAACTCGAAAACGCCCTGCTCAATCTTTGCATCAACGCCCGCGACGCGATGCCGGACGGCGGCAGGATCACGATCGAAACCGAGAACCGGACCATCGATCCCCTCACCGCCAAGCGCCTCGACATGCCCGAAGGCGACTATCTGTCGCTCTGCGTGTCCGATACCGGCGTCGGCATGGCACCGGAGGTCATTACCAAGGCGTTCGATCCGTTCTTCACGACCAAGCCCCTCGGCGAGGGCACCGGCCTCGGGCTATCGATGATTTACGGCTTCGCCAAGCAGTCCGGCGGCGAGGTCCGCATCCACTCGGAGATCGGCAAAGGCACGAGCGTCTGCGTTTATCTGCCGCGTCATGCGGGCGAAGCCAGCTCCTCCGAAGATCGTCCTTCGCTTCGTTCGCCGCCCGCCGGGGAAGGTGAGACCGTTCTCGTTGTCGATGACGAAGCAACCGTCCGGATGCTTGTGTCCGACGTGCTGCGCGATCTTGGCTATACCGCGATCGAGGCGGCTGATGGTGCCGGAGGGCTTCAGGTCCTGCAATCCGATGCACGGATCGACTTGCTCGTGACGGACGTGGGCTTGCCGGGCGGCATGAACGGACGACAGATGGCTGACGCGGCCCGAACCAACCGCCCCGACCTCAAGGTGCTGTTTATCACCGGTTATGCGGAAACGGCCGTCATCAGCCACGGGCATCTTGACGCCAGCATGTCGGTTCTTGGAAAGCCTTTCTCGCTCGACACGCTAGCCGCCCGCATTCGCGAACTGATCGTCGGGTAGGATTTGGCCAGTCCAGGACGTCAGCGCACCTATTGGCTGACCCTTCCGCATTCTCGATTGGGAACGACCGACGAGACGGCCGGCGCTGTCTCGTTTGGGATCCCAATCGGGACGGTTGCGGGCTTAAACTACGATCTCGACCCGTCTCTCACCGACCTTAACCGGAACCATCCCTTCGTTTTTCGGATCAGATCAGTTGGGTCTTCAAGGAATTGAGGGCGGGGACCAGCGCAGCAAGCCGCTCGATCTGGACCACCGGTTGCGCGCGGAGTCCAGGCGTCACCGCCCGGTCATAGATGGCCATGCAGTTCTTCTTGCGGAGCCGGGAGTGATAGACGATCCCGTCGAGATCGGTTCTTTCATATAGCTCTTGGCTGAACGCGCGGGCTTCGTCATGCGCCTTGGCACCGACAATGTCGGTCGAGATGCCGAGCTTGAAACAGGCGTCGCCCCGCAGACTAAGCAGGCGCAACGGGTGGGTGGCAGAAACCTCACACACGCCCCAGTCGTCGACGTCAGACTGCGCCAAGACACGCGCCGTCTTCCCCTCGAAGCGGTCGCGGATAATCGCCTCGGCGATCGATGTTGCGAGATCCTCGGCGATGTAGAGGAGCTTGAAGGAGTTGCTGGGACTGGCGAACCGTGTTTCGCCGAAGCCCATGCCAAGCGGCGTCTTGCGTCGTGCCCAAGGCGTGCACCGCAAATAGTCCACAGGTTCGACCTGTCGCGTCAGCGATTTGAGGATCATCGGATCGAGCGCCATGGCGCGCGACTAGTCGGTTTCGCGCCCAAAGTCCCGCCGGGCGATGGCGCTCACCTGATCCTGCTTCGCCGCGCGCAACGCGGCAAGCGGCGTCTGCCCGTCGAGCGCACTATGCGGTTGTCGCATCCACAGCCATGCCGACCGTGCGTCCGGCGCGACCGAGAGGATGTCGGCGATGCCCTGAAGGGGACGGCCGTCGATGAATTGCTCGAGCGGATAGGCGAGCTTGCGCTGTCCGCGCAGCAGACCAATGACGGCGCCCTGCTTATACCAGGTGCTGAGTGTCGTGCGCTTGACGCCGAACGCTGCCTCGATGTCGCTCGCACCCCCGACCGGCCCCGCCCAGCCTTCCATCGACTTGGGCGCCGCATAAGCGGCGAGCCGGGCGCGGCCCTCGGACAGGCTGAGCACGTCGCCAAGACCACTCCCTTGGGTCCGTTCGACGGGTTCGTCCCGCTTCGTCGCGGTCGGCATGAACTGGAGAGCGACCTGCTCGAGCGCGGCGCGCAGCTTATGCTCGCGGGCGGACCCGCGCAGGCTTACGGCGGGAAGCCCCGACATGACATCGACCGCGATCGACACGATCCGCGCCATCGTCTTGATCTCGGCAGCCGGCGCGCGCGGGTTACGCCCGCGCAACACGGCTTGGACGTCATCCACATCCAGCGTCAGCGCTGCGTCGCTCATTGTCGCCTCCGATCGTTATTGCCCACATAGTGCAGATTGAACGGATTGTCTAGTTCTCGAACGTCTGGCTGCCGTGACCTGGCTGCCGCGCGCGCGGGTAAACTTGGAATACGCGCTGCCGGTCCGGCACGAAACCAACCCGAACGACGCCGAGCCTGCAAGGCACGGCTGGAGCGCAACGCGTCACGCCGCTTTCCAGCGTAAGAGCAAACGATGACAGACCCTTGGAGGGTAGCTAGAACCAGTCATGCCCATTCCCGCTGCAACCCGTCACGCCGCAATTCTCGATAGCGCGACTGACTTCGCGATCATCGCCACGGACCTCAACGCACTCGTTACCGACTGGAACAAAGGCGCCGAGAATACCTTAGGTTGGCTTGCGGCGGACATGCTGGGCGAACCGATCGATCGCATTTTCACGCCACAGGATCGTGCTGGTGGCCGCCCGTCAGTTGAGATGGCGCTTGCCCTTGTCAACGGCAGTGCGGAGGATGAGCGGTGGCATATGCGCGCCGACGGCTCCCGCTTCTGGGCCAGTGGCCGGATGGCGCCTCTTTTCGACGGCGATAAGCATATCGGGTTCCTCAAAATCCTGCGGGACCGAACAGCCGCGCGGATCGAAACCGACCGGGTCCGCGCCAGCGAGGAAACGTGGCGAGGGACGTTCGAGCGCCTGGTCGAGGGACTGTTGATCGGCGAGGTCGTGCGTGACGCCGCTGGACGTGCGATCGATTGGCGCTATCTCGAGGTGAATCCGGCCTGGGAGCGCATGACCGGTAGTACGCGCGAGCAAGCGCTGGGACGCACCATTCGTGAGATCATTCCTGGCATCGAAGACGCGTGGATCACGGAATTTTCCGATGTCGTCGAGACGGGCGAGCCGCTCAGCTTCTTACGCGAAGTCGGTGTCTGGTCGCGCTGGTATGAGGGCCGCGTGTTCACGCTCGGCGGTGAGCGGTTCGGGTGCCTGTTCTTCGACGTGACAGAGCGCCGCAACGATGCCGCCCGGCGCGACGCACTTCTCGCACTCGACGAGCGTATCCGCAATCTCGTCGATCCGGGGGAGATCGCCTTTGCCTCGGCTCAGGTCCTCGGCGAATTGCTGGGTGCAAGCCGGGCCGGCTACGGCGAGGTGGATCGCGATGCGGAAAACATCAGGATCGAGCGCGACTGGAACGCTGATGGCGTGCAAACGCTTGCAGGAACGCATCGGTATCGCGACTTCGGCACCTTCATCGATGATCTGAAGGCAGGGCGGCTGGTCGCAATCGACGATACAGCCAAGGATGCGAGGACCGCGGCGACCGCAGAAGCCCTCAAGGCCGTCGGCGCGGTCTCTTTGCTCAATCTCCCGATCATCGAGCACGGCGAATTGGTCGCCATGCTCTACCTCAACGTCGCCAGCCCGCATGTGTGGACGCCAAACGACATCGCCATCGTCCGCGATGTTGCGGATCGAACGCGGGTCGCGGTCGAACGACGCCGCGCGGAACAGAGCTTGCTGGAACTCAATACGACGCTGCAACAGCAGGTCGAAGACCGTACGCAGGAGCGGGACAGGGTGTGGCAGGTCAGTCGCGACATGCTCGGGGTGGCGAACACCGACGGTGTCTGGCTCAGTGTTAATCCTGCCTGGTCCGAGACGCTTGGCTGGCCGGAAAAGGCCTTCATCGGGCAGACTTCGGCATGGCTGGAGCATCCGGACGACCATCTGAGGACACGCAAGGAGGTCACCAAGCTCGCCTCGGGCCATACCAGCATGTTCTTCGAGAACCGTTTTCGCACCACCGCTGGCGACTATCGGTGCCTGTCATGGTCGGCCGTACCGCTCGGCGGGCTTCTCTACTGCGTCGCCCGCGATGTCACCGAGCAGAAGGAGCGGGACGCGGCGCTGCTCGAAACCGAGGAGCAGCTCCGCCAAAGCCAGAAGGTGGAGGCGGTCGGCCAGCTCACCGGCGGCGTGGCGCATGATTTCAATAACCTGCTCACCGTCATCCGGGGATCGATCGATCTGTTGCGCCGACCGGCGCTGTCGGAAGAGAAGCGGGAAAGATATCTGGACGCCATCTCCGATACCACCGACCGGGCGACGCGATTGACCAGCCAGCTGCTCGCTTTCGCGCGCCGGCAAACGTTGAAGGCCGAGACATTCGATGGGGCCCGGAGCATCTCTGGTCTGCGAGAAATGCTCGACACGCTGACGGGCTCGCGCGTTACGATCGATTTGCAAGCCGGCGATGCTCCACTGCTCGTAAGGGTCGATCGCAGCCAATTTGACACGGCCATCGTCAACATGGCCGTCAACGCGCGCGACGCGATGTCGGGCGAGGGCACGCTGACGATCAAAGTCGAGGAAGCGAGCGCGATCCCGCCGGCGCGATCCCACGCGGCCGTGCCCGGGCAGTTCGTCGCCGTCTCCATTACCGACACAGGTTCGGGGATTGCGGCCGACCAGATTGACCGCATCTTCGAGCCGTTCTTCACCACCAAAGGCGTGGGGCACGGCACCGGCCTCGGGCTAAGCCAGGTGTTCGGCTTCGCCAAGCAGTCAAGCGGCGACGTGCTGGTGCGAAGCGAGCCTGGCCTGGGGTCCACCTTTACCTTGTATCTACCAAAGGCCCTGGAGGAAGAGCGCCTCGCCACTGCCTTCAGCGACGCTCTGGCGCCGCTGCCACAAGGCGCCTGCATTCTGGTCGTTGAAGACAATAGCGAGGTCGGTGATTTCGCCACCCAGGCGTTGACGGAACTCGGCTACAAGACTCACCTCGCTGTCGATGCGACAAGCGCCTTGGTCGAACTTGGTCGCGATGGTGCGGGCTACGACCTCGTCTTCTCCGACGTCGTCATGCCAGGCATGTCGGGTATCGAGCTTGCCCAGGAGATTGAACGGCGACTGCCGCATATCCCCGTCGTTCTGACCAGCGGCTACAGCAGCGTGCTGGCCGAGCAGGATAGTCACGCCTTCGAACTCCTGCAAAAGCCCTATTCGCTGGAAGAGCTGGGCCGTGTTCTAGCTAGGGTTTCCACCCGCAACTGACCCGGGCTTTGTGTTAGGCACTGAGGAACCTGCCACGATCATGATCATCAGACGATCGCGGTGACGCCGTTTGTCTCGGAAACCGCCGGTCCTGGCAAGCGCCTTGGCGAATTGCTTGGGCAATAATGCCGCCCGGATCGGAAAGCGGCCGTGCGCCGTCGTCGCGAGCGCTAACTCTATCGATCGCCAGACAATGCGGTTGGCCGTTGCCCGACGAAAAATCGGCAGAAATGTCGAACAGGCACCCGACGTTCTACGCGACCAACAGCAGATTCTTTTTTCCGATAACTGATATTCTCGGAAAAAAGAATCTGGCGCGGGGGAAGGGCGCCCGGTACGAACCGGCGATGGCGCGCGCTCCTCATTCTAACCCCAAACGCCGGTCAGCCCGCCCACCTGCCGCACCACCTGTCGCCGATGCGCTCACGGCCACGGCCGATGCGAACGAGGACGCCGATCCCGCGCCGCCAACGCCGCAACCGACGGGCCTCGTCGTTGTCGAGCAGATGGCGCCCGCGCTGCCGGGCCTAAGCCTCGACGATGCCGAGCGGGTCGAGCGCTATGTCGGGAAAGCCTCGGCGGACGCGACCAAGCGCGCCTACACATCCGACTGGCGGATCTTCGTTGCCTGGTGCGAGGCGCGATCGCTGCCCGCGCTCCCCGCCGCGCCTGCCGCGGTCGCGGCGTTCCTCGCCGAGGAGGCCGATAGCGGCATTGCGCGCTCGACGATCGGGCGCCGGCTGGCCGCGATCGTGTTCGCGCACCGGGCGGCCAATCTCATCGCGCCGACCGAACAGGTCGGAGCCGCCGTGCTTGATCGGACGCTGCGCGGGATAAGGCGCGACAAGCGCCAGGACCGTCCGACCAAGAAGCATGCCGCCGATGGCGACATCCTGCGCGACATGCTGCGCGCGATCCCCGGTGACGAGATCCGCAGCGTTCGTGACCGCGCGCTGCTCGCGATCGGCATGGGCGGCGCGTTCCGGCGATCGGAGCTCGTCGCCTTGCAGCTGTCGGACGTGACGTTCGTCCCGGCGGGGCTCGAGATCCTCGTGCCCTTTTCGAAAGGTGACCAGCTGGGCCAGGGCGAACTCGTCGTGATCCCGGACCGGCCGCGGATTGCCGCCGTCGCCTTGCTGCGTGCCTGGATCGAGGCTGCTGCAATCACTGAGGGACCGCTGTTCCGCAAAATGACCCCGCAAGGGCGGCTGACGGCAAAACCGATGAGCGATCGCGGTGTGGCGCTGGTGGTCAAGGCGCGCGCGGCCGCGGCCGGCTATGACCCGGCGCTGTTCTCCGGGCATTCGCTGCGCGCCGGGTTCCTCACCGAAGCCGGCCGGCAAGGCGCCAATCCCTTCCGGATGAAAGAGCATAGCCGTCACAAGTCGCTCGAAATGGTTGGCGAATATGTTCGTAACTTTGAACTGTTCCGCGACCATGCGGGTGACAAATTTCTCTAGTCGAGATATCCTCGCCATCTACACGTAAAAGGCATCGCGCTCGCCTGACACTCCGTCGGAAACGCGACCGCTATTATTCGTGGTGACTCTTATCTGGCGGTCACCCGCCACAATGTATTGCCGAGGTCGTCGGCGACGAGCAGTCCACCCGTGCGATCGACCGCAAGACCGACGGGACGGCCGCGCGCTTTGCCCTCCGTATTGAGAAACGCGGTTAGGACATCGCGCGCCTTGCCGGCGGGCCTGCCACCGCTGAAGGGGATGTAGACGACCTTGTAGCCGTTGAAAGGCGCGCGGTCCCAGCTGCCATGCTCGGCGACAAAGGCCCCGCCCTGATAGCCGGGCAATTTGCCCGCCGTATAGAACGCCAGCCCGAGCGGCGCGACATGGCTGCTCAGCGCGTAGTCAGGCGCGATCGCCTTGGCAACGAGATCGGGGCGCTGCGGCATGACCCGCGGGTCCACGTGTTGGCCGTAATAGCTATAGGGCCAGCCATAGAAGCCGCCGTCCTTTACCGACGTCAGATAGTCGGGAACGAGATTGGGCCCGATCTCGTCGCGCTCGTTGACGACGACCCATAGCCTGTTGGTCGTTGGCTCCCAGGACAGGCCGTTGGGATTGCGCAGCCCGCTTGCGAAAATGCGATGCGCGCCGCTTGCTCGATCGACTTCCCAGACCGCCGCACGCTCGCGTTCCGCGCCGATCCCGTTTTCGGTGATGTTGCTGTTCGAGCCGATCCCGACATAGAGCTTCGACCCATCGGGACTGGCCAGCAGGCTCTTGGTCCAGTGATGATCGATCGGGCCGCCGGGCAGCTCGGTCAGCACCTGGCCGCGTGCCGTGATCCTGGTTTGGCCGGTGACATACGGATAGCGAACGATCGCGTCGGTATTTGCGACATACAGGTCGTTGCCGACCAGAGCGACACCGAACGGGGAGACGAGATGGTCAAGCAACACCGATCGAAGTTCGGGTTTGCCGTCGCCGTCCGTATCCCGGAGCAGGGTGATGCGATTGCCGCCCTTCGCGCCTGCCCCGGCATAGTTCTGGACCCATCCCATGATCAGGTCCTTCGGGCGCGTGATCGGTTCGTAGCCGGGTCCGTTTGCTTCGACGACGAGGATGTCGCCGTTGGGCAACACATAGGGTTGGCGCGGGTGTTCGAGCCCGGTCGCAAGCGCGGCGATCTTCAACCCGGCGGGAACGGTCGGTGTCTCGTTCGGCTGCCAGCTCGACACCGGGGCGACCTTCATCGGCGGCAACAGATATTGCTGCTGCGCGGGCAAGGGCGGATTTGCGCCGATCTGGGTCGAGGCAGGGGCGGGATCCTGTCCGCAGCCTGCAAGCAGGGTCGCGACCGCCACCGCCAGCAGCGAGGCGCCAATGCCGGGTGCGCGGCTCATCGTACGTCCCCCGTCAGCTGGCGAACGGTGCGAGCCGTCCCCAACCAGTTTACGACGATGACCAGCACCGTCACAGTCCCCGACAGGATGATCCCCGTCGGAACCACCGACGTCCAGGCATCACGGCTATGTACGAAGGCGTTCCACAAGGACAACGCCAGGACGAGCGCGTTGCCGGCGGAGTGAATCCATCCCGGACGCAAGGTAGACTTGTTCTTGGACAAAAGCGCCTCGGCCATGCCAACGACCGCGGCTGCCACGCCCATCACAAGGCCACCGGTGATCAGCCAGACGGAGAAATTGGCCCACATCATCACCGCGGTATTCAGGTAGACGATGTCGGTGACGAAGGCGCCACTGAAGAAGGCGATCGGATAGGCTGCAAGCAGCACATGAAGCGGATGCACCGCGCTGACGATTGGCCGGGAGGATGGGGTCGGCATAGGGCCTCCGGGCCGCGACGCGCCATTGCGTGGGCCTTTCTAACTACGCCCTGCGCGATGTTGCGTTCCACGCAGCACAGGTCTTCGTGTCCTTTGCCACCCTCGTTGTGATCTTGACCGACAGCGTCGAAAGCAATCCTTTCGGGCGATCTACCGGGCCGACGGGGCAACCGAGCGCCTTGCCGTTCTCGTCGAGAAACGCCGTGACCCGATCACGCGCTTCGCCGCCCGGCCTGCCACCAGTGCAGGGAAGGAACACGGCCATGTGGCGCTAGGGGGGCACCGTCGTCGCTGCCGTGCTCGATGCGAAAGGACCACCTTGATACCGAGGCAATTTGTCCGCCGAGTAGAATGTAAGCCCGAGCCGAACGGCGTGGCCGCGCTGCGGGTAATCCGGCGCGATCGCGTTGGAAGGAATTCGGGGGCTGCGACATGCTCCGCGCTTCGCCATGCTGGCCATGATCGCCTGAGACTTCAGACTTCGGTGATCCCGAGGACCGACCCGGTCGCGTGCCAGCGCGGCGGGGTTGCGAAAGCCGATGATTTTGACATCGATTCATGGGCATGTCGGAACACATCGATGGTCTTCGATCGTTATGACGGCAACGCCGTTCTATTTTTGTGCCGAGCGTCAGCTATAAAAAGAGGACTACAATCGATGCTTTGGACCCTTGCCGTCATTCTGTTGATTCTGTGGCTACTCGGCTTCGTTGTTTTCCATGTCGCCGGTGGCCTCATTCACATCCTGATCGTGGTTGCCGTGATCGTCATCGTCTATCAGCTCGTGACCGGCCGTAGAGGCTAACGATCGACGGAGCATGCGCAAACATATTCCGGTCACGCGGCATGCCGCGTGACTGACTCACGAGGTGAAGATGATGAGCGACACGAACGATCGAACCGATACCGCACGCCGCCACGATGATCGCGACATGATCGAAGCGATCGAGCCGACGCCTACCCAGGCCGGACGATCGGGGGGCACGCTGCAACGCGATATCGCGACCCAGGCGGAAGAAGAGCATGTCATCGACGGCAAGACCGGCGTGACGCGGGTTCGGAAAGAAGACGAAAAAGACTAAATTACCTGGCATGCCGATGCTGGACATCAACTTTGCTAACCTGATGATGGCAAAAAAATATGCGATCAGAATAATGCCAAGTCGTATAGGTCAGGGTCGCAGATGGTGATCTCGTCGATCCGGGGCTCGCCACATGGAAACCGGCGCAGTGTTGGCTGTGAGCCAGGGATAGAAACACCATCAGCGCCTGAGATCGCCAAGGACAGAGGGACGACGGGCTTGTGTTCTCACAAAGCAGGTGCTGCCCCTCCTCCCTTCGACCGCGTTGCTCGACGTGAGACATTGATCCTACCGATCGGTGGGGCCGTCAGACGGTCGACGACGCGTGTCCCCGAAGGCGGACAGGATCGGACATGGCCCAGCCGTTCCTGTCGAGCAGTCATCCTCCAACTGCGCCAGCCACGCACGGGCTGCGCCAAGTTCGCTCAGCAAACCATCGAGTTGCGCAAGACGCTGCCGCGCCAATGCCCGCACCGCCGGGCGATCTTGCTCCCCGTCGAGCCGCAGCAACTCTGCGACTTCATCAAGCGAAAAGCCCGCTGCCTTGGCCGATCGTATAAAGGATAGCTGCCTGACATCCGCGGCGCCGTAGCGCCTGACCGCACCGCGGCTGCCCGGCCCCGAGTTTGCTGGCGGAGCGCTCAGCAGCCCGCGTCGCTGGTAATAGCGGATCGTCTCCACCCCAACGCCCCCCGCCCGCGCCAGTCCGGAAATAGTCATGTCCGCCAACACTTGTCTCCGTACCATGGTACGGACCCATATGGGCCGAATTGGCCGATGCGCCAGCAGGAGAGCGACCCATGACCAAGACCGCGACGCTGTACCGTATGGTGATGCCCAGCCATGTCTGCCCGTTCGGCCTCAAATCCAAATGGCAGCTCGAACGGCACGGCTACACGGTTGACGACCACTGGCTGCGCACGCGAGAGGAGACTGACGCCTTCATGGCCCGGCACGGCGTGAAGACCACGCCGCAAACATTCATCGGAAGCGAGCGGATCGGCGGCAACGACGATCTCACCCGCTTCTTCGGCGGCCATGTGCCGGCCAAGGACGAGACCAGCTACCGGCCCGTCGTCGCGGTGTTCGCTATGACGGCGCTGATGGCCTTGGCTGCCAGTGCCGCCGCGCTCGGCACACCGTTCACGACGCAGGCGGTGATGTGGTTCGTCAGCCTGTCGATGTGCGTGCTGGCGATCCTCAAGCTTCAGGACGTGGAGCGCTTCTCCACGATGTTCCTGAATTACGACCTGCTTGGCCGCCGTTGGGTGCCCTATGCCTATCTTTACCCCTTCGGCGAGGCGCTGGCGGGCGTATTGATGACCGCAGATGCACTGCGCTGGGTATCCGTGCCGGTGGCGCTGTTCATTGGTGGAGTGGGCGCGGTGTCAGTCGTGAAGGCGGTCTATGTCGACAAGCGCGAGCTCAAATGCGCCTGCGTTGGCGGAGCGACCACCGTCCCGCTTGGGTTCGTATCGCTCACCGAAAACCTATTCATGGTCGGCATGGCGCTGTGGATGCTCGTGCGTTGATCGGGACGACGACTAAACGGGTTGTGCAAGGATATCGCCGCTATGCCGCGATGATCGCGGCGTCGACACTCGTGATGTTTGGCCTCATCTTTCAGGACTTCTAGGTTCCGCAGCGACAAGCGAAACCTCACGTACATCAGCACCACCAGCTGGATCACGTGGGGCCGGGAGCCGAGGTGCCGACACGGTGATGCGGGCGTGCGCCGGCGACGCATTGAAGCGCCCTGGGTTTCCACTATCAGTCGGTGCATGGGATCCGACGGCGCCGGACAGACCGCATCCCGTCGGGCGAAGGTTCAGTGATCAGCGCTCGCCGAACAGGTCGCGCTGCGCCTTTTCCAGTTCCTCGGCGTAGCGGCGGCGCACGAACGTTTCCGACAGGATGCCGAGCACGCGGCGATCGTCGTCGAGCACGGCCAATTCATCCGCGCCCGAGGCGTCAAATCGGCGCATGACCTCAGCGATATCCATCGTCGGTGCGAGCGCCGCATCGGCATTCACCGCAATCTCCGCGACTGGCGCGCCCGGATCGAAACCCTCGCCGTGCGCCGTAGGGGTCTGGACAATGCCGGCATAACGCTCGTCCGCATCGACCAGGACGGTGCGGCTCGTCGCGCCGAGCGGCACGCGGCGGCGGAAGGCGGCGATCGTCGTCGCGGCAGGGATCGGCTTGGCGTCGCGGCGCATCATCCGGCCCGCGGTGAGTGTCTTGACCCAGCCGACGTCCCGCGCGCTCTTGATCGTCTCGCCACGCAAATGCAGCCGCCAGGTCGAGAAGCTGTAACCGAACGTCTCGCGCACGATCGTCGACGACACCAGCGCGGCCGCGAGCACCGCGCCGGTGAGAGCGAAATCCTGCGTCGCCTCCAGCACGAGCATCGCCATCGTCATCGGCCCGCCGACCACCGCCACCGCGAGGGCCGCCATCCCGACCAGCGCGGCGTTGCGCGGATCGATCACGTCGTGGCCGACCGCGGCGGCTAGCCCACCGGCGAACAGATGTCCCACCAGCGTTCCGAGGAAGAGCGATGCGAAAAACAGCCCGCCGCGAAACCCGAAGCCAAGCGAGACGATCGACGCCGCGCATTTCGCGAGGAAGATCGTCGCGATGAAAGCCAGCGGCGCGCCCAGCGCGAGGTCGGCGTGGAGCGCGCCATGCCCCGCCGACAGCGCCTGCGGTGACACCAGCGCGATCGGGATCAGCAGCGCGCCGCCGATCGCCGGGCGCGCCCAGTCGGGCAGCCGCGTGCGCCGCGTGGCGCTTTCGACGAAGGCGACGGCACGCATCAGCGCGATGCCGATCCCCGCGCAGATCGCGCCGAGGCCGGCATAGATCAGGAAATGGTGTGTCTCGTGCGGGAAGGTCGCGACCGCGTCGATGAGATAGGGCTGGATGCCGAGTAGTTGCGCGACCAGTGTCCCAGCCAATGCGGCGGCGACGACGGGCGCGAGTGCGGTCGGCGTGTACGCGCCGATGACGATCTCGAACGCGTAGAACGCACCGGCGAGCGGCGCGCCGAACGCCGCGGCGATCGCTGCTCCGGTACCCGCACCGACCAGGTTTCGCATATCGGCGCGGCGCAGATTGAACAGGCGCCCCACGACCGAGCCGATTGCGCCACCTAGCTGCGCATAGGCGGCCTCCAGTCCGACCGACGCGCCAAAGCCGTTCGACAGCATCGTCTGCCCCGAAATCACCAGGCTATCAGGCGCCGACATCCTGCCGCCGTGGAGCGCATTGGCCTCGACCGCATCGACCAGCCGCCGCTTGCGCGCTCGCGTTGCCCAGGAAAATGTTGCGAGCACGATGCCGCCGATCGGCAGTACGATCAGCGTGGCGATCGGCAGCAACGGCAGCGCACTTAGCCGGCCGTCTGCTGGTAGGTCGAACAGAACATGCTGCAGCGTGCGCGCGATCGCGCCTTGGAACACGCTGAACAGACCTGCCCCCGCCCCGACGAGTGTCGCCAGCACGATGAACGCCATCTCGCTCGCGCGGACGCGGCGGCGGATCCATTTGATGAACGCGAAAGCTTGCAGGATCAGTCGCCTTATCGAAGGTCTGCCCTCCCTACGTCCTGACCAGACAGCGGACTAGTGGCACACGATCACGCAAAGGCATTGCGACGTATCGCGCCCAAATATTTGCGCCAAACGAAGGCCTTGTGCACCGAATGATTGGCCGGGCAGCCGAATCAGCAATGGCGAGCGCACTGCAACCTGATATCCGGTTGGCCGAGCACGCGACGGTGTTCGACGAGAGGGCCGAACGAGCGTGACATTGCCGCAAATCCTGTCCTTCGCGCTGATCGGCGTCACCGTGGTGACGTTCGCCACCGGCCGATTCCGCTACGACCTCGTATCGCTTGTCGCGCTACTTGTGGCGATCGCCATCGGGATCGTGCCGGTGAAGGACGCTTTCACCGGCTTCACCAGCGACGTCGTCGTGATCATCGCCGCGGCGCTCGTCATCAGCGCGGGGATTGCGCGTTCGGGCGTGGTCGAGGCGACGCTTGCGCCGGGGCTGCGCAAGTTGAAGACGCTCACCACGCAGGTCCCGGCGATGACCGCGGCGACCGCACTGCTGTCGATCGTCACCAAAAACGTCGGCGCGCTGACTATCCTAATGCCGACCGCGATCAAAATCGGACGGCAGGAGGGCAGCTCTGTTTCCGCGTTGCTGATGCCGATGTCGTTCATTTCGCTGATCGCGGGGCTGTCGACGCTGGTCGGCACCTCGACCAACATCATCGTCAGCCAGGTACGCGAGCAGACGCTGGGCAAGCCGTTCCGCATGTTCGATTTCGCCCCGGTCGGACTGTCTCTGACCCTGCTCGGTCTCGCCTTCCTCAGCGTCGCTTGGCGCATCCTGCCGCGTGACCGGCAGGGGCGCGAGGATCTGGGCGAAAGCAATGCCGATGCGGTCTTTTCTACCGAGGCGACCGTACCCGACGATCTGCCCGATGATCTCAAGACGATCGCCGACCTCGATCTCGACAAGGAACACGTCGTCGTGGCGGGGATCGTCGGCTCAAACGGCGAACGGCGCGATGCGTCGCTTGGGGCGCCCCTCGTGCCGGGCGAGGTGCTCGTATTGCGTGGGGCGGATGCGGCGCTCGCCAAGGCATTCGACCGGCTGCCGCTGCACGAGGTGCGCGCAGACAAGGATGTCGAGAAGGACCAGCCGAACGAGGAGGTCCGCTCGATCGAGGCGGTTGTGCAGCCAGATTCGCCGCTGATCGGCAAGACCGCGAGGCGCGCGCGGTTGCAGGACGACTATGGCGTCAAGCTGCTCGCCGTCGGGCGTAGCAACGAGCGGATCACCGAACGACTACGCGAGATCACGATCCGCGCGGGCGACGTGCTGCTGGTGCAAGCTGGCGAGAACGCGCTGCCGGACTTTCTGAAATCACTGTCGCTACTGCCGCTGGCCGATCGCGCGGTGTCGCTCGGCAACCCGCGCAAGCGCTACGGGCCGATCGCGATCGTCGTGGTCGCGATCGCTTTGATCGCGATGGGGATCGTGCCGGTAGTGGCCGGCTTCTTCGGCGCGGCGGTCCTGATCGTGGTGATCGGTGCGCTGCCGATCCGCGAGGCATACGGCGCGCTTGAGCCCGAGGTCCTCATCCTGATTGGCGCACTGACCCCGATCAGCGAGGCGGTGCAGCATACCGGCGGCACCGCGCTGATCGCGGCGGGGCTGGCGCAGATCCTGACGGGCATCGCACCGATCCTGGTTCTGGGTACTTTGCTGGTGGTGGCGATGGCGGCAGCGCCGTTCCTGCACAACGCGCCGACCGTGCTGGTGCTTGGGCCGATCGCGGTGATGGTGGCGCAGCGGCTACACCTCAATCCCGATCCGTTCCTGATGGCGGTGGCGACCGGCGCGGGATGCGATTTCCTCACCCCCGTCGGCCACCAGTGCAACACCTTGGTCATGGGGCCGGGGGGATACCGGTTCGGCGATTACGCGCGGCTGGGCGCGCCGCTGTCGCTCATGGTGATTTTGCTCGGCGTGCCCCTGATCGCATTCATCTGGCCGCTGGCAGGGTAAGTGCGCCGAGGCAGTTGCGGTCGCGTCACAATTTCACCGTGCGCAGTGATAGAGAGCCTCATCGCACCGAAATTTGTTGGCAAAGCAACCGCACCCGACGCAACGAGGGCGACCTAGTACCGGTCGGCCTGCTCCGCAGCAGCCGCAGGATTTGATAGAACCGTGGCTCGCGCTCGGCGCCGACCAGCGTGGCTACTTTCACCGTGCCCGCGCGGCATATGGTCATTCCTGCTCGTCTCAGCGGCTGCGCGACGCCGGTCCAGCGGCGCACCGATTTTTTGATAGCATCCAAGTTTGCACCGTCGTCGCGCCGGCGCTGGGCACGCAACTGGGTGTTCGAAACGCTGCTTTTGAGACGCGAAACCTTAATCGGCCGTTGACACGTCGGCTCCCCTAGCGCGCGCGAGGACGCGTTCGATCGATCCACCTTGTACGATGACAGAGAACAGGACGACGATGTACGTCGCCGCGAGCGCGATCGACCGCGCTGGCCCATCCGGTAGCCCGAGTGCCAGCGCCACCGAGATGCCACCGCGCAGGCCACCCCAGATCAACGTCACTGGCGCAAGGCGGCCGAGCGACAAAATCGGCCTCAGGACCGTCAATGGCGCGACCACCGCGATGCCCCGGGCAAGGAGCACCAGTGGTATGGCCGCGAGCCCGAGTACGATCAGGCGTGGGTCCCACGGGATTGTCACCACCTCAAGCCCGATGAGCAGGAAGAGCACGGCATTGAGGATGTCGTCGATCAGTGCCCAGAATTTAAGCAGGTAATCGCGGGTCACGTCACTCATTGCATCGGCCACGCCCTTGTTGCCGATCAGCAAACCCGCCACCGCCATCGCGACAGGACCGCTGACGTGAAGCTGGCTGGCAAGCGCATAGCCGCCCATGACGACCGCGAGGCTGATCATCACCTCGACATTGTACTCGTCGATCGTCCGCATCGCACGGTAACCAAGCCAGCCCGCCCCGAGGCCCAGCAGCACCCCACCGCCGGCCTCTTGCAGGAACAAGGTGCCGGCATGGCCGATGGACAGTGGCTCGGTGCCTAGCGCGGCCTCGAGCAGGATCGCGAATACGACGACGCCGACGCCGTCGTTGAACAGGCTCTCGCCCGCGACCGTCGCCTTCAACGTCGGCGATACCTCGGCACGGCCAAGGATGCCCATGACCGCGACTGGATCGGTCGGGCTGATGAGCGCGCCGAACACCAGGCACCAGATGATCGGCACGGTAAGACCCAGCCACCCGGCGATCACGTGAAAGCCCAGGCCGATGATGGCGGTCGAAAGCACCACGCCGACCGTGCTCAGCACCGCGATCGGCCAGCGCCCCTCGCGCATATGGTCCCATTTGACGTGCAGAGCGCCCGCGAACAGCAGGAACGAGAGCATGCCGTCCATGAGGGTGGTGTGGAAATCGATGCCGGCGATGAACCCGACGACCTGATCGCCGACCTCGCTACCTGGCAGCAGCCGGTCCAGCCCAACAACGATCAGCGAGGCGACCGCCCCCATGATCGTCAGCCCGATCGAGGACGGCAGCTTGAGGACGCGATGGTTGAAATAACCAAGCACCGCGGCGAGCACGATGAGAACGGCCGCGGCGTCGAACGGTGTGAGCAATCGATCAGTCCTTTGCGCGCGCGATGGTCACCGCGTTAAGTGGACGCGGCTCGGGCACGTCGTCGCCTGCCGGCCAGCCCTCGCGCTGGCGACGACGATCGCCGTCGCTTGCCTCTGTTTGATCGTGGAACAGCACCTGCGTCGTCGGGAAGGGCAGATCGATGCCGGCACCTGCCAGCGCCTCGGCGACGGCCTGAAGCACGCGATCGCGCACCTGCACGACGCCCGACCGCTTGGGCTTGGTCCACCACCGCAGGCGCAGGTTCTTGGACGATCCGGCAAGGTCCCACAGCAGCACGTCGGGCGCGGGATCGGCCAGCACGCCCTCGACACCCTTCACCGCCTCCAGGGCGATTGCGCGTGCCTTCGACACGTCGTCGCCGTAGCCGATGCCGACGTCGTATTCGGAGCGGAGCAGATCGTAGGCGGTGATGACGGTGACCGTCTCAGTGTAGATGACGCTGTTGGGGACGATCACGCGCTGGCCGTCATAGGTGCGGATGTAGGTCGCGCGCGTCTCGATCGATTCCACCGTGCCGGTAAAACCGCCCCCGGTGGTGATCTCGTCCCCGGCGCGAAAGGGATGGCGGATCAGGAGCAGGATGCCGGCGAGCAGGTTCTGGAAGATGTCCTTGAACGCGAAGCCGATCGCGACACCGCCGATGCCGAGCGCGGAGAAGAGCTTGGCGGGGGTGACGGAGGGGAACGCGACAGTCGCCGCGATCAGCGCGCCGAGCAGCATTAGCCCGATATAGGCGAGCCGGCCGAAGGCCATCCCGGCGCTAGGGAACTCGGATCGCTTCGCGGCGAACGCCTCAACGCCGCGCCGTACGCCCGAGGCGATGCCCCAGAAGATGAGAAAGACGACGACGCCGGCGATCAAGAGCGGCAGCATGGCAAGAAAGCCGTTTGCCATGCCGTTGACGGTCGCCCAGATCTCGGACGGATGGATGGCGTTGGCCGATGGTGTGTCCATGATGATCCCTCAGGCCGTGCCGGCGAGCCAGGCGGTTCCGTCGCGCAGGCGACGCTTGTAGTCTGGCTCGGCCAGCGCTGCGCGCAGCTCATCGGCTCGATCCCGAACGCGGCGCAGGTTGAAGCCCTTCAGTCCCTCGTTCGCCAGCTCTTCGAGCTTGTCGGCGTAGGAGCGGATCGTTGCCAAACGATCGGGCTCATCGCAGTCCAGCGACACCTCGCCGAGCGCGTTGAGGTAGCGCAGCGCCGCTACCATGTCCGGCGCACAATATTGCGCGAGCGCACCGAACGAGCGGTCCATCAGCGAGGCGAAGGTGACCGGGTGGGCGATGACCCTGAGCGCACCGTCGTCGTCCACCCGCAGGTGCGACGGAAGCGATCGCCCGGCGAGATCGGACAGCGCCGCACTCAACCAGTCGAGACAGGTGACGGCGGTGAAGGGATCGTTGACGCCGGGCGAGAGGGCCCGCGCCGCGATTTCGACCAGCTCGTCGACCAGAAATCGCAGGTCCTGCAACGCGGAACGGCGTGATCCGATCGCGACGGCATCGCGAAGCGCATCGGCGCACTTGTCGTCGCATCGCCCCGGCGGCCAGGCTTCCACCAGCGCCCGGCCGACATGGACGAAGTCGCCGGGCTGGTATTGGAGGCGCAATACCAGCTCATTCTCCTGAGCGACGCGCATCACCGTCTCATCGTCGAGAAACTGGATGTAGCCGGTGTCCTTCGCCTTCACGACAAAGCGGTCCGCCCCGACTGCGGGCGAGGCATGGTCGCGGAAGGTCGCGGGCAGCTTATCTGCGGTCGCGGCATGATCGTCTGGCGCCTCGCCGATGAAGCGGGGGAAGCGGTCATCGATCCCGCGCAGCAGCCGATCGCCGACATCCTCGATGACGCTGTTGATATGTATCTTCGACGGGACGTGGTGAATGAAAAAGATCAGCACCGCGATCGAGCAGAGCGCCAGCAGGACCCCGACCAGCAACGCCAGATTGGGCACGAAGCCATAGCCGCCCGATTCCTCCGCCGAGCGGATCGTGCGCAGCACCAGCAGGCAGTAGAGGAACGTCGCGATGAAGGTGCCGAGCGTCACCTGGTTGCCGCGGTCGCGCATGAAGTTGGTGAGCAGCCGCGGTCCGTACTGACCCGAGGCATAGACCACCGCTGCGATCGTGACCGAGAAGACGGTACCCGCGACGGTGATCATCGATCCGCCGACCGACGACAGCACCTGTCGCGCGCCGTCAGGGTGCGAGGCATACACCCAGGCATACCCGCCCATCCAGGAGGAGCCGACCGCGGCGTCGAGCGTCACCATGCCGATCGCGAGCAGTACCGCCCCAATCGCCATGATCGTCGGCACGAACCAGTAGCTGGAGCCGAGATAGTCGGCGAGACGAAGCAGGCCGGCTTTCATCGGCAAATACCTTATGGATGGCCCGGCCGATCGCGTCGGCCGAACGCTAGGGGGTCAGCGGACGGCGGCTGCCTGGTTGGCGACGATCGCATCGCGCCGTTCCTGGCTCATGGCGGCGACGTTCATATCAGCGGCCTCGATTGCGTCGGCGCGGGACTCAGCCGTGTCGCGCGCCTTGTCGGCCCGATTGTCGAGCACCGCTGCCTGATTGCGCAGCGCGTCCGCATTCGCTTCCATCGCATCGGCACGGTTGTCCGCCGCATTCTCGACGCGGCCGGCGAGCTTGTCGGACGGGCTCTTATTGCATGCAGCGAGCGACAGCACCGTGGCGGCGAGCAGGATGGCGGAACGTGTTTTCAAGTCGCATCTCCAATTATGAGGCGCCGCAAAATGATCCGCGACGCGCCGCGACCGATTGTCGGGGTTGTTTAAACGGGAGGGCGATCGGTCCTGTTCCTCCGACGTAACGATGTTCAGCGAAAGACTTGTGTTTGAGCGGCAAAATCAGCGGGGGAATGCAGAGCGGTCGCCTGCGGCTGAGGTTGCGATGACGCTGATGCTGCCATCCGTCTCGAGTACGACCGCAGCGATGCGGCCAAGATCGCCTCCCCCACTCTTGCGCACCGCAGCCGCTACCTCGTCGCGTGTCACGCGCTCGTCGAGCAGGGCTGCTTCATCAAATTGCCCATCGCAAAGCAGTGTTCTTGGCGAGGACTTGATCGCCGCCTCAACCGGCGACACGCGCTGCGCAATCCAGGCGATAACGAACTGGAGCGCCGCCAGGATGACGAAGGCGAGCACGCCTTCGTCCAGGGGGACGTCCTTCGATAACAGCACGGTGGCCAGCGTCGACCCAAGCGCGACCGTCACGACGAAGTCGAACGCGTTCATCTTGGCGAGTGTGCGCTTGCCGCTCACGCGCAGCACCGCGATCAGCGACAGGTAGGCGAGCGGCCCCACGATGAGGATGCGGACCAGGCCGAAGAGACTACCGGTAAACATTGTCTAGTGCCTCGTCATGGATTGTGCCGCGCGACGCGTCTCCGGCGTCATCACGTCGGGAGAGGCATTCTGCCGCCGTGCCGGATCGCCAATGAGGCAGAGCGTGGCCCCAAGCGGGCGATGGTCGGAGCCGACATTTTCGAGAATGTGCAGATCGCGGAAGGTGAAGGCGGGCGAGATGAAAAGCTGGTCGAGCGGCCAGCCCAACGCTGCATAGTCGGCAGGAAAGCTCGGGTAATTGCCGCGGCCGATCCGAGGATCGATAAAGCCGCCGACATGCTTGAAAAGCCGGGTCGTGCGCGACCACGCGACGTCGTTGAAATCGCCCATCGCCATCCTGGGAACCTCACTGTCGCCGACTGCCAGCGCGGCATGTTCGATCTTGCGATCGCGCAGGTCCGTGTCCTGACCTGGAACCGGCGGACGGGGATGCAGGCCGATATAGTCGAATGGCTTGCCGTCCCGTGTCGCGAGACGAGCGTACAACGTCGGCGTATCCTGATCCGTGATGTTCTGCGTCCCGGCCGAGCGCACCGGCAGATTGGTCGCGAACACCATGCCATAGGTGTTGTCGAGAGGGCGCAACACCCGCGATCGGTAGCGGGACAGCTGCGGCGCCAGCGCATCGACCCAGCGCCGGTCGGTTTCCATCAGGAGCAGGATATCCGGCTTCAGCCGGTCGATCAGCCGCTGCGTCGCCGCATAGTCACGGTTGTGCTGGTAGACGTTGAGCCCAAGCACGGTGAAACACGATGCTCTTGCCCCGGCATCCACCTCTTCCCTGTCCTCGACCTCGACGGGCGCGAACCAGAAGTAGGGATACACACGCCATGCCTGTAGCGCTGCGGCAAGCGCCAGGATTGCAATGACACCGGTCCCCGGACGTCCTCGCACAAAAATGGCGGTACCCGTGGCGAGGACACCGATTGCGATCAGCGTCAGCATCCGCGGAAAATCGAGCACCCGAACCCACCATAGGTCGGAATGGATCAGACTGATGAGCGTGGCCGCCAGCAGGACCAGCGCCAGCGCGGAGAAAATCAAGGTGCTGACGCTGCGCATGCCCCAGCCTACAGGATCCTGCCGTCAGACGAAGCAATAATGACGATGACGGTCATAATCGCATCGGCATGAGCGGCAGTGCCTGGATTGGCTGATGTCAGCGCAAAGCCGCTTTGGCCGTCGATGCCATTGGCGTCTCCCCAGCTTTGCCAAACGCCTTGCGATTGCCGAACACAATCTTTGCGACCGGGTCGATATGCTCGAGCATTGTCCTGCATCACGCCACGCGGCGCACGCGCCCGTACCGCAGCGTCGGTAAACAAACAGAGAGCCGGGCTGCGACCGCACTGCCAACCGCTATGTGTTCTAACAAGGTTCGAGGCGTCGATCTTTTGACTAACTTGCGTAGTGGTTTTTGAAAACGGCAAGTCAGTTAAGTGAACCGAAAGGTTTCGTGTATCTCCGTCTTAAAATTGGCAAGCCTGTGGGTTGCGCGTGCACGGGGCCAGCCGGCCTCTGTCGGGTGACGCCGGGGCCGTTGGCGCGATGTGGCGTGGGTTCGGAATCTATTGTTTTCCGGTTGCGATGATTCGTGGTGATGTCTCCAGACTTCCACCCTCGAACCGCCATCATCTTTGATGATGGCGGAATATCCGCGACCAGACGCCAAGAGGCGTCAGCTTCTGGGAAGGGCATAGGCCAGGGTGTAATCCCCATACCGTGTTCCGAGCGCGCCGTGTCCGCCTGCGGTAATGACGACATATTGTCGCCCGTCACGCCCGCGATAGGTCATCGGGGTTGCCTGCGCGCCCGCCGGCAGCCGCGCTTTCCACACCACCTTGCCGGTAGTGAGATCAAAGGCGCGCAGATATTGGTCGGTCGTTGCGCCGATGAAGGCAAGCCCGCCCGCGGTGATGATCGAGCCGCCGAGGTTAGGAACGCCCGTCTTGATCGGCACACCCAGATGCGATCCGAACAGCCCGGTATCACGCGCCGTCCCTAGCACCTTCTTCCAAAGCACCTTGCGCGTGCCGAGGTCGACCGCGGTCAGGTGACCCCAAGGCGGCGCGACGCAGGGCGCACCGAAGATGCCGACCCACGCCTTTACTACCGCGACATAGGGCGTGTTGTATTGCGTCTGCAGCTGCGCCTGCATCGCGTTCTCGCCGCCCTGCTTCTGCTTCATCAGTCCGGCTACGCGCGGATCGTCGCGGCGCATCAGCCACAGCTTGAACGGCATCTCCATCGTGTTAACCGTCATTACCCCGCGCACCGGATCGACCGCCGCGCCGCCCCAATCGGTGACACCGTCGAAGGCGGGATGGCCGATGATCGGCTTCAGCCCCATCGGCTGATAGATGCCCGTGCCCTGCGCCCGCCGGATGTCGATCCGGCAGAAGAGTTGATCGATCGGCGTCGCCCCCCAGGTGGCGACCTCGGTCGGCGCCGGCGGGGTGAAGCTCGGCATGCCGGTCGAGAAGGGCTGGGTCGGCGAGACGCGCACGCCCGGCGTCGCGCCGTCGGTGCGTACCGGCCGTTCGGTGATCGCGGCGATCGGCGCGCCGGTTAGGCGGTTGAGGAAGAACACCTGCCCCATCTTCGTCGTCTGGATCAGCGCCGGGATCACCTGCCCATTGGGCGCGCGATAGTCGAACAGCGACGGGCCGATCGGCAGGTCCATGTCCCACATGTCGCGATGGACGAGCTGCCGCGTCCAGCGCAGCTTGCCGGTCGCGACGTCGAGCGCGACGATCGACGAGCCGAACCGATCGTCGAATGGCCGGCGAGAGCCGATCCAGTAATCGGGCGAGGCATTGCCCGTGCCGAGGTAGACGAGGCCGTTGGCGGCATCGGCGGTGATCGCGCCCCAGACGTTGGGCGTGCCGCGCGTATAGGTCTGCCCCGCGGGCAGCGGCGCGATCGCGTCCGGCGAGCGGCCGACGTCCCACGCCCAGACCGGCGCGCCCGACACCGGATCATAGGCGCGCACCACGCCCGACGGAATGTCGCGGTTGACGTTGTCGATGATCCGCTCGCCGATGATCAGCCGGTTGTTGACGACGACCGGCGGCGTGGTGCCGATCTGATCCGAGGGCTTCGACGTCCCCATATTGGCGCGCAGGTCGATCGCGCCGCCCTGCGCGAAGCTCGGGCAGGGCCGCCCGCTGTCGGCGTCGAGCGCCACCAGACGCGCGTTGAAGGTCGGCGCGAAGATGCGGTGCGGGCACGGCGTCCCCGCCGGCGCCTCGAAATAGGTGACGCCGCGGCAGACCAGATAATTGTTGCCGGCGATCGGCGCATCCTCGTGCCAGCTCCACTTGGTCTTGCCGGTGGTGGCGTCGATCGCCTGGACGAAGGAATGCGGCGTGCAGGTGTAGAGCGTGTCGCCGATATGGATCGGCGTCGCCTCGGAATGATATTCGCGCTTGTGCTCCTGCGTCTCGGCCGCGACCGGCAGGTCGCCGGTGCGCTGCGTCCAGGCGAGCTCGAGGCGGCCGACGTTCTGTGGCGTAATGTCGGCGAGCGTCGAATAGCGTCGTCCCGACAGGGTCCCCCCATAGTCGCGCCAGTCGCCGTCAGCCTCTCCCGTTGGCGCGGGCGGGATCGCTGCCGCACGGGCCGCTCCCTGCGCCTCCGCCCCCTCACCGTCAAGAAGCATGCCGCCAACGCTGAGCGCGAGCAGCACCGCGACGGCGGCGGGCGCGGCGTGGGCGGGCGAGCGCCACGAGCGCGCAGTCCATCCGGTCAGCAATACCAGTAGCAACAGGACGGTCGGCGCGACCAGACGCGGCACAAGTTGCAGACCATCGAAACCGACCTCCCAAATCGCCCAGAGGACCGTGCCGACCCAGATGGCGAGGAACAGCCACCGCCCAAGCTGGGGGCGACGCCCGAGCAACGCGCCGCTGACGACCATCGCGATGCCTGCGACCACATAATAGGGTGATCCACCCAGCGAAATAAGAACGCCGCCGGCGACCGCGAAAAAGCCACCGAGGACAGCCACGCACCACGCGATCGCCAGTCGGTAGAGCCGAGCCATTGCTGTTCCCTTTCGAAACGTTGCTCGCTCAACGCTTGGAAGCAATGAAGTTTCAGGTCGGTCGACCTTCTCGCCCCTACGCCGACCCAGAGCTTTTCCAAACGAGATCACGGACCGACTGCGCGAAGCCTTGGCCTGCGAGATCACCTTCAGTCACGCGACTAACGCTCAAACAGCCGGCTCCGGAACTCAAGCCGTGAAGGAATGCCCGATGCGGACGATCAACCAGCTTTGGTTGGCGGCTCGCCAGTGGCCGCTCGTGCCTGCCCTCCCTGCCCCGGTCGCATGATCGACAAAGATTCCTTGAACGTCAGCGTGCGGTAAGGGAACGGGATTTCCATCCCGGCATCATCCAGTGCCCGCTTGATCGCACGCACCACTTCGTCGCGTGATAGATGCGCGTCGACCGGCTTTGAACCCGCCCACCAGCGTATGAGGAAGTTGATCGAGCTATCACCAAACTCCTTGGCATAGACTTCGACCGGGCGGTCATCCTGCACATGCTCGGCCGCAGCGACCGCATCATGAATGACTTTCCGGGCAGCGTCCAAGTCGACGTCATAGGCAACGCCGACCTCGACCTCGTGACGTCGCTGCTGGCTTTGCGTGACGACCTCGACGGGGTTCTTGAACAGATAGGCGTTCGGCACGACGACGAGTTCGTTGCTCAGATGACGCAGATGGGTGTCGCGAAGGCTGATCATCTCGATCCGTCCCTCGACATCCTGGCAACGGATAAAATCCCCGATCCGCATCTGCTTGCGAAGCATGATGAGCACGCCCGCGAGAAAGTTCTCGAAAATATCCTTGAATGCGAAGCCGACCGCCACCGAGCCGAGGCCGAGCACCGCGAGGATGTTGGCAGGCGTCACGCCGGGCAAGACGATCGACATGGCGATCAATATGCCCAGAACCCAGATCGTCACGCCCACCAGCGTTTCGACCAAATTGACCAGGCTGCCGCGCAGATCGGTATGCGAAAGCAGGCGCTCGGCGATACGCCGCGCCGACTTTGCGACGAAGAAGGTGGCTACGAGCAGCAGCAGCGCGATCCCGAGTTGCGGGAGAATGCGAACGAACTCGGTGCCCATGTCACGGATACGGCGGACGAGGATGGCGACGATATCCATGTGGCGATGATACCCCTTTCCGCCGGCAAGATGCAAAGGATCGATCGAGCGTATCGGTGCAACGCGTACGATGCGCTACGGGACAGTAGCTGCCTGACGCATGCGTGAATTTGGAAAGGCGTTTGCCGAGCTTGGCGACATCTTTCATGAAGAGCCATGCCGAATGAGGACAAAATCGCTCGAACCGACCTCGCCGAGGATCGTACCGATCTCGCGGAAGATCGCACGTTGCTGGCCAATGAGCGGACATTCAGCGGCTGGGCTCGCACAGCCACGGCCTGCATCGGCATTGGCCTTGGCTTTAGCGCGTTGTTCAAACCGGTCGAGCCAACGTGGGTGGCAAAGTCGATTGCCACGCTGTTCATCCTGCTCGGCATTTTCCTCGTGATCGCAGCGGAACGGCGCGCCCGTGGTCTGCACGAACGGCTGACGGCGCATCACGTCAACGGCGTGACCACCATCAATTTCAGGGTCATGGCGGCCGCGATTTCGATCGGTGCGGTCGCGCTCATCGTTGCAATCTGGCAGTTGACATGACCGACGAGCAGCGACGGTGCAGCACGTGGCGCGAAGCCTGCCTCAAGGATGGTGCGGGGCGATGATTGATTCACCCTCCCCCCATGCGATCGCGGCCATGCTGGTCACGGTGGCGATGTTCTACGGTTTCGCCTCGGGGCGCCTGAAGGTCGAGATCATCTCGCTGCTGACGATCAGCGTCATCGCGCTTGGCCTCTACTCCTTTCCGCTGCCGGGTGAGCGGCCTACGGATGGTTTGAAGCTCGCCTTCGAAGGCTTTGGTCATTACGCCCTGATAACAATCTGTGCGTTGATGGTGATGGGGCGAGGACTGGTGGCAACCGGCGCGCTCGATCCGGCGGCGCGTCTGCTGACCCGTTTGTGGCGCTTCAATCGCCCTATTGGCTTCCTCACCACGCTCGTGCTGGCGATGCTGATGAGCATGATGGTCAACGACACGCCCGTTCTCGTCCTGCTGTTGCCGATCATGGTTGCGCTGGCGTCGCGGGGCGGCATGGCTGCTTCGCGCACGCTCATCCCGATCAACAGCGCGGTCCTGATCGGCGGTATGTCGACCACGATCGGGACCTCCACCAATCTTCTGGTCGTCTCCATCGCGACCGACCTCGGCATGCGGCCGATGGGCGTCTTCTACTTCACGCCGCTGGTCGTCATCGCCGCGCTGGTCGCCCTGCCCTTCATCTGGCTGGTGATGCCGCGGCTGCTGCCCGACAATTCAATAGAGACCGGCCATGCACCGCGCCGCTTCTACGCATCGCTTCGACTTGGCTCGCGCTCGCCGGTGCTCGGACAGACGGTTGCGACGTTCCTTGCACGTACGGCGCCCCAGGTTGAACTCGTCGGTGCTTCCAAGATGCCCGCCGTCGTCGACGATCGTGTTGCGGTGCTCGCGCCACATGAGGCTCTGGAGGACGCGATGCGGGTGCTTGGAGCAACGAGCGCGCCGGTCGCCTTGCTGAACCGGGTTCAGGCCGCGTCCCGTCGGACCGGTGAGGATCTGGCGGTGGTGGAAGTGTCGATCGGAGCCGACTCGACGCTCATCGGCACACGGATCGAGACATCGGGCCTCGCCGATGCCCACGACGTGGCGGTCCTTGGCGTCCATCATGCGCGGGCATCCTGGACGTGGCATGGCGACACGATAGCGGACGCGTCCTTAGGCGAGGGCGACATCCTCCTTGTGACCGGCACGATGGCCGACATCACAGCGCTTGCCCGTTCCGAAAGCCTGCTGATGCTGGACGGTGCCAAAGAGGTGCCGCGGACCTCCAAGGCATCGCTGGCGCTCGCGATCATGGCCGGCTCCGTTGGCCTGGCCAGCGTCGGGCTGCTGCCGATCGCCATATCGGCTCTGGCCGGCGCTATCCTGATGTTCCTCACGGGATGCGTGCGGTTCGACAAAGTCGGTCGCGCACTCTCGGCCAAGGTCATCGTGCTCGTCGCGGCCAGTATCGCGATCGGCCGGGTCATTCTGGAAAGCGGTGCGGCCGAATGGCTTGGCCAGCTGATCGCGCTGGGGCTGCATCATCTGCCCGCGGGCGGCGCGCTCGCCGCGGTCATGGTGTTCGTGACGATCCTGACGAACTTTGCCTCGAACACGACCGCCGCGGCGGTCGGCACGCCCATTGCCTTCAGCCTGGCGGAGAAGCTCGCCATCCCGGTCGAGCCTCTGGTCCTCGCCGTATTGTTCGGCTGCAACCTCTGCTACGCGACGCCCGTCGCCTACCAGACGAACATGCTGATCATGACGGCTGGCGACTATAAATTCGGCGATTACACACGAACCGGCATACCGCTGGTGCTCATCATGATCGTCACCTTGTCCGCCTTGCTCGTCTTCAAATATGGATTGTACTGAACGATGTTTTCGCTGATCCCGAGCCTCCCGAATGATGCCGCGTGAGAAGCTGGTGGATCGCCGTTTCGGCCCTTCTGGCCGGGTGCTCGTCGACTGACGTCAATCCTCTGATCGCTTCCTCGCCCGATGGACAGGTCGAGATCATGGCGGGGCGCTTTCGCGGCGGCAGCCTTGCCATACGCATACGCCACCACGGCAAGGACGTGATCGCGCCATCACCGGTTGGCCTCACGCTCGCGGACGAGCCGCTCAAACGCATGCGGATCGAGCAATCGCGACGCCCAGGCGACCGATCCGCCCAGGCCTATCACGAGTTGACGATCGCGGCGCGCGAGACTGAGGGTAGCAGGCGAGCGCTCCTGCTCCACCTGCGTGCCTATGATACCGGCGCCGCTTTCCGTATCGAGTTGCCAAGGACCGGATCGTTGCACGCGCTTCGGCTTGCCGGTGAGACGACGGCGCTGCGCTTCCCACGCGACTATCGATGCCTTGCAGTGCCGCACGACAAATATCTCAATTCGCATGAGGGCGATTACGCGCCCGTCCGCGCCAGTACCCTCCGCCCTGCTGCGCTGTACGATCTTCCACTCAGCTGCCGCACCGGCCAAAGGAACGAGGCGATCGCCCTCACCGAAAGCGACGTCGAAAATTATCCCGGCGCGTACCTGGTCAAGTCGAAGGCGCTGGGGGTCGCGTTTAGGCTCACACCCCTACCGGCCAACGATACCCTTGCCGCCGTTCTGCCGGCGACGGATGCGGCCCTTCGTACACCATGGCGCGTGGTGATGATCGCGGATCGTCCCGAAAGGCTGATCGAGAACGAGCTGGTGCAGCAGCTTGCCTCGCCCCCGCGTATCGGCGAAGCGCAATGGGTCAGGCCGGGCAAGGCCGCTTGGGCGTGGTGGTCGGGTATCAAGGCCTACGGCGTCCCAAATGCCGGATTCAATAACCCAACCTACCAGCATTATGTCGACTTTGCCTCGCGGTTCGGCCTGCCCTATTTCGTGATCGATTGGGGCTGGGCCGCGCGGCCGCGCGGCGACAAGGCATTGGCGGACGTAACCCGCTTCCGCTCCGGCGTCGATATCCCGGCGCTCTCCCGCTACGCCGCGGCGCGCGGCGTACGTCTGTGGCTATGGACGAACTGGGACGCCATCGGGCCGGACATGGACCGGGTGTTCGCACTATATCAGTCATGGGGCATCGCCGGGATCAAGGTCGACTATGTCTACCGGCAGGATCAGGTCGCGATCGCTTATTATCACCGACTCCTTGCGGCGGCCGCGCGGCACCGGCTGATGGTCAATATCCACGGCGCGCCGGTACCGCGCGGGCTGGAGCACACCTATCCCAACCTGCTGACGCAGGAAGGCGTGATGGGGGCCGAGTATAACAAGTGGAGCCGAAAGGTGACGGCCGGTGCCAACGTCCGTCTCGCGTACAGTCGCGCGACGATTGGACCGATGGACTATACCCCCGGCGGCTTTCGCAATGTCACTTCGAAGGCGTTCAAGCCCCGCCACGTCCTGCCCGAGGTGATGACCACGCGTGCACAGCAGCTTGCCATGTTCGTGGTCTATCCCAGTCCGCTGCAATCGTTGGCGGACGCACCGCAAGCCTATCTGGACCAGCAAGGCAGGCCGCAGGCGGGGGCAAACTTCCTGCGGCTGGTGCCGGCGGTGTGGGACGAGACGCGTGGCGTAGCGGGCGAATGGGGTCAATGGATTGCAGTCGCCCGGCGCAGCGGCAAGCGCTGGTTCGTCGGGGTGATGAACGACGAACGATCACGTACGGTCACGCTCCCGCTCGGTTTCCTGTCCGAAGGGCGATGGAAGCTGCATGCCTTGATAGACGGCGCGAGGCCACCAATCCTAGACGGGCGCGGTGGTACGTTGCGCGCTGGTACCAGCCTGCGGGTGCCACTGGCAGCAAGCGGCGGGGCGGTGCTTGTTCTTGATCCTGAAGGCTCCTGAGACCGCAAAGGGGCAGATCACGGACCGTCCTGCGGCAACACCTCGATGATGATATCGCCCTTTTCGACGATGGCGGCATCCTCCCAGAAGCCGATGGCGCGACCGCTGCGATAGAGGCGCAGCCCTTGCCCGGGCCGCAGGTCTCGAAGGGGCAAACCGACATCCGAAGCAATGGCCACCCGCTCATGCAGGGCGATGCGGCCGTGCGACGTGACCAGATCCGAGACATAATCGGCGATATGGGCGCCCCGGCTTGCCCCCGCGAGCAATTGCCCGCCAAAGCTGGTGGGGTTGACGATGACCGTTGCCCCGGCATCGCTCGCCAGCACCTCGTTTTCCGTCGCTTGGATCGCCACCGCGACCGGCACATGCGTGGCAAGCCGCCGGGCCGTGAGCGCGATCAACACCGCTGTATCGTCACGCCCCGGCGTAACGATAAGCGAGCGAGCCCGCTCGATCCCTGCCGCCGTCAGAACGGCGTTGTGCGTGGCATCGCCATGAACGGTGGCAAGGTCCTGGGCGATCGCCTCCTCGAGCGCGGTTTCTGACTGATCCACCACGACAATCTCTCCCGGCGGGCATCCGCGTCGAACCAGCTCATCCGCCGCCTCCCGCCCGGTCGCCCCGAAGCCGCAGATGATCGTGTGGCCGTTCAATCGCCGTTGGATGGCCGCCATGCGCCAACGCTCCCAAGTATTGCGGAGAAGAAAACTATAGGCCGATCCCAGGAAGATCAGCCAGACGAAGACACGCACCGGCGTGACCACGAATGTGTCGAACATCCGGGCACGGTCGGTCACCGGAACGATGTCACCATAACCGACGGTCGTGACGGTGATCATGGTGAAATAGACCACGTCCAGGAACGACACCACGCCGTCCACATTGTCGCGCAGGCCGGCGCGGTCGAACCAATGCCCTGCCAGAGCGATGCCCACCAGCGCGAGCGCAGCCGCAATCCTCGCGAGCAAGGTCGTCGACGGCGACACGACGCTTCGACGGTAAAATCGCGGTGCCTTGCGCGGACCGGGCTTCGGTGACGTCATGCGCTTCGCTCTAGACGAGCATCCTGCAATTGTCGCCGCGACCAACGGCATCTGCGACTTGCCCCGTTTAGCCATGCATGAAATAGAACGACGAGGGTGTCAGATCGAAGATCGGGCAGGTTGATGCGCTGGTCGGGCCGCCAGCGCGCATGTTGACGCCCGAGGTCCCTCTTGCCCGAAAACGCTGCGCCCCCGGCGCCGGTAATCGCCGTTGCCAAAAAGATTGCGGTTCAGATCCGTCCGCGGTCGGCCATACGTGCCTTTCTGCAAAGCGGCGCGTCGGGCGGTATTGTCCTGATCGTTGCGGCGCTTGCGGCACTGGGCATCGCCAACAGTCCGTTAGCCGCGGTGTATTTTGCGGCGCTTCAGCAGCACGTCGGACCGTTGTCGGTCCTGCACTGGATCAACGATGGCCTGATGGCGCTGTTCTTCCTGCTGGTCGGTCTCGAGATCAAGCGTGAGCTGGTCGACGGGCATCTGGCGACCTGGTCAGACCGGGCGTTGCCGACCGTCGCGGCGCTCAGCGGCATGGTCTTGCCAGCCCTGATCTACCTGGCGATCGCCGGCTCGACGCCGCGATTGGCGCGCGGTTGGGCGATCCCATCAGCGACGGACATCGCCTTCGCCATCGGCGTGATGGCGCTGCTCGGCAGACGAGTGCCGGCATCGCTCAAGCTTTTCCTGACGACCGTCGCGATCGTCGACGACATGGGAGCGGTCGCGGTGATCGCGGTCGCCTATACCAACGCGGTGAGCGGCCCTGCGCTGCTTGCCGCCGTGCTCATCCTTGGTGTGATGTTCGTCCTCAATCGCCTCGGCATCGTGCGCCTCTGGCCCTATCTGCTGCTCGGGCTGCTGCTTTGGGTGGCGATCTGGTCGTCCGGCATCCACGCCACGATCGCCGGCGTGCTGACGGCCAGCCTGATCCCGATCCGCCGCTCGCCTGGCGCACCGGATGCCCGAAACTCTCCACTTCATCGGCTGGAGCATGCCCTCCAGTCGTGGGTCGCGTATGGGATCGTCCCCATCTTCGGCTTTGCCAATGCTGGCGTGTCGATG
Source organism: Sphingomonas insulae (assembly GCF_010450875.1). Classification (NCBI taxonomy): domain Bacteria; kingdom Pseudomonadati; phylum Pseudomonadota; class Alphaproteobacteria; order Sphingomonadales; family Sphingomonadaceae; genus Sphingomonas; species Sphingomonas insulae. The sequence continues at coordinate 183,593 of NZ_CP048421.1, forward strand.
GCCGGTCTGGGCTTGGGCTCGCTGCTGGCTCCCCTGCCGCTTGGCGTCGCTGCCGGCCTGTTCGTCGGCAAACAGGTCAGCGTGCTCGGAGCCGTCTGGGCAGTGGCCCGTTTTGGCCTCGCGCGACCGCCCGGCGGTGCATCCTGGCCGCAGGTCTATGGCACGGCGCTCCTGTGCGGGATCGGCTTTACGATGAGCCTGTTCATCGCCGGGCTTGCCTTCGCAGACCCCAAACTTGTTGATGAGGTCAAGGTCGGCATCCTCGCCGGCTCGCTCCTGTCCGCGGTAAGCGGCTATGTCGTTCTCCGCTTTGCAGGATCCAGATCCCGGCAAGTCAATGCGTGACCGCATGCCGCGACGTCGCCATAAGATTGCAATATGGCTGAAGTAGCTGGACATACCTCCAACCTGACCGATCGACTGGCGCGGCTCACGCTCTACCGCTGGTGGCGGCGATCGATCGTCGGCCGCGTCGACCATGAAGCGGTGGTTGCCAGGATCGTGGAGGACAGCGGCTGGTCGGCGCGCTTCGCGTTCATGACCATGATGTCCGCAGGCATCGCAGTGCTTGGTCTGCTTTTGTCCTCACCCGCCGTCGTGATCGGTGCGATGCTGATCTCGCCGCTCATGAGCCCGATCCTGGGGTTCGGCTTCAGCCTGGCGTTGTTCGATTTTGCGGAATTGCGGCGCTCACTGAAAGCGCTGGCGATTGGAGCGGTCGCGGCAGTCGCCTTTACGGCACTGATCGTGCTCGTCTCGCCGCTGCAAGCGCCGACGGCCGAGATCGTGGCGCGCACGCGTCCCAACCTTTTCGATCTTGCAGTAGCGCTCTTTGCCGCGCTTGCCGGCACGTTCGCCATCATCCGTGGCCGCGGCGAGACGATCGTCGGCGTCGCCATCGCGACCGCCCTCATGCCGCCTTTGGCCGTGGTCGGCTACGGGATTGCCACCCGTAACATCCCTGTCGGCGCCGGGGCCTTCGCGCTGTTCGTCACCAACTTTATTACGATCGCCCTGTCGGCGACCGCAATGGCCCGATTCTACGGCTTTGGACATCGCCTCTCCCGGCGCCAGACATGGGCGCAGACGTCGGTTCTGATTCTCGTCTTCGTCGCCATGGCTGTGCCGCTGGGCATTTCCCTCAACCGCATCGGCCGCGAGGCGCTTGCAGTGTCGCAGACCCGCACGCTTCTGACCGACCGTTTCGGCGACGCCGCACGCGTGACCCAGCTCGACCTCGACTTTGCGGCAGACCCCCTGCTTGTCCGCGCGGTCGTGATCACGCCGCGGGGCGCGATGCAGAAAACGCCTGTGCTGCAGGCTGCGCTCCAGGAAAAGCTCGGGCGCCCGCTTCGGCTGAATCTCGATCAGATCCTGCTCGAGGCCGGTGCGGGCGCGCTGGAAGCGCAACGCGAGGAATTACGGCAGGCCGGAGACATGGCGGGCCAGGAGGCGCAGCGGATGACGGCGCTGAGCAAGATGATTGCGCTGGTAACGGGCGTATCGGCCGATGACGTGACGATCGACCGGGATCATCGGCGCGCCACGGCGGCCGCGGCGCCCCTGCCTGGTGCCACGGTTGCGACCTATCGCACGCTTGAAGCGCGCGCCGCAGCCGAGACGGAGGGATGGTCCGTTATCATCGTGCCGCCACAGGCGCCGCTGCCCGAAATTGCCTTCGCGGATAATGTCGACACGCTCGACGCAGCCGCACAGAGTGCAGTGTCAACATCCGCCTGGGCTGCTCATCGCTGGAACATGCCAATGCTCGGCGTGCCTGGGCTTCCGCCTGGAATGCCCCCCGAACGACCGAACCTGTCGCAGCGGCGCGCGCTGGCGATCGCGGCCTTATTGAAGGCGAAGGGCGTAAGCGCCGTGCCGGCCGCCCCTGCCGGGCAGCGGTTTGCGTTGATGACCAACGTTGGGGCGCCCGCCCAATGAGCCACGCATGCATAATTTTGCGATCTGACGCGGGAGCTACCCTGATCGTCGTGACCGCCGCGTTCGAATATTCCACCGGTACCGGTACCGTCACTGGTCGCGAACAGCGCCTCGAACGATATCTGGGCTAGGATACCGCACCATGATCCCTTCGCCCGAGGACATCGCATGATCGTCGCCATTGCTTTGGGAGTTGCCCTTATCGTCACGCTTGCGCTGACCCTCAGCCCATTCGCGCGCAGCGATGGCTGGCGTGCCACGGTCACGCCGCTCGCCTCGATCATCGGATCGGGATTCCTGATCTGCGGGCCGCTGCTCGCCCGCGAGTTCGGCAGCGCCGCCATCCTTGCCATGGGCCTGTTGCTGGCGATCGCCTATGCGGCGGGTTGGGTCATCCGCTTCAACATCACCCATGTCGAGAACCATCTGGCTGATGCGACCTTCAATGATCCGATCGCCTGGGTCGCGCGCATCACCCAAGGCGTCCTCGCGCTCGCCTATGCCGTCTCGGTCGCCTATTATCTGAAGCTGTTGGCTGAGTTCACGCTCAAGCCGATCGCCATTGACCCGGCGTGGCAGCCGGTTGCCGCCAACATCATCGTGACCGTCATCATCGCGCTCATGACGCTGCTGGCGCTGGGCGGGAGCCTGCGCAAGGTCGAGCATTTTGCGCATGGGACAGTATCGATCAAGATCGGCATCATCGCCGGCATGCTCGTCGCGCTCGGCATCGCCTGGGCCAAGGGCGGCATGATAGAACCGCTGCCGCCGGCGCGGATCTCCTGGGCCAGCATCCCGATGCTGCTCGGCCTCATCATTACCGTCCAGGGTTTCGAGACGTCGCGCTATCTCGGCCATGACTATGCCGCCGCGCTGCGGATCAAGACGATGCGTCATGCGCAGTGGATCGCGTCCGCCATCTATCTCGCCTTCATCGCCTTGCTAACGCCGTTCCTTGCACGCGCCGCAGCGACCGAGGGAGTGGCCGGCATCCTCGACATCATGGAGTTCATCGCGCCGGCGCTCGGCATCTTCGTTTTGGCCGGGGCCGTCTCCAGCCAGCTCAGCGCGGCGGTTGCGGACTCGATCGGCTCAGGCGGTCTGGTCAACGAGGTGTCGCGGCGCAAGATCAGCGTGCCGCTGGCCTTCACCCTTGCCGGCGCGCTCGCGGTGCTGGTGGTCTGGCTGACCGATCCGTTCCAGGTCGTGGCGCTCTCGTCGCGCGCCTTTGCCCTTTTCTACGCGATGCAGTGCGTGCTGGCGCTATTGGTCTCAATTCGAAGCGGCGCAGGATCAACGCTGTATCGCGTCGGCTTCGTCGCTGTCGGCGTTATCTGCCTCGTCGCGGTATTCGTCGGTGCGCCGGCGGAAGGGTAAGGCCGTCACCACGGTCATAAGCGCGTCGCTGAGGCGGCTTGCATTGCCTCGGCATCTGCAAGCCTCGCTGGGGTCCGGTGGCAAGTGGGTCGCGCTGTCGCTCCGCGCCGTCCGCAGCGGACTCCGAGATGATTTCGGGATCGCGGCCAGCTCGATCGCCTTTGCTGCCTTTCTCGCCCTCATCCCGCTCGTCGGCCTGATCGCCGGAGCCTATGGTCTGTTCGTCCCCGGCGAAACGGTGGCCCGCAACCTTGCAAAGCTGACCGCGATCCTGCCGCGCGACGCGCGAGGAATTGTAGCGGGTGGATTGCGCGATACGCTGACGTCCGGCCGCCCCGCCGGCGTGACGATCATCGTCTCGCTGGGCATCGCGCTGTTCAGCGCGCGCCGGGCGGGACGCTCGTTGCTCCACGGCATCAATCTGGCCTTTCGCATCGAGCGCGAGCGCCAGGGCATCCGTCGCCAGATCACGGCCATGCTGCTGGTGTTGGGATGTGCGGGCCTGGTGCTAACGGCCCTGATCTCGCTGTCGGTGCTCGCCTTCCTGCAAAGCTACGTCCCCGACGGGCTACCCGGCGCGCGGCTTGCCTCGACGATTATCCTGTTCGGATCGCTGACGCTCGGATCGGGCATCGGCCTGATGCTGGTCTATCGCTACGCACCGGCAAGCGGAGCGGCCATTCCCTGGCGATCGGTCATGCCCGGGACGATCGCGGGCGTCGCGATGTGGTTGGGGGCGACCCTCGTGTTCCGACTCTACGTTACGCATCTCGCGCGGTTCGATGACACCTATGGATCGTTATCCGCGGCAGTCATCCTGATGCTGTGGCTGATGGTGTCCGCCTGGGCGTTGCTGCTCGGCGCACGCCTCAACGCCGAGGCGATGGATCAAGCAGGTATTGAAATCGAGGAACGCACCGCATGAGCGACGGTCAGGCCGAACATCGGTATCGCAGTCGTCTGCTGACGCTGATCGCAGCCATCTTGCTAATCGGGGCGCTGAAGGCAGCTTTTGCGGTCGTGATGCCGATCGCTTTCGCCGCAATCATTATCGCGGCGTTATGGCCGCTCAAGCGCAGGCTGGCGCGGCACATGCCGTCTTGGCTGGCCTACACGTTGACGCTGCTGTCGCTGGTCGCGATTCTCGGTGCTTTCGTCGCTGCCGTCTATTTGTCGATCGGCCAGGTCATCACCGCGCTTACGGCAAACTGGACGAGCCTGGAGCAGGGATATAGCCGGCTGGCCGGATGGGCGGCCGAGCATGGCGTGCCGATCGCGGGGACCATCAACCGTCAACGGATCATGGCCCTACTGCAGCTGCTGGCGGGCGGTGTCTATGGGTTCGTCACCTATGTCGGGTTCATCGGCATCATCGTGATGCTCGGTTTGCCCGAAGTGCCACGGCTCAAGCGCCGGTTGTACGAGATGATGGAGAGCGGCGACCGCCGCGACATGCTGGGCGCCAGCGAAGACATCTCCGCTCAAGTGCGTCGCTATCTCGGCACGACGCTGGCCACCAGCGTCCTCACCGGGGTCGCTTCGACCCTGTGGTCGTGGATGACCGGACTCGAGCTGGCTTTGGTCTGGGGCATCCTCAATTTCCTGCTCAATTTCGTCCCTGTCATCGGCAACATCGTCGGTATCGTGCCGCCGGTGCTGTTCGCCTTCGTCCAGTTCGGGGGATGGCAGACGCCCGCGCTCGTCTTCGTCGGCTTCGTCATTCTGCAACTGACCATCAGCAATGTCGTCTACCCGCTGTTGCAGGGCAAGCAGCTCAGCCTGTCGCCGCTGGCGATCATCGTCGCCATGACCTTTTGGAGCTGGGTCTGGGGCATCGCTGGCGCGCTGATCGCGGTGCCGCTGACGGCCGCGATCGTCATCATCTGCGGGCAGTTTGATCGCAGCCGCTGGATCGGCAAGCTTCTGTCGGCCTGACCGATTTCTGACGATCACGAGGGAAGCGAGCCTCCCTTCGCGTTCAATCCACGATAATCGGGGCTGCAGCCATGATAGGTGAGGCACGAGAGGGATTTCGTTCGTTCGTCCCTCATGAAGAACAAAACGATTTACGTATTGCTCGCCTCGGTCACGCTTACGTTTTCCGCCGTCCCCACGATGGCGCACACATCGCAGAGCGGTTTGCAGGGCACCGCGGCTTCTGCACCGAAGTGGGAAAGTCTTTGGACGAACGCCAATCGTGCCGCCCTGAAGCAGGCGCTGGCCGACCGCGCCCGCCATGGTCTTGATCACCACGCATTCCTGCCGCCCGAGGTCGACGAGCTTCCAGCGGACGCTGCGACCCGTGCCTATACCAAAGCGGCGCAAGATTATGCCAATGCCCTGGCGAACGGCATGGTCGACCCGTCGTCACTTCACGAGGTCTATACGATTGCTCGGCCGACTGCAGATCGGACAGAAATGTTGGGTGAAGCCCTTCGCCAGAACCGTCTCGCCGAATGGCTCGACGGACTGGCCCCTGCCGATCCGGAATATAAAGCGTTGTCGCAAGCCTATGTCACCGCGAACCGTAATGGCGACGCCGAGGAGCCTGTCATCACGCTGGCGGAGAGCATTCACGTTGATGACGTGAACCCGCGCGTTCCAGAGATCGTCAATCAACTGGTAGGCGACGGCTATCTGGCCGCTCGGCCCTCGACCGAACCTGTCGACCTCTATTCGCCGGACATCGCGAATGCCGTGAAGGCATTGCAACGCGATTACGGTATTCGCGAGGATGGCATAATCGGCCCCAATACGCTCGGGGTGTTGACACTCGGCCCCGGCGACCGCGCGCGAACGCTTGCCGTTGCCCTGGAGCGGCGACGCTGGCTATCCCGGACGCCGCCTGCGACCCGCATCGACGTCAATACCGCAGCCGCGGAGCTTCGCTATTACCACGACGGACAGTTGGTCGATCGCCGCAAGGTCATCGTTGGCGAGCCGGACCGTGAAACCCCGCCCCTCGGTTCGCCGATTTACCGCCTCGTCGCAAACCCGACATGGACCGTACCAAAGTCGATTCCGGTGTCGAGAGCGACGATCCGCGCCAAAAACATGCGCCGGATCAATGGCTATTGGGTGCAACCTTCAGGGCCGGACAATGCGCTGGGTCTCGTCAAGTTCGACATGAAGAACAATCAGGCGATCTACCTTCATGACACGGCGGCTCCCGAGTTGTTCGACCGCAGTCAACGTCACCTCAGTCATGGCTGCGTTCGCGTTTCGGACGCCTTGGGCTTTGCCGCAATGCTGGCCGATCAGGAGGGCGTCGGCGATGCCTGGGCAAAGGCACATGCATCAGGCAATTACGAGACTATCGATCTTCCTCATGAGATCCCGGTCAGGCTGCTATACCACAACGCTTTTCTGGGAGACGACGGCAAGGTTGCGTTTCGTACCGATCCGTATGGCTGGAACGACGCGATAGCCGTAGAGCTGGGATTCAATAAGAAAATGTCCCACCAAGCAAAAGCGGAAGCCATCGATATTGGTCCGTGAAAAGCCGCATTTCACTCGAGACATTGGTGCGGTTCGATTTGCTGCGTGCTTCCCCACACGAGTTCGCTTCGCCGCCAAAGGTCGTTTTCATTCCGAGGATCCCGCCGCTTCCTCGACCTCCGACATAATCTGATTTTATCGGGCTCGAAGCGGCAAAAATTTTGACATTACGTAATTGGCGGTGATGCTGATGTAGCCGTCCGGCGACCACACGTAATTCGTAGCACTCGCTTTAAAGCAACTGCCGGTGGAAATGACTCGCGCCAGAACAAGTACAGCTTCCACTATGCTGATCCGCCTTCCCCCTGAGGCGAGGTTCTCCTGTCTGATTCACTGCCACACCGTAGGACAGACCTGACAACTCACGACAAATGAGCTGCCTGCCCTACATCATTCGCCCGCGCAGATCCGACATGATGACAATTGTGCCTGATACCATCAAAACGATGATCAAGGTCGAGAACAAGATCAGGAGAAGATCATCGCGTGCGGACCGACGCAGGCTGATATGCAGGAAGTAACGGAAGTGAACGGTCAGCTGGACCAGCGCGAGGCCGAACACCAGTCCCAAGGTTGCCCCAGCGCCGAAGGTCGGCCAGCGCACTGCCGCGAAGGCGGCCGCGGTAAGCGCCAGCGCGAGACCATAGCCGATCAGATAGCCCCGGATATCGTTCCATTTCTCGCGGCCCGGCCCCGTCATCGGATCAGCCCCTGAAGGTAGACGATCGAAAAGATGGCGATCCAGACAATGTCGAGGAAATGCCAGAAGAGGCCGAGCCGCAGCAGGTTGATCTTGACCCGGGCGTCGAGCCCGAACGTCGATAGCTGCACGATCATGACCACCAGCCATAGGCAACCTGCCAGAACGTGCAGACCGTGCAGCGGCACCAACGCGAAGAACGAGGACAGGAAGCCGCTCCGCGCCGGATAGGCGCCCTCCCCGATCATGGTTGCAAAGTCATGCAGTTCCAGTCCGAGGAACGCCAGCCCGAGCGCCAGCGTTATCGCCAGCCAGCCGAAGAGAACCGATCCGCTGGCCTCATATTTGACCGCGATCGAGGCCATGCCGAACGTCAGGCTGCTGGTCAGCAAGGTCAGCGTCTCGGCGAATGTCGGCCCGAGCTTGTAGGCATCGGCGGGCGTCGGCCCGCCGGCCGTCGCAGCTAACATGGTGCCGTAGACGGCGAACAGCAGCGCGAAGATCACTGCATCGCTCATCAGGAAGACCCAGAAGCCGAACACGTCGCCCTCCGCCTGCTCATGCGTATCCGTGTCGGTCGAACCCAGGTTGAGGCCGGGGTGCTTCACCTCGCCCGCATTCATACCGTCACCTCGGCCAAGCCTTCGTTGACCGTCATCGTTTCGCGTTCGCGCGGTATCGCTCGCGCCTGAGCGATGGCGTCGTGCCACCGCTGCTCGATCCGTGCGATATCGGCGGCAGGGATGACACGCTGGACGTCGCGGACGAAACTGCGGGCGATGACCGTGCCGATGAGCGTGACAAGGCACAGGATCGAAAGCCACCAGATATGCCAGACCAGGCCGAAGCCGAGCATTGCGCCCACAGTGCCGCTTACCGGCCCGACCATGCTGTTTCGTGGCATGTCGATGTCATGATAGTCCTCGGGCGCCCCATAGGGATCGCCTTTCCGCTTACCGTCGAAGAACGGATCACGCCCCGCGACGACCGGAAGATTGGCGTAATTGTATTCGGGGGGAGGCGCGGAGGTCGACCATTCCAAACCACGCCCGTCCCACGGATCGCCGACGAACACCCGGTTCGCATCGCGGTCGCGCATACTGACCCAGAGCTGCACGAACAGCGACGCAAGGCCGCTCGCCAGGATTAACGCGCCAACGCCGGCGACGTAGAGCCACGGCCGGAACGCCGGCTCGAAGAACGCCTGGCTTCGCCGCGCCGCGCCGCCAGCACCCAGCACGTAGAGCGGCATGAAGGCGAGGTAGAACCCCACCACCCAACACCCGAATGCGATACGCCCCCATTTTTCATTCAGCCGGAAACCAAACGCCTTCGGAAACCAATAATGCGTCGCGGCGAGCATGCCGTAGAGCAGCCCCGGGATCAGCATGTTGTGGAAGTGCGCGATCAGAAATAGCGTGTTGTGAACGAGATAGTCGAGCGGGGGAAAGGCGAGCAGGATGCCGGTGAACCCGCCGAGCACGAAGGTCATCATGAACGCCAGCGAGTAGAGCATCGGCACGGTGAAGCGCACCTCGCCGCGGAACATCGTCCAGATCCAGTCATAGATCTTGACGCCGGTCGGCACGCCGATCGTCATGGTCGCGATGCCGAACACCGCATTGAGATTGGCGCTTTGGCCCATCGTGAAAAAGTGATGGACCCAGACGGTGAACGACAGGACCGCAATCGTCATCGTTGCCCACACGAGCGAGGTGTAGCCGTAGAGCTCTTTTGACGAAAAGGTCGACACCACCTCGGAATAGACGCCGAACGCGGGCAGGATCAGGATGTAGACCTCGGGATGACCGAACAGCCAG